>DIHU01000149.1:0-12344 GCA_002420315.1 Akkermansiaceae bacterium UBA5688
GCAGCGGATTAAAATATCCTCATCTGATTCACTTCGGTGCTTCAACGCGAAACCTCCTTGTCAGCCCATGCCTCCAGAACACCTCTCCCCCTTCGGCCGCAGCCTCCTCAACCGGCGCGGCTTCATGTCTAAGACCGCCTTTTCCCTCGGCAGTCTCGGCCTCGCCCATCTCCTCGCAGCCGACGACAAAGACGATCCCACCAATTTCACAGGAAAAGCGCCCATCCGCCCCAACATCGATCCAGACAGCCCCTACCTCACCCGCCCCTCCCACTACGACGCCGCCGCCAAGCGCGTTCTTGTCATCTACTGCCCCGGTGCCGTCTCCCACGTCGACACCTTCGACTACAAGCCAGACCTCTACAAATACCACGGCGAAAAGCCACCAGGCATCCCCGCCGTCACCTTCGAAGGGCCCACCGGTAACATCGCCAAACCTTTCTGGGACTTTAAGCCCCGCGGTAGGTCCGGAAAAATGATCTCCGACCTCCTCCCCCACCTCGGATCCCACGCCGACGACTTCTGCTTTCTCCACTCCCTCCACACCATGACCTCCGCCCACCCTCAGGGCGAAAACTTCATGAACACTGGCTTCACCATGGAAGGCTTTCCCTCCTTCGGAGCCTGGGTCACCTACGCTCTTGGTTCCGACAATGAAGACCTCCCTGCCTTCGTCGCCATCAACGACCCGCGCGGCATGGCCCGCTCCGGCAAAAACAACTTCGGCAACGGCTTCCTCCCCGCCGCCTTCCAAGGCACCGACTTTAACGCAAAAAATCCTCCCGCTAACCTACGTCGGCCCGACGGCTATAATGCCACAGACGACAAACTCACTGCCGAAGTTCTGAAGCGCCTCAACGGAAGCCATCTCGAAAAATACCCCGGTGACGCCGACCTCGCGGCCCGCATCGCCAGCTACGAACTCGCAGGCAAAATGCAGGTCTCCGTTCCCGAAATGATGGACCTCGCCAACGAGCCCACTTCCATCCACAAACAATACGGTACTGATACCGGCTCCAACCTCAAAAAAGAATACGCCAAGAACTGCATCCTCGCCCGCCGCCTCCTCGAAAAAGGCGTCCGCGTCGTCCAACTCTTCAATGGCTCTGATCCTTCCGGTGGAAACGGCATCACAAACTGGGACAGCCACTCCAACATCAAAGACACCCACGCCAGGCAGGCTGAGATCATGGACCAACCCACCGCTGCCCTTATCGCCGATCTCAAACAACGCGGTATGCTCGACGACACCCTCATCGTCTGGGCCACCGAATTCGGTCGAATGCCCTTCCTCCAAGGCAACGGAACCGGCCGCGACCACAACCCCGATGCCTTTACTTGCTTCCTCGCCGGGGCCGGCGTCAAAAAAGGCCATAGCCACGGCACCAGTGACAACTTCGGCGCCAAAGCCGAAAAAGACCCCACCAGCGTTTACGACTTCAATGCGACCATTCTTCACCTCATGGGTCTCGACCACGAACGCCTCACCTACTACCACAACGGCCTCGAGCGCAGGCTCACAAACGTCCACGGCCACGTCATCCAAGACGTCCTAGCCTAGCTAGCTTACTCCTGCACCCTCGACCATATTATCCGGCTCCCGGCGATGCTTTCCGCTCATGCCTGACTGTGGAGAATATCTGTCCGAAAACGTTGACTTCAATGGCGTCACCTCAAACATTGAGGCAATGAAAAGGTCTAATGGATTGATGAATGCGAGTCTCAGAATATCGATTCGAGTGCTGCCACTGCTACTCGTTCTATTTCACACGAAAGCAGTCAGTCAAGTAGGCGCAATTCCAGGCATCAACACTCAAACCCCTTACTTGATCTATTATGGTGACTGGGATGCGGCAAAGGTAGAGGCCGCGCGCAATCAATACCTCTTGGTAGTCCTGCATCCACGGAGCAACATCACGGCAGCGAACGTTTCCACGATCCAGGCAGGTAAGGATCAGCTGGACGGAACGGCAGATGACGTCCTCGTCCTGGGATACGCTTCGATAGGAGAAGACGCTCGAACAGATGCTCCGATCGCTGGTGATGGTAGCGGGCCTCGTGTCGATCCTAGAGCTTCCAGCGACGTTCCATTGGCCGAAGTAGAAGACGGGAAGATGTTAGGGAGCCCTTCTCCGGGGGGAACTGGATACGCGTCGTATTATCTGGACGGTGATAACGACGGCCAACCAGACATTAACAGCACGTTCGGTGCTCCTTTTGTTAATGCGGGGGATCCGGCCTGGTTCACTGCATTACAATCGATGACCATCGGAGATTCTGGAATGGCTGGACTGGATGAGGTGATGGGAGAAGCTGGTAAAGGACTCGGGTGCGACGGCGCATTCCTCGATACTGTCGATACTGCGGCGCCTGATAGCTTTGGTGGCTACGAGTGGACTGCACCAGGGATGCAGGAGCTGATCAAGCGCATTCATGAGTCATACCCATTGAAAGTCTTGATGGCGAATCGAGGTGTCTTCTTCTTCAACCCAAACCTTAAGACCTATGCCTACAATCCGCGTCAATACCTCCAGATGGTGCTGTTCGAAAGTTACTACACTGACATCAGCGATGAAGATGAGGTAACTCCATTCTTTGATGATAATAAGTTCAACTTCGCTCCTAAAATCAACGCAGAAGCTGGACGACCCGATGGCTTCACCGTGCTTGCGCTAGGATACGATCATCCTGCGAACCTTCCCGCGTCGATTATCGATCAAGACTACGAGGAGTGCATGGAGATTCAGGGATGGCCGCTATATCGGACAAATATTTCGCTGAGCAGTGCGTTCAGTTCCGCCGCGGCGGAGTGGGCCACCGAGAATCCAGACAGCGCAGCTCCTGTATGGGACAGCACTGCAGCTAGCGGCGGGCAGCTAGCCGACCCTAGAGTCGGCGTCCAAGAGGTGGTTGCAGGAGATGGACAGGCAACTTTGCGCTGGGACGTAGCGCGCGATCAGACCGGTCCGGTGTCGTATAATGTCTACTTCACCGACGAGTTTGAGCTGGATTTTGAGACGGCTACAAAGCTGGATGGGGTCGAGGTTTCCATTCCTGAGACCTACAAGAGCGGAGCAGGAGCCGGTAGGTATCCGTTCGAGTTCACAGTCACTGGTCTTGATAATGATTTTGAGTATCTGTTCGCCGTTCGAGCCGTGGACGGTGCAGATGAGCCTAACGAAGATACCAATGAGGTGGTGCTGTCGACCGTCCCACAACCCACCGCAGCATCGAATTTTGCCAATATCACTGTTGATGGCGATTTCTCGGACTGGGAAGGGATCGAAGTAAATGTCACCGACGAGGAGGATTTTGGGGACATCGACTACAAGGATGTGTGGGTAGCTAATGACGAAGATTTTCTCTATGTCCGATTCACGCTCTATGAAGATGGCGCGCCTTTTTCAACGTTCAATTCCCATGTGTTTGTCGATGCTGACGATAGCCCACTGACGGGACTTCCTTCACCTGGTGGTGCAGACATTGGGTCCGAGCTTCTGGTCGAATCCGGTGCTGGATTTGATCAACGCGGAGGAGGCTTCAACGAGGGCGGAGTCTCCGCGCTGGCCTGGCAGTTGGCTCCCGATCCTTTTGTGGAGTCGGGATTGGATTTTGAGTTTCAGATCTCGCTACGCGCGACCTATGCCGATGGCACACGCGTGTTTCAGCAGAACGAAATTCGTCTGGTGCTTCATGACAACCGTGGTGACGAGACTTCGGGCTCCAAGGTGCGTTACCGGATCGCTGGTGAGCTACCGGAGATTGCTGAGCCCCCAGTTGATCCTGACGAACCAGGTGTTTTTGTCACGGATATCGAGGTGGACGGTGACACTGCGGACTGGACAGGGATTCCTTCCCGTAGCGCTCGGGAATCGGGAGGACAAGTGATCGATTATAAGGACGTCTACCTCGCCAACGACGACGACTACCTTTATGTCCGATTCACGCTTCATTCCGCGGCCGCAGCATTTTCGACGTTCAATAGCCATCTTTTTATCAACTCGGACTCTGACGATGCTACGGGCTATGCAGTGCAGGAAGTCATGTTTGGTTCTGAAATGATGATCGAATCAGGCAGCGGATTTGACCAGCGAGGCGGAGAATTCAATGAAGGAGATGTGGGAGTCATCGACTGGGGGCTTGCACCCACGGTCGCTGCTGAGGACTTCGAGTTGAGGATTCCCAGAGCGCTGACATTTGCCGACGGAAGCCCAGTATTTTCGGCTGAAAAATTCGAGCTAGCCTTGCAGGACAATCGGGGCAACGTCGTGCTGGAGTCGCGCTACATTTTTGCCTCTGCGCCTCCCGGCCCCGTGTTTGCGTCGATCGTGCCAGATGGAGACTTCGCTGACTGGGCAGATATCGCGCCTCAAGCGCGCCGTGTTTCGTCGCGCGACGAAATCGACTTTGATGCAATCTGGATAGCCAATGATGCAGACTCTTTGTTTGTTCGCTTCACTTTGCACACAGACGGAGCTCCATTTTCCACCTTCAATACACATGTGTTCATCGATACCGATGGCGATAGCTGGTCGGGTTATCAGGTGCCAGGTGCTGTTCCCACGTTTGGTTCAGAACTTCTGATCGAATCGGGCTCTGGGTTTGATCAGCGAGGCGGTGGGTTCAATGAGGGAGACGTTGGTGCCATTCCCTGGATGTTGAGCCCATTCGAGAGCGCAAATGAGTTCGAATTCAGACTACCTCGCGACCTCACCTATGCGGATGGATCGCCCGTTTTTGTTGGGGACTCTTTCAGTATCATGCTTCAGGACAATAGAGGGACGGCCCTGCTCGCTGCGCCGTATGCATTCGCGCAGCAGTCAACACCGCTGCAGATTACTGAGATCGATTTCAACAGTGAGAGTCAGGTGGTCATCTCTTTCTCATCGACCGCCAATCGTTCCTACCGGCTTGAGACATCGGTCGATCTAGATACTTGGCTCGAAGCCTATGACGGTATTCCCAGTGATGGTGCTACCACGATCATCATGCATACGCCGCCAATGAATTCTCGAGTGCTCTACTATCGTGTCATAGAAGAGCCTGCCCAGTAAGACGGGTGGACAAGGGCTATAGTTGTTTGAGGGCAGCGAAGAGCCCAGAAAAACGGGTTCTTTTTCAGTTTGGCTATCAATTCACGCTTTCCAGCAATGATTCCGGCCTAGGGACCGCCAAAAAGTTCGTCTTCGCTGACGCAAACGAGATCCACTTCGTCCGCGAGAGCCTCTGCGGTAGTTGGCTCATGCTCGAGAGGTGCCAATAAATCGGTTGCCACCATTGCGCCGCTCCCAAGATCTTCGACCACAGGAAGGTCGAACTCACGAGCCAATGCAACGAGCTCTGCCATGCTGGGCTCTGCGACAAAGCCTTCCATGCAGAAATTTAAGCGATGCACCCGCAGGATCATGCCTGTGTTCTCGTTGATCTCATTGCGATCAACCCCCTTTCACCCCCATGTATTCCGCCCAAATTCGTTCTTCACGGACTTTCCTCTAAAAGCAAATTCCTAGCAGTCGGCATCGTCTGATCGCGTAAGACGGGGTCAGGAAGTAAGAAATCTGGGTCAATCGTGGCCCACTTCGGTTTTTGTAAAGTCGTGAACTGATGAATGCTGCGGCCAGATGGGGGCTCGATCAGCATGCTTGTTTCTTCGCCTGGTGTTGAGTTTTGGCGCTCAGAGACTGAGAGGAAAAGAGGAGTGTTCAGCTCCACTTCTTCCTCCGATCCAAGGTCCCGACTGCGATATTTCCGTGCCTCGATTTCTACGGTGGTCTGCCATTCGCCAGTTGTCAAAGGTGTGACAGTTGCAGAGATCACCCGGAGGTCCCAGCGTGTGATATGGCGAAAGGTGTCGTCAATGAGCTGATGGAATTCGCTTGGAACGATCTTTTCAAGGATACTGAGGTAATTTTCTGCCGTGGGGTAAGGGGCGGGGTGGTAGCGATACTGTTCCAGAAATTGGCGGAAGGAGGCTTCGATGAATTTGTTATCTGTCAGTTCTGCGAGATTGGTCAGCAAGATCAGTCCTTTCGTTTTGAGAATTCCCGAATCTTTGTGCTCCTCGATAAACGGAGATTCCACGTCTGCCAACTTGCCGCGCTTCCGGAATAGTTCGCGCATCTCTTGGCGACGGAGTTCGCGCGAGCGATGAGGCCCACGCTGTTGATGAAGGTAGAGGCCCGAGGACCAGTAGGGGAGCCCTGCATGGATGACTTTAGCTCCGGCGATGTTTGCGGGAATAATCTGATCGCCAAACCAGCTCATCCCCATCATGTGAGCTGCCATTTTAGAGATATCGTCTCCCTTGCTCCGCTTGAGATCAGATTTCCAACCGAGAATCTCGGTAGCAAAGCCTAAGCCACCTCTGTTTCCCAGTCCGTCAAAGTGGAGTGACTGCTGCGCCAGTCGGAAGTGGTCAAATGGCGGCTCTCCGTATGCGGAGGTGAAATAATTGAGGGCATTGTTAAACTCCTCACCCATACGGTCGAGCGTGTAGGCATAACGAGGATCATAGTAAAAAGTCATGGGAACGATCCCTTCTTTGGTCTCAACATCTAAAGTCTTGTAGCGGCCGGAGAGGATTTCACTCCATCCTCTGGAAGGGCGACTGTGCTGATACTGAATCGTGCGACGTCCGTTTTCGGTCGTGTCATTGATGATTGTGCCGATATGCAGAGGATATTGGTCTGCGCTTGTCGAGATCTTGGCGTCAATCTGGTCTACCCAGCCAAGGTGGAGGGTGTCAAGGGCTTGAGTGAGGCCAAAGGCGGGATCAGGAGGTGTCCAATCTTCGCTTAGACCATATTTGCGACGTTTCCAGCTCGGCTTATGCTCAAATCGGTCGGTGAACCCTATTGCTGGCATCAGTTGGAGATTTAGGACTGAGGTGCCATTTCCTAGGATTTCAGTGGGACCGACTTCATTAATAGAGTCATTCTGGGCGCGCGCGCGGAATCCTGGTTTAGGAGCCCACGATGTAGCAAAAGACATCGTCTTCCGCGCACCTGGCTCAAGAGGTGAGTTAAGCCTCCAGTGCTCACTGCAGAGAGCGGCATTTTTTTCAATGAGGGTCCCGCCTAATTCTGGAAAAGCGACCTTGGATAGCTCCAGACCTGGCTCCGTAAGGAGGAGGATCTCGGTGATCGGAGTGTCGAAAGGATTGTGGAGCGTATACTTGCCAGAGAGCTGGAAGCGACGTTCTTCGGGGAAAATATCTACCTCGTAATTCATCCGAACCACTCTCGGCTGAGGTTTGTCTTTCCAGGTAGGGCCTAGTGTTTTTTCGATGTTTGCTTTGACTGCGTCATCTGAGACCAAGGGCCATTGGTTTTGTTGAGAGGTTTGATGCCAGATGCTCCAGCCAGTCCCAATGAAAAGGATCGTCAGAGTTAAAAGTGTGACCATTCCCCGAGTTGAGCCGAAGCGCTCCCGGAGGAGTGTGAAACGAGCTCTTGCTTGGGTGCCTCGCACCAGTGTCGCGGAAGCGAGGGTCCAGAGGAGAAGAGCACCCAGGGACCAATAAATTAAGAACCAGTAATGACCTTCGAGGAAATGGCCATAACCATCCATCAGGGAATACCAGAAGAAGTTGGATTGCCCGTAGCGGAATAGCGGATGATAAAAGCCGAGGCCATCAAGCAAGACGGGGAGCACATAAATCAGTAAAAAGATCCCCATCGCTAAATAACGGTGCCGGATGAGGCTCTGCAGACTCATCGCTAAAATTGCCATGAAGAGGTAATAGGGAGCCTTGATGAGGAAAGAATCCACAAGGTGTAAGCCCAGCTCGAAGTGGAAGAAGCCATTCGAGGCTTGGTAGGCGACATTCACCAAGACGGCGAGGGCCCAAAAGATCAGGACAATCAGCAGGAGAGTGAGAGTTTTAGCCAGGAAATGCGAAAATGATGAACTCGGAAGACTGTCTGTAAGTTCGTGAATCTGGTGGCTCCTTTCCCGATGAATGAGGTCTGAAGCGGACCAGACTAGAACTAGGGTTAGGATTTTATCGAAATAGAATCCCGTGTTGTGGACGAGAAGGTCGGTAGTGGGGAGGGAAAACTGATGAGTGCTCGCGGAAGAAGCGGCGAACCATAGGGAAACCGCAGCTAAAAAGAGGAAGAGCCGGAGGCCAGGCTGCCGGAGTAAGGAAACGAACTCCCAGCGCAGAGAGAGCCAGAAAGGAGAGCGCGGAAGCCAGCCCGGGTGGAGGCTACTCTTTTTACGATTTTTGCCAGAATTCTTAGAGGTCGTGGGCTGGAGGGGAAGGGTGCGCAGAGTGAACAAGACTAAGATGATTGCCAAGCCAGACCAAAGCAGGCGATTCCAAAGGAGGAGCCCTTGGAAGGGGATGAAGGTGGTGTTGTTTTGCTCGACGGTCCAAGTCATGGAATACTGTGCGGCCGCGATGCTTCCGAAGGGATCGAGCAGAGCGCAGGTAGAGAAGACATCATGCCTAAGAACATCCTGGCCGATGAGCATCCGGGTGAGGATCCAGAACACTAAAAGACCGACCGAGGCTAGCCAAGTCGCACCCTGACTTCGAAAGCGGCTTCCAATTGCAAAAGCGAAGGCGCTCACGATGAGGAAATTCGGAACGATAAAGTAAAAAAGTCCCTTGAGATAGTGGGTCGAAACGGTGTCGCCCCTCGATTCGGGAGCGATCCCAGGCATCATGGATCCGAGCCACATCCCAGGGATGAAGCAGGCGCCGATCGCGATGGCGATGAGCCAGCCAACGAGAAAACGTGGAATCCCGAGTGCGGTCCGGTCTGCTGTCGCTGAGAGCACGAGCTCCTCGGTCTTAGATTCTCGATCCAGGCTCGTTGCTTGACCAATGATTCCCGCGATCGCAAGAATGCCGAAAAGGCTGAGAATGACTGAGCGTGTCGAAATGGCATCAGCTCCATTGATCCACTGGAAGCCATCTCCGGCGAGTCCCGCTTGATAAGCGTCTCCGAACGCGATCATGAAGTAGATCCCCGCGCAAATGATGACGAAAGGTCGCCGGCGTTGTAGCCGCCACTCGTGTTTGAGCTGAGCTAAGAAGCGAGTCACGATTTGACGAGGTCGGATTTTTGAGACTCTTCTCCAACGCGAAACGCGTAGAAATCTTCCAAGTCAGGGGGGACCATCGTAAAGTCACCTCCGAGAGCTTCTTTACTATAAATCCGGAGAAGGTGTGAGTTTTTCTTGGGACGAGAGGATAAGACCTGATGTTCGCGATGAGCTTCTTCGTAGTGCTCGAATGGAACCTCGGTGAGGTGAATTTTCCCCTCAAGTTTACTCACCAACTCAGAGGGAGGTCCCTCAGCGAGAACCTTTCCCTTGTGAAGAATCGCCATATTAGAGGCGAGATCAGAGATATCCTCCACAATGTGAGATGAGAGGATGAGGATGCAGTTTTGAGCCGCCGTTGCCAAAAGGTGCTGAAAGCGTCTCCGCTCAAATGGATCAAGGCCCGCGGTAGGCTCGTCCACGATGACTAAGCGTGGCTGACCGAGAAAGGCCACCGCGATGCCAAAGCGTCTCCGCATCCCACCCGAGTAGGTGTCTAAGCGCTGATGCGCCTCATTGACGAGGTTCACCCGCTCTAATTCCTCATGAAGGTTCACCCGGTGAAGTCCTTTTAGCCCCGCGAAATACTCAAGAGTTTCCAAAGCACTCATATTTGGATAAACTCCCATATCCTGGGGGAGATACCCGATCATGCTGCGAGCCTCTTTAGGAAATTTCTGAAGATTGACCTCGTCTAGAAAAATCTCTCCCTCATCAGCATCCTGCAATGTCGCAATTGTGCGCATCAGCGTTGATTTACCGGCTCCGTTTTGCCCTAGCAGGCCGTAAATTCCTTTTGGGCAGGTTAAAGACACCTGCGATAAGGCCTGAACCCCATTAGAATAGCATTTCGAGAGCTGCTGGATTTCCAATTTCATTCGGGGGAGAGATCCTTTCTTTAGGTCGAATGGTCGAGTGTAAAACAGCAAAAAACGCGTCGCGGGTAAAATAACGCTACGGAAAGGTAATTGATCAACCCCCTTTCTCCCCCATGTATTCCGCCCAAATTCGTTCTTCACGGACTTTCCTCTAAAAGCAAATTCCTAGCAGTCACGATGACGTTCGGGGAACGTACTGTTTCATCCATTGACGGCTTCGCCGTGAGAGGGCATAGCAGGGGGGTGGTCAGGAGGAGACAGAAGGTTAAACGAGCGTTTTTCATTGGTATAAGAGATAACGCGTAATGTAACAGGAAAAGACGCTTCCAGGGATGAAAGTGATGTTACCCCTCCATTTGGTCTTACATGTGTTACTCCAAAAACCTAAGGTTTAAAAATGAATTTCTTCAGATCTGCGCTCTTCTTCCTTCTGATTACCGCTTCATTGCCGGCGAAGCCGAACGTGATTGTCGTCATGACCGACGACCAGGGGTATCCAGAACTTTCGGTCCATGGGAATCCCATTCTAAAAACGCCCAACCTTGATCGTCTGCATGGTCAGAGTTTGCGACTGGAGGATTACCATGTGTCCCCGATGTGTGCGCCAACCCGAGGTCAGTTAATGACTGGCCTCGATGCGGCCCGCAATGGAGCAACCAATGTGAGTAGTGGGCGTGCGTTGTTGCGTCCTGAAATACCTACCATGGCCAACTTCTTTGGAGATGCAGGTTACACTACTGGCATTTTTGGGAAATGGCATTTAGGTGCCAACTATCCGTTTAGGCCGGAAGATCGAGGGTTTGACGAGACGGTTTGGTTTCCTTCGTCCCACATTGGATCGGTTCCTGATTATTGGGGGAATGATTACTTTGATGATACCTATATAAACAACGGGAAGCTCAAGCAGTACAAAGGCTACTGTACGGATGTCTTTTTTGAGGAAGCCTTATCTTTTATTAAGCAATCGGCAGAGTCGGGAAAACCGTTTCTCGCTTATATTGCGCCGAATACGCCTCACGGTCCCTTGGTTGCAAAAAAAGAAGATGAGAAGGCGATTGCCGAAATCTTGGCTCAAGAAGAATTTGCGAATATGGGCAGGGGGCTCAAGGCTCGCTTAGCCGACTATCTTGGCATGGTTCGCAATATCGATACCAACATGGGCGCGTTGATGAAGTTTCTTTCAAATGAAGGTCTGAGAGATGATACGATAGTCGTGTTTCAGACAGACAATGGAAGCACCCATGGGCCTCTCTATTACAATGCGGGAATGCGCGGGATGAAAACAGAACTCTGGGAAGGTGGTCACAGAGTTCCTTGTCTCATTAGTTGGCCGAACGGAGGTTTAGCAAAACCTCAGGCTATCGATGGATTGACTCAAGTTCAGGATATGTTGCCGACCTTGTTGGATCTCTGCAATATCCTGACCGATCGCAAATTCGATGGCATGAGCCTGGCTCCTGTTTTACGTGGGCGGACGACTGTCCCCGAAGATCGTATGTTGGTGATCAATTACAGTCGGATGCCAGGTTTCGTGAACTATCCAACCCCGTTCGCTCAGACATTGATGTATCGTAATCAGGGAGAGGTATTGTGGAAGCGCTGGCGACTTTTGGAAGACCGTGAGCTTTATAATCTTGAGACCGACCCTTTGCAGGCCACCAATGTAATCGATAAACATCCGAAGGTGCTAGCGAAATTGCGAAATCGTTTGGACGAATGGTGGGCGGATGTCGGACCGCATGCTAATGATGTGCAACGAGTAGTTATCGGCAGCGAGCATGAAAATCCGTCGCGTCTAACCGGATGTGAATGGCTGGATGTGTTCATCGATCAACAAAGGCAGATACGTGTCGGCCAGCAAAAAAGCGGTTATTGGATGCTGGAAGTGGCAGAAGATGGCGAATACGACTTTGAATTGCGTCGTTGGCCTAAAGAAATTGATCGACCAATCATCGCTCCATCGGAAGGAGGTCAAGGTGCTATGGATATCGATACGGCTAGTTTCTACCTGAGTGATTACCATCATTTGGATATAGGAGATAAAAGACCCTATCGCTTTGAAGGTTTAAATAAATCTGTCGGACCAAATGACACCTCAATCACATTTACGGCACAGCTGAAAAAGGGTCCTATCGCATTGCATACCTGGTTTCGCGGAGAGAGCACTATTCTGAGTGCTTATTATGTTTATGTTACCCGTAATTAAATTAGACGGCATCGCGAGGACTTGTCTTCACAAGGCTTCGCCGAGGCACGCGCGATTGCCCTACCTTTTGTTGCATATGATGGTAGGGCAACTACCACCCCGCAGTGCTGTTCTTTTCATTCTCGCCTTCCTCTTAAGCTCTAGCCTCTCGCCCTTGGCGGCAGCACCGCCTCCGAACATCAACCCCTTTCTCCCCCATGAACTCC
>DIHU01000149.1:12760-13607 GCA_002420315.1 Akkermansiaceae bacterium UBA5688
GGCCAAACATGAATGAAGAAATCTGCTATTTGATCAGCGACAACGGCTCCTACCGCCCGGAGGCAACTTTTAGCTTACGCAGTCTTGCAGAAAGATTGGGTAAGAAGGTAGGCGAGACCATTCATCCGGTTTCTCTTCTCCACTCGACCAAGATTTCTCCCAACAAACTCAATGACATTCCAGCGGAGGTTTTCGAGTCCTTCGTCCTGAAGAAACTCGAAGATGGCGTTCGCAGATTCCATGTGACCCCCATGTTCTTTGGTCCCACTGCGGCCATTCTTGAATACATGCCTCAGCGTGTGGAAGTCATGCGCGCCACCTGGCCTGACCTCGAAGTGCGCATCAGTCCCTGCGTGGTCGATTTGGATGATCCGGGTGACGAGCGCATGGCACAGATCCTCATCGACCAGATTCATGCTTCCCGTGAGAAGCGCGGATTCACCTCTCCTTCCATTGCACTCGTGGACCACGGCGCACCTCGTATCAAGGTCACCGAAGTGCGCAACCATCTAGGCGAGCAAGTTCGCCGCCTTCTTCCAGAATGCGAATTCCCCCAAGTCGTGGCCTGTTCCATGGAGCGCCGTGATGGGGATGAGTATGCTTTTAACGAACCTCTCCTCGAACGCGTCATCGGCACCGAGGGTTTCCGCAACGAAATCATCGTCTCTATGCTCTTCGCCTCACCCGGCCGCCATGCCGGGCCCGGTGGCGATGTCGCTAAGATCTGCGAGGAAGCCGCCGAGTCCCATCCAGACCTCCAGTGGCAGATGAGCGAGCTCGTGGCCGGGCACGACGGCATCATCGACATTCTGGCCGACCGCTTCGCGGAGGGGCAAGCCTCCGACCC
>DIHU01000085.1:0-2181 GCA_002420315.1 Akkermansiaceae bacterium UBA5688
CTCCCCCGACCGATTACGGGCTTCCTCGATCCACGTCACCACTTGATCAAGATTTGGTAGTTGCTCAACCAATCCAAGATGGGAATTCGCAGTCTCCAACTCCTCAAGTAAACCTCCGGGATCACTTTGAGAAAGACCTACTAAGGTCTCAACGCCAACCGCTGCAAGTAGCTGCGCATTATCACCACTGATACCTTGACTGTCTAATAAATCGGCCACCTCCATCTCTGTTGGCTGAAATAAACATGATTCTAGCAATGGCTCCAACCTAAGTTTTATTTATGTTAAATTTGAGCGCATTTCTTGCAACTGGGACAGCTTACCTTCCCACTCGGTAAGACGTTCACGCTCAACGGCTACAACCTCAGGGTTGGCATTAGCAACGAAATTCTCATTACCCAGCTTACCCTTCGATTTGCCGACTTCCTTCTGAATTTTCTCGATCTCCTTATCGAGACGAGCTTTTTCTCCCTCCACATCAATCAATCCTGCAAGGGGCATAAACAATTCTCCAGCGGCAGTGACCGCTCCCGGCGTTCCCTGCTCGGGAATGTAATTCTCGTCTCGAGTAAGTCCTTCTGACCCAACAAGGAGGGATAACGTATTAGCTTCTGATTCCAACCACGAAGGACCTGTCTTAGCGATAAACCTCACATCCTTACGAGCCGCGAGTCGATATTCTGCCTTCAAATTACGCAACTGTGCGGCTGTTTTATAAACAGCTGCTGCTTGCTCGCAACCCTCCGAGATCTTTCTGACATCCACTCCGTCTAATAAATCGGAAACAGGAAGCTCTTTTTCCATCACAAACTGACCTTCTTTGATATACCCCATCCGCAAACTCAATTCTTCGGTCAAGTGTGGCATATAAGGATGAAGCAACTGAAGATAACGAAGCATCACCGAATCAAAAACCCCCAGTGTGGTCTCGCGCTGAGATTCACTAGCATCATCGCGCAAATCCCCCTTCACTGCCTCCAAGAATTTATCGCAGAACTCACTCCATAGGAAATCATAGAGCTGCTGCCCAATCTCGTTAAAGCGATAATCAGTATAGGCAGACTCCTGATTCTTGGCCAACTGATCACACTTCGCCAAAATATCTAAATGATATGGCCGAAGTGTCTCGCATGCCGAAGGCTTAAAGTCTGCCTTAGAATCACTCCCAGCCATACGACGGAATCTACAGGCATTATAGATTTTATTAGCAAAGTTTCTCCCCTCTTCAACCTGAGCCTCATCGAAACGAAGATCAGCACCAATCGGTGCTGTTCTCATCAGGCCAAAACGTAATCCGTCCGCACCATATTTTTCCATGAGGTCAATCGGATCAGGCGAATTCCCAAGCGATTTACTCATTTTTCGGCCCTGAATATCCCGAATAATCGAGGTGAAAAATACGTTTTTAAAAGGTAATTCTCCCTTGAAGCGATATCCTGCCATAATCATACGGGCGACCCAAAAGAAGATAATGTCTGGCCCCGTGACTAAATCAGTAGTCGGGTAAAACTTCTTCACCAGATTAGATTCCTTATTGAAATTCTGCATCGTCGCAAATGGCCAAAGCCATGAGCTAAACCAGGTATCCAGCACATCATCATCTTGCATCCAATTTTCTGGGTCAATCGGAGGTTCAGCACTCACGTGTAAATCTCCCGCCTCGAGATTTTCGAGAGTCAAAGATTCCGATTCCTGCAGCGCTTCGACCTTATCCTTTCGATACCAAACAGGGATCCGATGCCCCCACCAAAGCTGTCTCGAAACACACCAATCCTGAATACCATCCATCCAGTTCGCATGTGTTTTGGCCCAGCGTGCCGGGCGGTAATCAATCCCCTCATCTGCAATCGCCGCCGCAGTCTCTTCGGTAGCTGGATATTTTAAAAACCACTGCATCGATATCCGCGGCTCAATTGGCACATCCGCCCGCTCGGAAAAGCCCACGTTATTTTCGTGCTCCTCCACTTTAATCAATAAGCCCATTTCCTCCAGCATCACGGAGGCCTTTTTTCGCGCCACAAATCGGTCTAATCCGTCCAAATCAGGAACTTCTGGGCAGTTAACTGTCGCATCAGCATGGAATACATCGATGATCTCAAGATCATTCCGCACGCCGATTTCAAAATCTGCTTTATCGTGGGCCGGCGTAATTTTTAGCGCACCTGTTCCAAACTCCGGATC
>DIHU01000085.1:2558-8805 GCA_002420315.1 Akkermansiaceae bacterium UBA5688
CCAATATACTTGCCATAGCGTTCATCTTTGGGATTCACCGCTACCGCGACATCACCCATCAAAGTCTCAGGCCTTGTCGTCGCTACTTCCAGAAATCTTCCGGGTTCTTCAACCAACTCATACTTCATATAGTAGAGCTTCGAATTTTGCTTCTTCGGAATGACTTCCTCATCCGACAAAGCGGTCCGTGAAACCGGGCACCAGTTCACCATCCGTTTGCCACGATAAATGAGCCCATCATTGAAGAGATCTGCAAAAACTTTTGAGACCCACTTTGAGTAGTCAGCGTCCATCGTAAAGCGCTCCCGACTCCAGTCGCACGAGCAACCCAATCGCTTCAACTGCTTAATAATAATACCACCATGCTTGTCCTTCCAATCCCACACCTTTTCTAAAAAAGCTTCGCGTCCAATGTCTCGCCGCGTCTTCCCCTCCTCTTCCCTAAGCTGACGTTCAACCTTCGTCTGGGTTGCAATCCCTGCATGATCAGTCCCCGGAAGCCAGAGCACTTCGCAACCTTTCTGTCGAGCCCGACGAGCCAGAATATCCTGTATCGTATTATTTAAAACATGCCCTAGGTGCAGAATTCCTGTCACATTCGGTGGAGGAATCACGATTGAATACGGTGGTTTTTCGGAAGAAGGATCCGCTTCAAAACACTTAGCATCCAGCCAGGCCTGATACCAGGACTTCTCGACTTCAGTGGGCTCATAAGCTTTAGGCAGTTCAGACATCGTGCCGGAGGAGTAGCCGACTCCCTGCCCCCAAGCAAGCACTACGGGGCTTGGACTTGAGTCCATTGCCCCTCAACTCTGAAATCTTCGATCAAACGTCCGTAAATCGCTCTTCTCATTTCCTCGAAAATAGACAAGCTCTGCCGAGAAAGCACAGGCCTCTGAGCTTGCTTTAGACGAGATCATTCTAAATCCACGAACGCTCCTATTTCATCTCCTACCACGCCACGCAATTTGAGGTGTTTTAAGCTAGACCGGCCATACTCTCAAAAAATTAATATTCGTAAATTCCGTAGTTGGCTCCCCGGCCTCCAGACTTTTAAGCTCTTCCACACAATTCAACATGGCCATCCAACAAAAACTCCTTGTCGCCAACCGTGGCGAAATCGCCATCCGCGTCTTCCGCGCTGCGACTGAACTCGGGCTCCGTACCGTCGCAATATACGCGGAGGAAGATCGCTTTTCCCGCCACCGCTTTAAAGCTGACGAGGCCTACCAGCTCGACGCCACTAAAGGTCCTGTCGGTGCCTACCTCGACTACGAAGGTATTGTCGCCCTCGCAAAATCAAAAGGCGTCACTCTCATTCATCCCGGATATGGATTCCTCTCCGAAAATGCCGATTTCGCCCGCGCCTGCGAACGCGAAGGCATTACCTTTATTGGACCATCCGCCGACCTCCTTGGCTCCATGGGTGACAAAACTGCTGCTCGCGCACAGGCGATCGCAGCCAAAGTACCAGTTCTCCCGGGCACCGATGACGCCATTTCCGATCCCGATCAAGCCCTCACAGTCGCTCATGAGGTCGGTTTCCCTCTCATCATTAAGGCCGCATTTGGTGGAGGAGGTCGTGGTATGAGAATCGTTGAAAAACCATCCGAGCTTCAGGCACGCCTTGCCGAGGCCCAAGAAGAAGCCCAAAACGCCTTCGGAAACCCCGCAGTTTTTCTCGAACGCTACATTAAGCGAGCTAAGCACATCGAAGTTCAAATCCTCGGAGACCAACACGGCAATGTTGTCCACCTCCACGAACGCGATTGCTCTGTGCAACGCCGCTATCAAAAAGTGGTGGAGATCGCACCCTCCATCGACCTAGAAGGGACGCTACGCCAAGATCTTTGCCAATCAGCCGCCAACCTTGCTCAATCTATCGGTTACAACAACGCGGGAACTGTCGAATTCCTTTACGACATGGATTCAAAGGAATGGTTCTTCATCGAGATGAATCCGCGCATTCAGGTCGAACACACCGTCACCGAATGTGTTACCGGCATCGATCTTGTCCGGTCACAAATACTTGTGGCTCAGGGCAAGAAACTTCACGAACCCGAAATTGGAATCCCTAGCCAGACAGAAATCCCCTGTAATGGCTTTGCCATCCAATGCCGTATCACGACGGAAGACCCTGAAAAAGGATTTGCCCCCGACTACGGCCGAATTACAAACTATCGCTCCGCTGCCGGATTTGGCATCCGTCTCGACTCTGGAAACGGCGACGCCGGAGCTGTTATCACCCCATACTACGACTCGATGCTCGTGAAACTCACCGCCACCGGCCGTGACTTCGAAACCGCCTGTCAAAGAATGGACCGTGCCCTTCGTGAATTCCGTATTCGAGGCGTAAAAACAAATATCCCCTTCCTCGAAAACGTCATTGAAGATTCTACTTTCCGGTCCGGTGACGCACACACCAAACTTATCGACTCCCAACCAAGCCTCTTCAGTTTCATCCCAAAACGCGACCGAGCAACCAAGCTCCTCAACTATCTCTCCGACCTCACCGTTAATGGCAACCCAGGAGCCAAAAATTGGCGCCCTGCTAAACCCTTCGCACAACCGCGTATCCCAAACAGCACGAGTGTCCCACCTACATCCCCTTCCTCCAGAGAAATCCTCCTTAACCAAGGCCCCGAAGCCTTTTCTAAATGGATTGGTGAACAGAAACGTCTGCTCTGCACTGACACCACAATGCGTGATGCCCACCAGTCGCTCATCGCTACTCGTATGCGCACCTTCGACATGCTTAATATCGCAGAAGCTTACGCGAAGAGAACTCCCGATCTTTTCTCAATGGAAATGTGGGGGGGAGCCACCTTCGACACCTCGATGCGCTTCCTCAAGGAAGACCCTTGGGACCGACTCCGCGAACTCCGAGAGCGCATCCCAAACATTTGCTTCCAGATGCTGTTCCGTGGATCGAACGCCGTTGGCTACTCCAACTATCCTGACAATGTTGTCGCCGGATTCGTCAAACACGCAGCCGACTCTGGCATGGACATATTTCGAATCTTCGACTCCCTTAACTACTTGCCAAACATGAGGGTTGCCATGGAAGCCGTTCGCGAACATGGCAAATCTGTCTGCGAAGCTGCTGTCTGCTACACCGGTGACATCACCAACCCTAATCGAGCCAAATATTCACTTAAATACTACATCGATAAGGCTAAGGAGTTGGAAAAAATGGGTGCACATATTCTTTGTATTAAAGACATGGCTGGCCTCTGTCATCCTGCCGCCATCACAAAGCTTGTTTCCACACTCAAACAAGAAATCGGCATCCCCATCCACTTCCACACTCACGACACATCCGGGCTTAACGCTGCCTCCATTATGGCTGCCGCTGACGCTGGAGTCGACATCGCAGACATGGCTCTTGCGTCCATGTCTGGATCAACAAGCCAGCCAAACCTAAACTCGGTCTGCGCCGCGATGGGTGGTCACGAGCGAGACCCTGGCCTCGACATCGAAACTCTCAACGAGTTTTCCGATTACTGGGAAGAAATTTTGACTCACTACGAACCTTTTTATTCCGCTCCCCGAAGCGGCACTGCTGAGGTTTACCTCCACGAAATGCCCGGCGGGCAATACACCAACCTTAAGGAACAAGCCAATGGCATGGGACTTGGCCACCGTTGGCAGGAAATCGCCCATACCTATGCTGACGTAAACCAACTCTTTGGCGATATCGTCAAGGTCACTCCCTCATCCAAGGTAGTTGGAGACATGACGATGCTTCTCGTCACACAGGACCTGAAAGCCAAAGACCTTCTTAACGGCAACGCACCCAACCTTGACTTCCCCGAAAGTGTCATCGATATGCTGGGAGGTGGCCTCGGTCAACCCGATGGTGGATGGCCCAAGGAAATTCAGAAACTCGTCTTAGGAGATAAAATCCCGGTTACAGTCCGCCCCGGTGAACTCGCGCCTCCATGTGACCTAGATCAAACCAAGGCTGAACTCACCCAGGCACTCGATCGCGAGGCAAACGACGATGACCTATACAGCCATCTCATGTATCCTCAAGTCTTCTCAGATTATTTGGATTCGCTGAAGAGCTTCGACCGCCTCACTGTCTTACCCACTCCGGCTTTCTTTTATGGCCTTCAAATTGGGGAGGAAGTTCACGTTGACATTGGCCCAGGAAAGACTCTCTTCATCAAACTCATCTCTATTGGTGAACCTGACGACGAAGGCCGGCGCACTCTTTTCTATGAACTAAATGGTATGCCTCGTGAGTGCGTTGTTATCGACAAAGCTCTTGGCAAGGAGTCCGTAGCCAACCTCAAAGGAGAGCCCGGGAACCATCAGCACATTATCGCACCGCTTCCTGGAATGATCAGCGAAGTCGCGGTGAAACCTGGCGACGAAATTAAGGAGGGCGACAAGCTAGTTGTTCTAGAAGCCATGAAAATGCTTACGACGGTGAGTGCTCCAGCAGATGGCATGATTGATGAGGTTCTTCTCAAGAAGGGCCAAGCCGCCGATACTGGTGACTTGCTAATAATAGTGAAATAGACACTGCCCCAATTAAATTAGCGTTTTTCACAGAACCTCTCGAAAATCTTCGAGACAACAAATAGTCTAAAAAGAAGATTAAATCTAAAATTAAGCTTAGAGACAGGAATGGCGATCGAACTAATCCAATTAACCAGTATCAGACTACTGGTGTAATAGAGCCTAAATTAACATGTCACATCGCAGCTTCCTCACTTTCATCTCAATTATTGCTGCGATTTGTATCGGCTTCTTTGTCGGTCAAAACACAAGCCTCAACCCGAATCGGGTTTCTCCCTCCACTGCAGAGGAGAAGTTCGACGCCCCGCTTATCGGAATTGCCAGTCTCACCAACGACACGTATGTTGAAGCTGTTCAAAAGGCAGGGGGAGTCCCAATTGTTCTCCCAAACGGCGATGGCTCTTCCGATAAGATCGCGGAATACCTCGAACTTCTTGACGGCCTGATCATGCCTGGAGGGGCTGATATCCCTCCATCCGAATGGGGAGAGGAACCACATCCAACTACAAGGATTCTCGAAGACAATCGCTACCTCTTCGAGAAAGCGCTTATCACCGCTTGGATCAAAAAGACTGACAAACCCTTACTCGGAATTTGCTTGGGTAGCCAATGGATCAACGTCATTCACGGCGGCTCCCTGATTCAGGATATCCCATCTAAATTCGGAGTAAACCATCGAGGAGTCACCCACCAAGTCACACTTGAATCCAACTCGCGCCTCAGCAAAATCTTCGGCGAAACAGAGCTCGTGGTAAACTCACGCCACCATCAAGCAGTCGGCCGACTCGGCGAAGGTCTCAGACTCGTTGCTAAGAGTCCCAACGGAATCATTGAAGCCACTGAAACAATTGACCCAGATCGGTTCCTCATCGGAGTGCAATGGCACCCCGAAGAAATGGCCCCTAAAGATCCCCTCCAAGCAAAACTTCTCAAAGCATTCGTCCAGGCATCAAACAAATAATTTCTCAAACCCTCATCGCCTCTGTCCTTTTATTTCTCTTTTTATCAATTCTTCGCGCAAATTCAAAAGAAGCTTCAAATAACGCCTTCTTCCGATTCACCAAAATTCTCGAGACCCACCTCTCCAAGATCACCGACTTTAGATACCAGGACAGATCCGAGATAAATAGAAACAACAAAGTAATTCGTCTCATTCGCAGCTAGCAAAAACTTCTCAACACAATCAAATGACTAAATTTCTATTCACGCTATTTCTGAGCCTATCAGTCTCTCTGAACGCAGTTCAAAAACCCAACATCCTCATTATCATTGCCGATGATTGCACCTTCAGCGACCTCCCAATAAATGGCGGCCAAAATGCCAAAACACCTCACCTAGATGCTTTCGCAAAACAATCACTTATCTTTGATCGAGCCTATCTAGGAATGGCAATGTGCTCGCCGTGTCGTTCCGAACTCTACACCGGACGATATCCTCACCGAAATGGCTGCGCTTGGAATCACGGCACCTGTCGTCCCGGCACTCAAAGTATGCCTCACATCCTGAGGCCACAAGGTTATCGCGTCGGACTAGCAGGTAAAACTCACGTTAAACCCAGCGAAGCTTTTCCCTTCGAAAAAATTCCAGGTTTTGATCAAAATTGCGTGCGCAACCCGACCCGGCCCCACGATCTCTCTGGAAGCAAAGAGTTTCTCACCCGAGATCTGAATCAACCATTCTGCCTGGTCGTGGCCCTTACCGAACCACACGCACCTTGGGT
>DIHU01000099.1:0-387 GCA_002420315.1 Akkermansiaceae bacterium UBA5688
AACCTCGTGAGTATTAGGGCTAATAACGTTCATAAAGGCTCCCAAAACCTAGTTGTTTTTACTCCTTTTTCCAAGATCAAAGGGTGGAATTCACCGCCTTTAAAAGAAGGGTTCAGGAGGATTTCTAGAGGCCCACAGGGGCGTCGGCTCACGCTTTTAAGCAACCAGAGCTATAAGCCCTCAGAACGCACCCTAGGGCCACTAAAAGGCAACCTGGAGCCACCTCACGCCATTCGCCCGTTCCCTGCATCGACTATTCAAATTTAGACCAAAAGGCCAGAGCTTGTTAACAATTAGACTCCCCGATCCCTCCCTTAGACAATGAACAACAGACGAATCTGTAAATCTGTCGCCCATTTGTCGCCCATTTAGGTTGAGTAACAGGCC
>DIHU01000099.1:686-808 GCA_002420315.1 Akkermansiaceae bacterium UBA5688
CCCATTTAGGTTGAGTAACAGGCCAATTTGGGCCATTCTCCAGCTATGACCCAACCACAAAAAAGGACTCGGGTAATTCACCCTAAGTCGCTGAAGTTCAACAAAGTACCGGCGATGGGAAT
>DIHU01000099.1:1119-3355 GCA_002420315.1 Akkermansiaceae bacterium UBA5688
TACCGGCGATGGGAATCGAACCCATACTTCCGAGGAAACGCGATTTTGAATCGCGCGCGTCTACCAATTCCGCCACGCCGGCCTATTTCTGCTGAAAGCGGTGAGAGTCTTCAAATTGCATTGAGCGCTGTCAAGTCCCCCGCCCTTCGATTTTCCTAAAAACCAAAAATTGTGATTTTTCCCTCGGAGCACTTAGATTTAATTTCATCGAGTCCTAGGAAAAGAGTCTTTCCAGCTTCGACTGCGATCGTCCTCACCCCAGCCTCCTGGCAACTCTCAATTGTTTTTGGACCAATTACGGGAACATCAAACCTCATATCTTGGGCCGGTTTGGAGACCTTGACCAAAGTCACATCTTTTCCGTTTCCAAGTTTACCACCACGCTTAATGCATTCATCAGTTCCCTCAAAGGCCTCCACTGCAAGTACGGTGCCACGTCTCACTACGATACTCTGACCGATATCGAGGGAGCTTGTCTGTTTCACAATTTTCTTACCAAAATGTATGTCTTCCAAGTCCCGCTCGCTTGGTGCAGGCCCATGAAGGTGACCCTCTGTAGCCATTTGGTCCTCTAAAAAGGTCGTTGCCGGCAACAGAGTGATTCCATCTTTTGTTAATTCGTTTGCAATCGCACCAAATAAAGACTCAGCATTCCTCTCTTTTACCGAGTGCAACACTTTCAAGGTTCGAAGATCTGGCCAAAGATCAAACAGATTCCGAGGCGCAATCTGACCCACCATGATTGCCTCCTTTGCCCCTTTCTTACAAAAAAACTTAATTAACCCTCCCAGTTGGCCGACCCGGAACCACTTAATTTCGTCCACTATTTCTTCCAATTCAGGTTTTGTCTCCCCCTTGAAGGCGGCCACTATGATTCGGATACCCTCGTGACGAGCAGCCTTTACAAAGGTTTCAGGGTAAATTCCATTGCCGGCTATAACACCAATTGACCTTTTTCCGCTACTCACGCGGAGAAGTCTCATTTCCACTTTAGCAAAGTTCAAACTTCAAATTGCACGATCTCCTCACATGCCCTACCCTCCGGCATGGAAAATTTTGAGCTTATTCTTGCGACAGTTGCAGTCATCGCCCTTCTTATCGTTGGAGTTATTTTCATTAACTTCTTCGGCCTTTGGATCCAAGCCCGGTCATCAGGCGCGCCAGTCGGACTTTTGAATCTTATTATGATGCGATTCCGGAAAGTCCCCCCGAGCATAATTGTGAATAGCAGAATCACGGCATTCAAGGCTGGCTTAAATTACTCAACAGATGAAATTGAGGCGCACTTTCTTGCCGGCGGAGATGTCGTTAACCTTGTTCTTGCGCTAATTGCTGCAGACAAAGCTGCAATCTCACTCTCATTTAAAACAGCCTGTGCCATCGACCTAGCCACCAAAGACACTGGGAAAACAGTCCTCGATGCGATCACAACTTCCATTAATCCAAAAGTCATCGATTGCCCAAACCCTTCAACTGGAGTCACTAAAATAACAGCAGTCGCAAAAGATGGAATCGGAGTCAACGTTAGAGCTCGAGTGACAGTCAGGACGAACTTAGATCGCTTTGTCGGTGGAGCAACTGAAGAAACAATCATCGCCCGCGTCGGCGAAGGTATTGTGACATCCGTGGGATCAGCAAGTTCCTACAAGTCTGTCCTGGAGAATCCCGATTCAATTTCTCGCCTCGTTCTCGAGAAAGGAGTCGATGCCGCAACAGCCTTCTCTATCCTTTCCATCGATATCGCCGACGTAGATGTCGCTGATAATGTTGGTGCTCGCTTGCAAACTGAACAAGCCGAAGCTGACAAACAGGTTGCTCAAGCTAAGGCCGAAATGCGTCGGGCAGCTGCAGTTGCCTCAGAGCAAGAAATGGCAGCCCGCACCCAAGAAATGCGCGCCAAAGTAGTCGAAGCTGAAGCTGCCGTCCCCATGGCTATCGCCGAAGCTTTCAAAAAGGGAAGCCTTGGCGTGATGGATTATGCAAAATACGAAAACGTGATCGCTGATACTAAAATGCGCGATTCAATCGGAGAGGAAGGACCAAGCGAGTCCGAGGAATCTTAAGTCTAATCGCTTCTTTCATGGATATCTTCGAGCAACTTGATCCGCAGGCTATTTTAGTCCTGCTAATGGTCATCTTTGCTGCTATCAAAGCCTTCTTTGAACAAAGAAAAAAGGTCGGGAGCGAAGTGACCCTCGAAGAGGAAACCAATCTTGATCTTTACCAAGCGTATGAG
>DIHU01000099.1:3718-12089 GCA_002420315.1 Akkermansiaceae bacterium UBA5688
TCTCCTCCAGCCTCTCCTCCAGCTTCTCCTCCTCCGCTCAGCGACGCTATCCCTTTTTCCAGTGCTAACGCGACGCTACCACCACTTCTCCCTTCGGAGCCCGTCCTGCCCAAACTAAGCGCGGCCGAAGCAAGGGCTTTAAATAATCTCAACCTAAGAAAAAAGACAAGCTCCCGAAAAGCGAGAGGATCTACAAGATCAAGGGTATACCGCCACCTCTCAAGCCCAACCGCGGCACGAGAAGCCCTCCTTCTGGCCGAAATTCTTGGGCCTCCAAAAGCCAATCAGGAGAAGGTCTAGGGCTTGTGTAGACCTTGACTTGAGACAATAGGACGAAAAAGGGCTATACCTAAACTAGCCCACAGGTCCCGTTAACGCTCCAACAAGATTTCATCTCCTAGAACGACCATCTCAACTGAGCCCTTCAATTTCTTATCTAAGAACGGCGTATTCGAGCTTCTAGACTTCATAAACTCCTTGGTGAAAGTAGTTTCCTTATCTGGATCAAAGACGATGAGGTCTGCTGACTTTCCTTCTGATACCTCAGCGACTTCAATCCGCATCATGCGCCGAGGCTCAGCAGAGTAGCGTTTCACGATCAGATCCCACCCGAATTCGCCGGTCACAATAAAGCGATCATGAAGTGAAACTAACGCGGTATCCAAACCCGTGATACCATTAGGAGCATCCACGAATGCTTGCGACTTCTCAAAGTCAGTATGGGGGGCATGATCAGTGGCGATAATTCTAAAAACGCCATCTTTTAGGCCCTGCAGTAAGGCCGCATTATCCTCTCGCGTCCGAAGTGGCGGGTTCATTTTGTAATGAGTATCGTAATCCCCAATGTCCTCGTCAGCGAACATTAGGTGATGTGGCGAAACCTCACCAGAAACCATGGCACCCCGTTCATCACGCCACCAGCGGATCGTTTCCATTCCGATCGCCGAACTGACATGCTGAATATGCAGAGTTGTACCGGTCGCATGAGCCAAACGGATATCACGATCCATGCAGATTTCCTCAGCTAGTGCCGGTGTCCCTTGAATTCCAAGTCGATAACTAACTGGACCTTCGTTCAGGGCACGAGGCCCACAAAGCTGAGGATCTTCACAATGGCTTGCAAAAAACATATCAAACTCCTTGCCGTATTCCATCGCCCGCTTGAGCAAGGCCGCATTTGGAACAGCGTCACCGTCGTCCGTCAGCATTAGAATACCAGCTTCCTTCAATCCAGCGATTGGAGCCATTTCTAGGCCGGCCCGACCGACTGTTATACAAGCAGAAGTTAAAACTGGGATACGGCACCTTTTTCCCTGCTCGAGCACCCGATTAACCACAGTAGGAGAATCGACCGATGGCGAAGTGTTCGGCATCATAACAACTCCGGTAATCCCTCCATTGATGGCCGCCTCGGTGCCATCTAAAATCGTTTCCTTTTTCTCCTGACCCGGTTCACGAAAATGTACATGTGCATCGAACATTCCCGGCATGACAATCTTGCCCGTGCAATCGATCAAGCGCGCCCCCTCAGGAACATCAATGACTCCAACATTCTTGATGATGCCATCAACAATCCAAACATCAGCGCGTTGCGGGGCTTCATTTTCCGTCGCGACTTCGCCGCCGTGTAAAAAAAGATTCATGAGGGTTCGTTTTTTAAATCTGGTTTAAGACCAAAGAGCACCGCCATCCGGGTCGCGATTCCATTTTCTACCTGCTGAGAAATGAGACAGCGATCATAGTCAAGCACTGCATCACAAAGTTCAACCCCTCGATTAATCGGTCCCGGATGCATCACATAGATTCCTTTATCACTAATCTCCTTGAGTCGTTCTTCAGTGATCCCATAAACCGCATGATATTCACGATCACTGGGGTAAAATGGTGCATCCTGACGCTCCTTCTGCACTCGAAGTTGATAAACAGCATCCGGCCCCCAGCTCATGGCCTCGTCATAATTGGTGAACCGCTTAAAACGGGTCTGCGGCACCAAGCTTCCCGGCCCACAAAAAGCAACCTCAACCCCGAGCTTTTCCAAGATCGTGCTGGTAGAACGCGCTACTCGGCTATGAAGAATATCGCCCATAATCACCACCTTCCGGCCTGACAATTCAGGATAAACTTCCCGAAGAGTAAATGCATCAAGCAAAGCCTGTGTCGGGTGTGCATGCGCCCCATCACCCGCATTGATGACCGAGGCATTGGTTTGCTGTGCAATTGCAGCTGGCTGGCCAGAGAGCCGGTGGCGCACCACGATATAATCCGCTCGCATCGCCTGTAAGGTATCAATAGTGTCACGAACTGATTCCCCTTTTGTAACCGATGAATGAGGCACGTCGAAGATCGTGACATCAGCCGAGAGACGTTTCGCCGCAACTTCAAATGAGGATAATGTCCGCGTGCTGGGCTCATAAAACAACATCAGGACCGTCTTACCCTTCAAAGCCGGAACCTTTTTAACAGAGCGAGTAAAGAGCTCTTTGAATGGCACTGCTTGATCGAGCAGATGAATGATTTCCGCGCGGTCAAGTGAGACAATATTCAGGAAATCTTTTCGGGCCATAAACTGCTATTCTATTGAGTAATAATTTCGACAGCATCCTTACCATCAATTTTTTCTAAACTGACATCAACACGATCCATTCGGTCCGTTTCAAGATGTTTACCAACAAATCGAGGTTCCACTGGAATTTCTCGATGACCCCGGTCGATCAAAACTGCAAGATCAACCTTAGATGGACGACCGTAATCGAAGAGAGCATCCAAAGCCGCCCGGATAGTGCGGCCAGTAAAGATGACATCATCAACCAAGACAACATGCGAGCCATCGACAGGGAAATCGATCGAACTACTTTGAAGCGTCGGATTACTGCTAAGATGCTCGTAATCGTCACGGTAGAGCGAGATGTCCAAAATTCCGAACCGAGCCTGCGCTCCACGTTCAACGAGCTTTGCAAAGACTCTTTCCGCCACCTCGTCACCGCGACTCCGGATTCCTACAAGGTCGACAGCTTGGCCATTGGCAGCTGAAAAAATTTGATCCGCCAAGCGGTCAATAGCCGCCGACATGGCTGCGGGATCGAGGGCAGTGCTCATTCGGTTAGGAGAATGCTAGGAAGTAGAGTTAGAAATGCAAGCGACCAATATCAGAACGACGCTGACTCCCATCAAAAGTCACCTTAGCTGCCTCGGCGTGAGCTTGCTCAACTGCGGCCTGCAAAGACTCTCCTTCGGCCACTATCGCTAGGACCCGGCCCCCATTTGTAGCCCAGTTTTCCCCGATCTTTTTAGTACCGGCATGATAAACCCGGGCATTTGAAACTAAATCCAGACCATTGATCACATCATTCGAGCGAGATGAATCAGGATAACCTGCTGAAGCCAAAATGCAGCATACTGACCAACCTTCACTAAATGAAAGTAACTCAGGTTTAAGATTCCCTCTCGCCCCTTCGAGACAGAATTCAGCAAGATCACCCGAAATTAAAGGCATGACCGCCTGGCACTCTGGATCACCAAATCGGCAATTATACTCGATGATTTTCGGGCCGCCCTCAGTGAGCATCAGCCCGAAATAAAGAAAGCCTTTATAATTCAAGGCGTCCTTTTCTAGCCCTGCTACCGTCGGCGCCACGATCTCCTCTTCAATTTGCTTCATCAATTCAGGATCAGCTAACTGCCGACTCGCTACTGCACCCATTCCACCAGTATTCGGTCCTTCATCGCCCTCGCCGATGCGCTTGTAATCACGGGCCGGCGTGAGAATAAGATAATCTGGCCCACTAACCGCCGCGAAAATTGAGATTTCGGGACCCACAAGGCACTCCTCGACTAAAAGCCGACCTGGGCCAAATCGCCTTTCCACCATCACCTCCTGTAAAAACTCCTCGGCCGCAGACTCATCAGGACAAACCGCTACTCCTTTACCAGCTGCCAAACCATCGAACTTTAGTACAGTCGGATATTTACCACCTATCGCAACCCGCGCCTCATCCACATCGGCACAACCCGAAGCAGCTCCGGTCGGAATCTCGTGCCGCTGCATGAATTCCTTGGCGAACTCTTTCGACGCTTCCATCTGCGCCGCCTTAAACGGAGGCCCCCAACAAGGAATCCCTGCTTCGTCGCATCGATTTGCCAACCCTTCACCAGTCACAAGGTAACTTTCCTCTCCAGCTATGCATAAATCGATGCCCGTCATCATCATCCAGGAAATTAAGGAATCTAGATCGTTGGCTTCTACCATTCCAGCACCTTCAATTTCATGAATCGCTTCGCTCCCGGGGAAACAAAACACTTCAGGCTGACTCGCCGACTCACGGAGGGCCCGAATCAGGGCATGCTCACGTCCACCTTTTCCGACAACGCAGATTTTCACACCCCCGAAATAGCGCACCACCGGCACTTTGACCAAGGAAACAATAGAGATTCTCCCTTGCCAATTACTCTTCACCCCTTCCAAATCAATCCGACATGGTAAATTCCCCCGCACTCGTCGTTCTCGCAGCTGGCATGGGCAGCCGTTATGGTGGCCTTAAGCAAATGGATCCCATGGGGCCCAATGGGGAAACTGTCCTCGACTACTCGGTATTCGATGCGATCCGAGCAGGGTTCTCTAAAGTTATCTTCGTGATTCGCGAGGACTTTGCCGAAGCCTTCCAAAACACCGTGGGAGCCAAGTTTGCCGACCAAATCGAAGTGGCTTACGCCTTCCAAAAGCTAGACGATCTCCCCGAAGCTTACGCCGTTCCCGAAGGACGGGAGAAACCTTGGGGAACCTCCCATGCCATTCTGGCCGCTCGCTACGAAATAGATCGACCATTTGCCGTCATCAATGCTGACGACTTTTATGGAACCAACGCCTACCAAAAGGCCGCCAATTTTCTGGCCACCGAACATTCCAACAGCACAAAGGCCCGCTACGCCCTTGTAGGATACCAGATCGTCAACACTCTATCCGATCATGGCGCCGTCAATCGCGGCATTTGCCAAATCGAAAACGGTCTCCTTAAAGGCGTCGAGGAAGTCGTCGAAATCGCCCGTAAAGACGATAGCCAAATCGAAGGACGCGGACTCGATGGGAACGCCTGCCTCGTAGATGAAAACGTGGTGGTCTCAATGAACCTTTGGGCCTTCCCCGTTTCTTTCCTCACCGAACTCATGGACCACTTCATCAAATTCCTCGCCGAACGCGGCACCGAATCAAAAAGCGAGTGCTACATTCCAACGGTCGTCGATGACCTCGTAAATGGTGGCATCGCCGACTGCCATGTCCTCGAAACCACCTCATCCTGGTTTGGTGTCACTTACCCGGAAGACAAGCCTCATGTTGTCCAGAGTATTGCTGTGCTCATCCAAAACGGCGACTATCCGACTCCTCTCGCTTAACTCGAGCGTGAATTCTCCTCAGAGTTTGATAGAGTCGCACTATGCCTAAATCTTCCCTCGCCTGTGAGATCACCCGATGGTCTAAAAGAAAAGAGACACCTATCAAAGATATTGTTGCGGTTGAAGAGCCTCTGCAAGTCGTGGTAGATGGCCGACCGCTCGCAGTTCTCATGCGAACCCCAGGCGACGACGAGATCCTCGTAATGGGATTTTTACTCACTGAGGGAATTATCGAGACTATCTCGCAAGTCCGCAGCATTGACCTCGAGGCCCGCGACAATCACGTAATGGTTTTCCTTAGCGATGACCATGAATGCGACTGGGAACGCCTCACCCGCCACCTTTTTTCAGCCTCCTCCTGTGGTCTCTGCGGCAAAGCCACAGTCGACGCCATCTTACAAAGTCATCCTCCTATCGGACAAAGACCAGAATTCGACCCTGTCGTCATTCAATCCGCACCCGATACCATGCGAGGCGCCCAATCTAACTTTGATTCGACCGGAGGCATTCACGCCTCAGGAATTTTTTCACACGACGGAAAGCTACTTATCCTTCGCGAAGATATCGGAAGGCACAACGCCCTTGATAAAGTCATCGGCGAGGGTCTCATCAAAGGAATCGATTTTACGCAGTGCTTCCTTCTCGTCTCGGGGCGCATCTCATTCGAGCTAATGCAAAAGGCCATTGCCGCACGCCTACCGCTGGTCGCAGGAATTTCCGCCCCATCATCTCTGGCCGTTAGCTTCGCTAAAACTTCGAATCAAACCCTCATCGGTTTTCTTCGTCCCCCTCACATGAATTACTACACCTAATCTGACAAGTTCTCCAAATTTTCACATAGGGATCATGAAGCGTTCACACAACCGAACCACGATATGGAAAGAACGTAACGAGCCATCCGGAAACATCACTCCCCCCTCTTAGCATAAAACTAAAAAATCATGAACGAGCCACCACCAATCCCAAAACCGGAGCCCGTAATTCCTCAGGCTGACACCTCTCTAGCTTCCGTATTTGAAGGCCTTCTCAAATCGCCAAAAAATCTTATTGCCGGTATCACCGAGAGCAAGAGACCCAGTGCTTTTACTTCAAAGCTCCTCATTCTCGCTCTCGTTGGCTTCGTCATTTTCGGAGTCACGATGGGCAGTTTCTCACTCCACGAACAACTCTGGGCAGCTCCACTAAAAACAATACTAGGCCTCACCTTCAGTTCTATTATTTGCCTCCCCAGTCTCTACGTGTTCTCCGCCTTGACAGGAACATCGCTTGGCATCAGGGAGATCATTCAAGGGATGGCAGGCACCTTAGCGCTCATTGCAACCCTGCTCCTTGGCTTCACACCCGTCCTTTGGGTCTTTTCACAATCAACGACATCCGAGGTTTTTTTCGGATTACTCGTTTTGACAACTTGGTTAATCGCCCTTTTTTTTGGAACTGGCTTCCTCCTCAAAATGCTTGAACAATCCGGCACCACAAACCGAGGACCGTTACGAGTGTGGATCGGAATCTTCCTTCTTGTGACACTTCAAATGTCGACTTCTCTCCGCCCATTGATTGGTCGATCCGAAACACTATTCACTACCGTAAAACTTTTTTTATAGAGCACTGGGCGATTACTATGAATGGGCCCTCACCCAATCTTCAGCGAGGCGTTGATAAACAGGTCCAGACCGCGCCAAATAGCAGATCCAACCAAAAACAAGGGACTTCAAAAGAGAACCCCTTACTAAAAAACTAGTCTTCCGAGTATCCCCGCCAGCGGGAACTTGAATCTTTACCGAAGGCAATATCATGCGCGATAATCCTCTCCTCCGTGAAAAGAAACTTTCCATCAAAAGTTTCTCCATTAAGCACCTGTTTTAGCCAGAAGGAATCGTCTTCCCACATCCTTTCGAAAGGAATTTCGTCTATCTCGCACCAGTAAGGATTGGCTTCGATCGTGGCGGTCGGCGTCCCAGTAAATTTGGTTGCAGTGTAGACGTGACAGTGGATATCAGGCAGGTCTGACATTGCGAACCAAAGCTCACCCCGCTTTATTGGATCCAGACAGGTAATGTGCAGCTCTTCCTGACACTCCCGAATTACGCATTGCTCAGGAGTCTCGCCGGGATCAATCTTTCCACCTGGTCCATTAATCTTCCCTTGGCCAATTCCGGTCAGCTTTTCAATCAAGAGAACCCGATTCCCTTGATGAACGAACATGAGAGTCGCGTGAATGTCCGGCCTCCAAGTCGGCCAGTCGGGAATTTTGATCTCAGGAATAGACATAATCTTCTAAGGGAAGACTCGAGGTTGCGATCTCTTTTGACATTGTCAAATCTACCCACAGGAGTAATTTCCTCTGCAACTGCAAAAAACTTACGAGCATCTCAGCTCCTGTTGGCGTCACCAGCATTGAGAAGGCAGCCTTTTCACGGGCTACCCAGCATAGAGGACAGCAATACCTGATAGAGGCGCCAGCATCGGAAGATCTGCATACCCATCTCCTGATAGTTATAGTTGCGTTGGATTTGGAATATCTCCATAGACTGCGACTGGGTCGAAGGATTTTTTAGATTCAATGAAGCTGAGCTTTGGCCCCGAATCAGTACAAACGATCTCTCGATAGAAACAACTGCGATAGCCAACGTGGCAAGAAGCTTCATCACCACCGACATCAGGCTGGGTCAGGGTCACCTCAAGAACGATGCAGTCCTGATCATCATCAATCAAAATTCGCTGAATCTCTTGGCACATCCCTGAAGTCTCTCCTTTTTTCCATAGCGCCTGTCTCGATCGAGACCAGTAATGAGCTAGCATCGTATTAACGCTTAGCTTGAGGGCTTCATCATTCATGAAAGCAAACATCAGAATTTCCTGGCTTTCTGCATGTCTAGTAATACATGGGATCAGGCCTGATTCGTCGAACTTGGGTGCTAGTTCATTACCCTCCTCAACCTGTTCGACAGTTTTCCGTGATTCAAAATTCCAATTCTCTAATTTC
>DIHU01000099.1:12463-34378 GCA_002420315.1 Akkermansiaceae bacterium UBA5688
AAATACTTCTTAAAAGCCTAGGGTGAAATCTTTCAGAAGAAGCTTTTTAAATCTTATCGGTCAGACGTCGATATCTAATCTCTTTTGACAGTCTTCGCCAACGAAGAAGTAACGGAACTTATCATTCTCAACTTCGTAATGCAGTGGCATGCCTGCCAGCTCAATTTTTCGGAACTTATCAATTTCCAACTTTTCTTTCATCGCTCGGTAAACCGTCGCAAATCAGAGGCCAAAAGCCTCGATGGAGGCATGAAAAAGCAACCCATGAGGAGCCCCTGGTTGAGCTAAGATTTCCAGCACACAGAAAGCCGAAGTCTGACGTGTCATCTTGGGTCTCACGTCGAAGTGATGTCAAAAAAACTGTTGAGAATTAATTCTCATTTACCGATTGACTAAACCCCTTCCATGATTGAGTAAACGCCTCAGTTTTGATCAATTGATGCTTTAGCCAAAAAAGCCTCGGAGAATTTTCATCTTTAGGCTCGGCGCAACCTCATAGAGATCACTGCACCTCTCGACCGTGATGACGCTGTTCTCAATAGGAGCGCCGACTCCGATACCCTTTAGATTTATTTCAGAAGATACTGCCTGAGCAAAATTTCACCCCAAAAAACAATCTCAATGATAATCCAAGCCGACCCACAATCCGGAAAAGACACCCGTGGCATCCCTCTCGAACAAGTTGGGATAAGCAGAGTTCGATATCCAGTGATGATTACAGGATGGGACAAAAAAACTAAAACCCAGAAAGAAGTTGAAGGCTTGTTTGACCTCACGGTTTCCCTAGCCGCTGAGAATCGAGGCATTCACATGAGCCGTCTCATTGAATCCCTCCATCATTGGGAAGAGCCACTAGGCCCCGAATCCTTGCAGAGTTTTCTTAAAGAACTCCGACGAAAACAGAACGCTGCGGCAGCCACAATGAATTGCAACTTCACCTGGTTCGTCAATCAACCAGCGCCTGAGTCGAAACGCCCGGCGTGGCAGGGAATCTCGACCACATGGCATGCTACCCAAAGTGAAGATGACGGTGGCAACGGCTACACCTTGCGGATTCCAGTCACGACTCTCTGCCCATGCAGTAAAGAAATCAGTGATTACGGCGCACACAGTCAAAGAAGTTGGATCGTTGTAAAAATCAAATGGCAAGCTGATGCTAAATTCATATTTCCAGAGGAGATCTTTCAAAAACTCCAACATGCTGGCAGTTCCCCGATACACCCCTTGCTAAAAAGAGCCGATGAACGCCACGTCACCATGAAGGCCTACGAACAACCAGCATTTGTAGAAGACACGGCCCGACATGCGGCTCTACTACTTCAAGGAGACTCACGGATCTCCAATTTCAGGATTGAGGTTCGTAATGAAGAAAGCATCCACACTCATGATGCCATCGCAATCTTCAACTCAGGAAAAGTGTCCGTGGGAGATTTTCGCTAGTCTAATTCTATGATTCTTACTGATAGCGCAATTCTCGGAGCCCTCGCCGATGGCTCTATCGTGATAGAACCTTTCGCCCGCGAATGTCTTGGCTCTAATAGTTACGATGTGCATCTTGGAAAAGATTTAGCCATTTATCGTGAAGACGTGCTCGACGCCAAATCACACAACCAGATTAACCACATCACGATTCCAGCAGAAGGATACATCCTAAAGCCCGACGTTCTCTATCTCGGAATAACGCAGGAATATACTGAGACTCATTCCACGGTCCCATTTCTTGAGGGGAAATCGAGCGTTGGGAGACTCGGTATCGATATCCATGCAACGGCAGGAAAAGGAGACATTGGTTTTTGTAACCACTGGACCTTGGAAATCTCAGTGACCCAGCCTGTGCGTGTTTATGCAGGAATGCCGATTGGTCAGCTGATTTATTTTCGACTGGAAGGCACGGTCCAGACTCTTTACTCAGAAAAAAAATCGGCAAAGTACACTAAGCGCACAGGGTTACCACAGGAATCGATGATGTGGAAAAATAGATTTTAATTGGAAGATCCACTGAAGATGATTCAGCAAAAGGGTTCGGACATGTGATGAGGTGAAAATTTCTGAATCGCTTTGAATTTTAGGTTCAGGCCTTGGATGGTTCGTGGTAAATCGGAAGCTAAATTGAAGTCCATGCTTACATCTACGCCAACTGGATCGATTGGCACAGGGAAGGAGAACAGGACAACACAGAAGCTAAGGTTAAAAATCTTTTTCAATACCTGTAACGTTTTCTTGGTATCCGATGTATGGGTGTAATGACGGCCATCACAACCCTCTTTTTGCTCATCACCACAATTGCTAGCACCAGGTCGCCTGATATCTTTTAAAGGGAACTCAGGAAACCAACCCGCTGTAAGAAGCAGCATCCATAAGATCGTTGACTTGATCTGGATTACTGACGCGCATTTTAAAGATCCAGCCCGTGTCATAAGGATCGATATTAATCTTGGCGGGATCGACAACAAGGTCGGTGTTAATCTCGATAATTTCACCCGCAATTGGCGCATAGATATCGCTATCACCCCTGCCGCTTTCGACAGCCCCAATCGGCGAGCCCTTATCGATATCGCCTAAATCAGGCAATTCGACGAAAACTACATCGCCCAATTCTTCTTGGGCATGATCGGTGATTCCAATCGTAGCGATATCGCCTTGAAGTCTTACCCACTCATGGTCGCGGGAGTAATGGAGGTCAGCTGGAGCAATCATAATAAAAGATATGTTGTGTGGTTTTGATTGTTTTTAGTAAAAAATATTTTGAGTCTCTCGCGCAGAAATCCAACAGCCTCGCACTTCGATAAAGTGCTCTAATGTTAATTTAAACCGCAATACTAGAGCGAATTAAGCTAGACTCAACCTCCAGTCAAGTGCCGGGGATATCTCCTCTTTTTTTGCACCCCCCCGACTGCACCCTCGACCCAGAACTACCTCAAATAGGATTGATCAAAGACGCTACAAATGCACCAGCATATTGGTTACTTTTAATCATCGGAGAACCTATAACCAGGACCTGCCAACCTAAAAACGGGATCATGGACCTCATCGCTCCAAGTGTTCCTGATCTAGGGGAACCGACTTTAGAGACATCCTTAAGCTTAAACATTTTGAGTGGTGATGGAGCTTGTCAACTTGGTGTTATGCGGGTTTCTTAAGTCACCGATGGGATTGAACGCAAATTTGGAAAAAAACTTCTCATGGTTGGTATTCCCCGGCCTCATTCGAGCTATTGTCATGCTGCAAGGCGTGGTTTTTTTTGTCATCCTAATAAATCAAGAGACGGCAGACTATTTTAAGGTTACTTCTGAAGGCATTGCAAACGGCCAGTATTGGCGATTAATTTCTTGGATATTTTATCCCTTCGTCGAACCCAGTAGTTATGGTCCTGTTTTTAGTTTATTTTTCATGTTCATTATCTTGAGAATTTCCTTTCTCTTCAGTGATTCGCTGGAAAATACGTGGGGCGAACTCCGCACCTCTCTCTATGTTTATTCTACGATTATTTGCCAAACTTTAGCTCTCTACCTTTCGGCTATTGGATTTTTCGAGCCTGCCTTCCTCCAAATCCTTACAAATCAGATCTTCTACATCGCGCTATTCTTCGCATTTGCGACTCTTTTCCCAAATATTGAATTTCTGCTCTTCTTTGTTCTTCCGGTTAAAGTCTGGATCTTTGCGATGATCATACTAGTGATGATCATTTTTTCGTGCATTAACTTCCCCCCCCTCTTTTTAGCCTACGGACTCGCTTTTCTCCCCTACCTCATCTGGGCTACTCCCCGTCTCTATAAGTGGCGGAAATACAAAAGCCAGCTGAATGCCCGTCGCGTTAAATTTCAATCGCAAAGCAACGATGGCCAAAATCAAGCACTTCATCGATGTGTTGTTTGTAACAGGACCGAGCTGAGCAACCCCGAGCTCGACTTCCGCGTCGCTGAAAATGGAGATGAGTATTGTCTGGACCATCTCGAAGATGATGGCAAACCTGCGGCGTCATGAGCAAATTGTAGTTCTTCCCTCGTCCAAATAAGGAGGGACTCGACGAAACTACGTCCTCCGTATCAAATTTTGATGGCACGGACCTTATCTCGGCGATGGCGATAGATCACGAAACCCGTGAGCCCCTAATGTTGGCATACATGAATGAGGAATCGCTTAAGATGACGATCGAAAAGGGCGAAGCAGTTTACTACTCGCGCTCACGCCAAGAAATCTGGCATAAAGGAGCGACCTCTGGTCACACCCAAAAGATCCATGAGATTCGCACTGATTGTGATCAGGATGCGCTCATTCTTTACGTCACCCAACAAGGAGCCGGAGCTTGCCACACTGGCCGTCGGTCATGCTTTTACCGGGCGGTCAGCTTCCCGCAGAACAACCCCGTCGATCTCGACTTTGTTGACGACGATAAAACTTTTGATCCAGATACTGTTTATGGCCAAAGGTAGGCGGCAAAAAATTCGGACGATGTAAAACGCCACGCCCGAAACTTCTACTGCTGAGGAACCGAAGCCTCAATCACCGTCGCTCCTTGCTCTTCGCTCATCACGAGGACACTGAACTTACGCACCTCTCCTATTCCCGTGGAACTTACGCTAGCATAGTCAAACTTCCCCCGTAAGTCTGTGTAACCATCTTTGAAGAACTTTACCCCGTTAGCGGTATCCGCATAAACTTTCACGTAGACCTTAGGTAAAGGTTTACCGGTTTTTTCATGACGAACTGTGAGTAACCCCATCGAATCGCTGAGAGTCGTCTTCAACTCATTCGCATAGACTGCGGTCGATGCTTTCTTCCCTCCCCCAATCACCTCAACAATGACATTACTCGCTCGATATTCGGCAGGAAGTTGAAATACTTTAGCACCTTTCTTACCTTGTAATCTCATCGGAATTGCCTTGTTTGGCTGAATAATTGCAAAGCGCGATGTTCCACTTGAAACAAAGGGATTTGTACTAAACAAAAATTCCAAATCCATCTCGTAGTAATTAACAGTCACTTCTGACACATTTTGAAAATCGAGAGTCGCTTTTACTCCCTCAACTTCAAGATTCAAAGAAGGCTCGAGAGCCGCCAACAACTCCTGCTCCTGCTCGCGATTCCCTTCTTTAATAATATCCGGCTGCGCCGCCTGAAGCTCTTTGATTTGAGCCGTTAAACCAGCAAAGCGATCGCGCCAAATATCAACTGGATACTCCTCATATTTAGCAGAAATACGACGAGCCTTGGGAAGGTCAGCTTCATAGAAAGCTCCATAAGCTTGAAAATAATCGTACTGCATTCTTGTTTTAAGGTTTGCTGGATTAACCTCCTTTAAATGGGCCAGGGCCTTGGAAACCCGATCCTGAAGAAAAAGATAATAAGCAGTGGCCAAATGATCGAGATCATCAAGTTTCTTCTGCTGACTGAGTATCCTAAGAAATTGCGAATACTGATTACGAACCACAGGATTAAGAATTCGATTTTCACCCCCTAAAGCATGTGCGCGATTGTTAATCAATGGCTTGTATTCAAGGTGCTCGTAGCGGCGTCGATTGATCGGATCAACCGTAATCAGATCACATGAAAGTGCCACCCCGCATTGATCAAGAAAACGCTCCTGCATCAGAAGGAGCTGAGCGATACCCTCTTTATGATTATGCATTACTGAATAGCCCTGAATGACAGGATGATAGAAACCACGAAGATTTAAGATCGCCAGAGCTTTACTGAAGAACTTGTCGTCTTCCCTGCAGCGCCACGCCATTTTCATAAGATCAACCGCATGAAGGTTCCGGGTCTCTAAATATTTGAGAACGCTACCCTCTTCGCCCCACTGACTAATCCAAGCCCACGATGTCTGATCAATACTCGTCGGCTTATCAACCACATTGAAAGTAAGTCCATCCCCACTAGCGATCACTGCACCAGACTTCGAAAGGTGAACCGGATAGATTGGGAAAAATCCAGAGGCAGGAAAGTAGAAGACAACCTCCAAGCGATGAGTCGAATATGGCTCAAGCTGCACCCGCTGGGTTGCTGTGTTTCTGAGGCCACGGACTGGAATTGAACCTTTGGGAATCTGCGAAAGAATATCGAGGCGCTGGCTCGCACTGGTTGGATTAGTCACAACAATCTGCGCTCCATAAACTACACCTCTAATAAATTCCTTAGTGATAAATTTGTCGACTTTCTGTCCATCTTCCATTCGAAATCGATCATTAAGTTGAAAGTAGCTCTGACTCACTAGAAGAGGTGGACGATTATCGGCTATATCAGCTTCCTTCACCTCCCGATGAAAAAATAGAGCATTCCCTCCGGCGGTAAACTCAAGAGCCCCCTCTTCAATCTGGTCTTTATGCTTCGGCGCCTTAAACGGCAAATCCAGGAATGACAATGCAAACATCATTTCCGTAAAACTCCCTGAAACTTCTCCAAGATACTGTGAACCAAAACCTGAGCCCATGCCGTGTCTAACAAGATCCAGCCAGAAGCGGTTTTCACGAACAAGTTCATAGGTCTGATCACTTTGAGGCAGGCGATAGTAGTTGTTTTCAGCCCATTCCTTGGTCCGCTCTAGAACACGGTAAGCTTGTTTCACTTGTTGCAATGCCTGGTTCAAATCCTCAGCAAATGGATCTCCCTCAGCTTGCCTCTTTCGAGCGGAATATTTTTGTTCAACCTTCATCAAAGCAGACTCCTGCTTCTCAAGCTGGTTCCTGGCTTTTCTCGTAGCGACCTCTTCATCCCTCACGCTCGCATCTGCAAAACTTCTACCCAATGATAAATTCGATGAGCTAGCCGCGGCTATCTTGCCCAACTTCTCTCCTGCGTATGTGTTACCAAAGGCACCACCCCCCACCGCGGCGCCAAACCAAAGCTTCGCCGAATCAATATTGGGTGAACGAAGTGCCAATCTATTCTCAAGGTCCAAACCAAGGGCTACCATCCTCTTCCGATCGGATTGCGCGAGCAGAATGCGCTCCACAACATTAAGTCTTACATACTCAAACGACTGATAATATTTAGACAAAAGATTTCCCAGAAGGTAATCATCCATAAAAGTAAGATCTTTTTTGTTTGCAAGATGAGGACGCACAACCTCTTTGAAAAATGCAGGATCTTTACGTGAAATGAAAAAGCTCAACTCGTGGCAGGCGTATTTCGAATACTTCAATCGCTTTTCCTCGATCGCCAAGCTATCCCAATCGGTAATAAAAGAGAATTCCCTTAGTACTGGATCATTTTTGAGTGTCAAAAAGTAACGATGAACTGATCCCAAATGATCATAAACTTCAAATTTTGAATTAAGGAGATCAGGGATCTTGAGAGTGTTTCCTTTCTTTAAAAGAGTGACCTGTTCCTGCTCAGTGAAGCGACTCTTGGGATCAAGCGCATTAGTTAAGAGGCGTAGGTCACGAATCGTGGTCTTTGCATCCGGCAAGGAGACGCTGCGATAAGTTGCTCCGTCTGGATCCACTAAGAGAACATGAACATGCTGACGATCGCCAAAGGCATCGACCTTTATGCTGATCCGACCATTTTTATTCGGAATTAAATTTGGGATCACAACCGGATCTCTTCCTAAAAACTCATATGATGAAGAGCTAATCGACGTGGCTAGAGCCTTCTTTCCATTTTCCGCCAATTTCTGGCCTGCAACCGGGGCAGCGGCTGGAACTGGTGTGCGATCAAATTTATCTCCAGCTCTCAACAATTCTCCAGCCGATTCAGTTTCCCGAACAGCCCATGCATTGAGGAGAATCTCGGGGCGACTCAGCATATTCCCACTAAACTTTTGAGCATAACGTCGCTCCAAAATATAACGCAGTTCGTCACCTAAATTTCGACCACTGATATAAAGGCTAGGAAGGAATCGTGCCATTCCAGTCCGAAGCCCTACCCTTTGAGAGCCACCAAGAGCGGCAAAGGGATCATTCTCCGGAAGAAATCTCGTTGCAATGACATGCACACGAGTCAGCGCATCCAAGCCAGTGACATCAATCTCTAAAGTCTTATCATTAACTTTGACAGGTTTTAGATGCGAGGCCTTCCTAGCCGGTAGCTCGAGCATACGAGCCGGGTTAAAGAGGTAACCTTCCGAAACTTGCCCACCCCCAACGAGAAATTTGATACTTTGCCCCGAAGTCTTTAAAATCAGCCGATAGTCACCCGGGTCAAGTGTCGCTACTAAATAGCCCTCGACTAATTTGAGACGGGAAAATTCGTCTGAAAAAAATCCGCCAGACCGGAGGGAATATAAAGCCACCTCACGCCGATTTAAAGAACCTACAAATGGAACTGTGAGTTGCTGATTTTTGGAGAGTGTAACCTCACCAACCTGATCTCGCCGATCATTTCGAAGAATCCACTTTCTCGATTTTCCACTTGGCACCTGAACTGTGAGGCTTGCGATTCCGTTAAGATTACCAAGATCAAGGCTTCCTCTTTGAGTCGTCTTCAGGGTGGTTTTTCGCTGATTCTTAAAGAATTGATGATTGAACGTTACATTGAGATTTTGCCCATCGATTGGTTCAGCATTCCGGCCAAAAAATTCGACGCGATAATTGCCATCAATCTTACTCAAGTAGAGGTCGCCGACCACATCACTTTTGAGAACTTCGTTCACCTTAAAAGACCTCGAATCGGTCAATTCAATCATCTTACCACCTTGACTTGCGATCTTCATTTTCACCCGAAGAGTAGCCACCAAATTCGTGATGCGATCTGGGACTCTAAATTCATGGACCAACTCACGATCACTCATCAATTTCAGATCCTCAACGCCCATACTCGCACGAATCCCATCTAGATCAGTCGACTTCAATTCCAAAGTCGCACTCTCAATCTCACTGACTGAAATCGTTTGCCCCGCAACTTCCCAAGTTGGACGGAGAATCAAACGCCCCTTTCCACCAGTCCGAAGTGACTCTTGATCGAGGTGAATTCCGGCCGTTATCCGATACTCTTCGCGCGGCAGAGCCAGCTTAGCCATCGTGGCATAACCGCTAGAGTCTTGAATCACTACAGAACGAATTCCTGGACTATTAGAAAAAGGAAGAACGAGGCGCCCACTTTTATCGCTTTTATATTGGTTTTTCCCGACCCAAAGGGCTGTATCTTTCAAAGGTTGATTGGCCTCATCAAGGATAGTTACCAATTCTCCCTGGGAGACTGTACGATTAATTAATCCCAGTGACCCTTTCCGGATAATTGCCCTACTACTTTTACCACCACCAATAAACTCTACAACCCACAAGCCTCTCCGATTGGGAATTGCTGCTAACTTAAAATCTTTCTCTGTCTTTAGCTGAGGCGCTGCATCAAACTCATGCGATTCGCGAAAGTTCGCAACTAGACCATCAAGGTCGATATCTGTGCTGACCTCATTCCCAAGACTACGATAATAATTTAATGTATTGATCTCAAAAACTTTCACAATGAGCTTGGGCACATTTTTGAGATGCATTTTCAAGATCACTTCATCATCAATTGCGTAGGTTTCCTGATTGGTCCTATCGAATTCGATCTCCACCCGATCTTTTAGGGCTTGAAATTCCGATGGACTCAGTAAAGCAGCCCAATCTGACGGTTTCCCAATTCCATGAGTAATCTTAGTCTCGGCAAAGACACGTCTGAGCCAACTCCCACCTAAATAAGGCGCAAACTTGGTCGTGTCCCTATCATCTTTCAGGAACTTCAATAGATAAGATTTCACCAAAGCCTCATCGCCCCCCTGCGCGGAAAAAAAGGTAGTCACCTTACGGTAATCTCGGCCCAAATCCGCAGGATAACGCCATAATTCGGGTTCTTTTTCACGCCACTTGGGATTCAAGTAACTGACATTTCGAGGAAGCGATAGGTAATCCAAAAATCGCTTCTCATTCTCTTCCCCTTGCACCCGATCATGAATGAGGCGTTGATAAAGAATGTGAGCTTTCAAAGAATTAAATGAAGGTGGTAAGAGCGTAACAAATTTTTCAGCGCGAGTCAGATAGGCTTCCCGAACAGGCCGCGACGCTGCCATAGATTCATCGGCATTAGGAAGAAGACGATTCATATAGGTTTCCACAAACGCAGCTGAATTGATCACGTCAGCTTTCAATACTAATAATTTTTCGAGCTGAGTTTTCGTCAGTAAGCGGTGAATCCGAAATTCGCCAAACCCCTTACTTTCTTTGCTTTTGAGATCAGTGTGAATTAGCGAAATCAATCTGGGGAGATCCGGAGTCGTAGAACGGGCAAGGAGGTCTCGCAGCTCGGAAGTCGATAACTTAGGTTCCCCTTCTAAAAATCTATAAAATGCCGACGGGTGGAGATTCTGGAGCGCACTTGAACGCCCAAGGGCATCATCGAGAAACGATTCCCAAGAGATAAATCTTGGATCCAGAGCCGAAGGATATTTTGCTTCTCTCGCTTTACCTTCCTGCTGATGATTAAGAGTTAGGCCCATTTCGCGACGGAGATAGGCCAAAGTCACTTCTGGGTTATCAGAATATAGAAACAAGGCTTCACGATTCTCGACCTGCTTTCTTTTACCAGAGTTACGAAAGCGGTTTTCCCACTCTCCAAGAATACGATTTAATTCCTTTAGCTTCCTTTCATTCTGAAAATGGAGGGCATGGTAGTAATAATAATCTTCTGTTCCAGGAATCAAAAGTTGCAGTGTTTTTTCCCGATCTGAAGCGAGGGCAAAATCTTCAATGAATCCAACATCCTGCTGTGCTCGAAGCCTCGAGCTCTGGCTCACAACAATCAGAGCGCAAAGCGAAGTAATCCAGCGACAGCATATCCATGATGATCCAATCCTATTCATAAGTCGTATTGTTAGCCAAGCCCTCCAGATCGATACGATAATTCGGCATCAACATGAAAGAGACGGTTTCTACCATTAAGGAAACGCCAGCTGAAGATTTCTTGGAAGAAAATCCACTTTTTTCGAATCTCACGAAAATTAATGGTAAATGCGACTTTTTGAGTTCCACCCTGACAATTATCAAGGCATGAGCTCCATTAAACCTCCTAAATCGAGCAGATCAAATAACGGAACAGAGAGACTAGTGTTTTTATCTACGCTAAAATCCCGCCGTAATAAGGAGTCCTACCCCTTAACCTACGACTTTCGCTAAAGCCCTTGATAATAGCTCTGAAGGTCTAGGTAGGATTCGACCATTAATGGAAGTCACACCCCTCAACCGCCGCAGTGCATTACTAAGCCAAATTTCATCGCAATCCTTCAGATCAGCCATCACCCACTCCACTTCCCGAACCTTGATATGCCGCATCACCTCTTGGCGCATCACTCCTGGCAGGCACCCAGTTTCAAGAGAGGGAGTGTAAATCACACTATCCTTCACGAAGAAGAGGTTGGAAATACAACCCTCGCAGATTTCGCCCCGTGTATTTGGCCTAATCACCTCATCAGCACCAGACTCGCGAAGTAGAAACATATTCTCGGCATACGAAGTACACTTAATTTGCGCCAGCGGACTTTGTTCATTTATCGGACAATTAGAAGTCACGACATGGATCTCATCTCGCTCTTCCGGCAACGGTTCAGCCGAGATTAAACACCCCTCACCTAGTGTCAGCCTTAATCTTGCCGTCAACAACTGATTGGCAACAATCACTCTTCGTATCCAGTCCAGAAGAATCAACCGATCCGGAATTTTCAGTCCCAACTTCTCCGCCGAATAAGCCAGTCTTTCAAAATGCTGATTCCAAAGACAAGGCTCACCCTTCTCTGCACGAATCGTTTCGAAGACACCCTCACCACGCAAGAACACCCCATCCGAAACCTGAAGGGTGAATTCACCTCCTTCGATCAAGTGGCCATTCCAAGATACGATCATGGACACAGCTTTAGCTACACTTTAAGAACTCAACAAGCCTTGAACTTCCTTGCTCACTTCCATCTCGCCCAACCTACCGACGGATCACGAATCGGTGCTTTGCTTGGCGACTTTGTCCGCGGCATCCCAGAAAGCCTACAAACCCGATTCCCACCCGAGGTGGTTGATGGAATAATCCTTCACCATGCAATCGATCGATTCACCGACAGCCATGAGATTTTTTTAAAGTCCAAAAGATTTCTAAGCCAACCAAGACAACGCTTTGCAGGAATTATTATCGACATCTACTTTGATCATTTTCTAGCGCAATTCTGGTCGAACTTCTCTGAGGTCTCGCTAAAAACTTTTACTGCTGAGATATACGGAACACTCGAACGCCGAACCGCCTGGCTCGGCCCCGAGATTAGCAATATTACGAAACGCATGAAGATCGAGAACTGGTTGGAAACTTATGGCACCATTGCCGGTCTTGCCCTGACTTTTCGAAAAGTCAGTCAACGACGCACATTCCTAACACCACTTATCGGAGCCGAAGAAGATCTGAAAAATCACTATCAGTATTTCACGACAGCTTTTCGTAGCTTTTATCCCGAGTTGATGTCCTTCGCTTCCGAAAAAAATCCGGGTGGTCCATTGAGCTCATCATAAAAATTTCGGCCCGAGATATCACCGAGCATTTCAAGTTCCATCTTTAAAGACTCACGAGCAGGGGGAGCATCTGTCTGAGATCTACCGCACTGCGTAAAAGTGGCAAATTCAGCTTTATCCTCCTTCCGTGAGAGCAAAGTAAGCAGCGGCCGATCCGCTTCATTTCTTAAAATCAAAGGATGCATCCAGCAAGACGTTGGTTTGTAAAACCACGGATGCTTGCCCTCTTTAACCGCACGAAGCTGCCAAAGACAGCGATGTTGTTCGTCGAGAAAAACACAGCGAGTTTTTGGGAAATGGTCCGGAAAATCATCTGCCAAACGATCTGAGGAAGCTGCTACTATTTCAGTCTTGAAACGCCCATCCTCAAGCTTGATAACTCCACCGCTCTCTCCACTTAAAACATGAGCTTCCTCAGGTGATAAAATAACTCCATCATGGCAGCAAGTCGCACGACATTTCGCAAGTTCGCAGACCGGCAATGGCCTCTCGAACGCATGGTGATCAAGCGCAGCTTCGGAAAGCGAAAACGCTAGACCTTTAATGGTCTCGCTAAATATCGTTACCGGCTCGGAAGACAAAATCTAAAACACTTATTTCTCAGCGTCAGCGGGTTTCTTTTCTTCATCACCCTCAGATTTGGTGTGCTCACCATCTTTTTTGTCCTCCGAATGCTTATCACCCTCGCCATGTTTAAAGAGATTAATGGTATCACTAGACTTAGGGGTCTCAGATTCCCACTCATGTCGTTCACAAGAACATAAACCAAGAGCGATCATTACTATAAGAACCGAAAAGAATTTCATTGCAGAGATTCGATAATCGAGGCTGACGAAAATGGCAACCCCGCTTTTTGACTGAAAACTAGATAATTTGGCGCGTATCAAGATAGGTGTTAGCTAGCGCGATCGGAAATTCTTGGGCCGTTTCGTCAAGAGTAACGATACCATCAGCTTTGAGTGTGGTGAGTACATCCTGCCGCTCAGCTGCATAATCATGGGCCGCAAAATACCCAAGCGCGTCCTCAAAACTTACCAAATCCTTGTCCATCATCTCCCCAATCCCCGATTCCCTGAGGCTGGCGAGTACTACTACATGCTTTTGACGAAGCTTTCGGAGGGGCTCTCGAATCTCATCTGAATCTTCCCCGCGCAGATTAGTCATAACAACTACCATGGAGCGTCGCTGTTGATGCCTAAGTAATCGCTCGGCAGCCTCGGAAAAATCACTCGGAAAAGGAGACGTTTCATAATCGTATAAGTGATTAAGAACTGTCGTCATAGAGCTAGTACTTTTGACCGGCGGAAGCCAGCGATCGGTTCCGCCAAAACTAAGAATTCCAACTTGGTCTCCTTGGCGAAGAGCCACGTATGAAATCAGGAGCATCGAATTCAAACAGTGATCAAACTGACTAATTTCACCATCGATTGTTCGCATCCGCCGACCGCAATCGAGCATCAAAATCACTGACTGATCTAGCTGCTCTTGGAAATCACGACTGATCAGACTTTGCCGTTTAGAACTTGCCTTCCAATCGATCTGCGAAAGAGAGTCACCCATCTGATAATCACGAAGCTGGTGGAAGTCACGACTCAGCCCCGCACGGTTTTTTCGAATTATTCCGGTATGCTCCTGGCGATGAGCCATTGCCATTAAGGCATAACTTAAAACTGGCTGATAATTAGGATAAACTTTCACTTTTCCATGATCGCCAATCTTCACGAACCTCGACCAAAAACCCAGCAATGACGTCATCAGGATATGCGTCTTTTTGAAACTGACCTCTCCTCGTTTGGAGAGAGTAATCGGGTAATTTAAATCAAGATAGCCACTTCTTTTGATCCAACCACGCCACGGAAAGACGTCACACTCACAGCGGCTAGGAATACCATCAAACACACCAACATAAATGGGGCGGTCACTTAAGTTTATGATCCTTAATTTCACTTCTCCCTCTACTCCAACTGCCATTCGTCCAGGCAGGGTCCTTTCTGCCAAAGGTAATTCAAAAACGAAAGCCACGAGCGCATCCAACAGAGCAAGAAATGCCAAGGCTCCGCCTAGTATTCCCCACCCTACCGACACTCCAGGATGCAAAGAACCTGCCAAACCCATTAAGGTCCAGAGAATCAAAAGCGCAATGAGCGCACGAGTGGGACGGAGAGGCATTTCAGAAAATTAGAGCCTCGGAGCTCCCACCGCCTCGAGAGAAGAGCTCAAAAGATCATCAGTATTTTGGCCGCTAATTGCGACTTCCGGCGCAACCTGTATACGATGTCGAAGAACGGGCAGCGAGGCTTGTTTAACATCGTCGGGGATTACGTAATCACGTCCCCCCATAATGGCGTAGGCCTTGGCGACCTGCACGAGGCTGATTGCACCTCGCGTTCCTGCGCCTAAACTCATACCGTGGGATTCTCGAGTTAGCCGGGTCAGCCGCAGAGCGTAATCAATAACTTCGGGCACAACCTTAACCATGGCGGTTAAGCGTTGCGCCTCTATGATTGTTCCTGAATCACAAACCTGCTCCACGCCACGCGGGTCCAGCCCCTTAGCGCCCCGAGCAGATGTCACGGCAGAAACCACCTGAAGCTCTTCATCCATAGTTGGATAGTCGATAATTATCTTCATCAGAAAGCGGTCCAATTGGGCCTCAGGAAGCGGGTAAGTTCCCTCCTGTTCGATAGGGTTCTGCGTTGCAAAGCACATAAAAGGAGGAGCCACTGGCAGTGATTCACCATCAATGGTCACTTGTTGTTCCTGCATTACCTCAAGAAGAGCCGCCTGAGTTTTCGCAGGTGCACGGTTGATCTCGTCCGCTAAAAGAAGGTTGGTAAAAACGGGGCCACGACGAGTTTGGAAGGACTGACTCTTCATATCGAAGAGAGTAAATCCAGTAATATCAGATGGCATCATATCTGGGGTGAATTGAAGACGACCAAACTGACCCCCAAACGTGCTCGCTAGCGCCAGAACCATGTGCGTCTTCCCTAGTCCGGGCTTACCTTCTAAAAGGACGTGCCCCCCTGCAAGAAGAGCCGCGATAATCTGATTCACGGTATCACTCTGACCGTAGACTACCTTCTGAATCTCGGAACGGAGACTACCACTCAGTTGACCAACCTTACTAAGGTCGGGTATCTCTGGTGTAGCCTGGCGATAGGGATTATTTTCTGTCATCGTTTAAAAAGAGTTTGGATTTTTTGCGCTAATTTTAAGATATGGCCAGGGTCTTTGGGCGGATTGATGGTTAAAGCTTCGACTACTTCATCACGGGTCAAACCGGACTCCTCAGCCAATCGATCATGGAAACTTTCGGGATCTCCATGATTTTTCTTTTCAAGCTGAGCTCTAAGAGGTCTCAAGAGGTGCTCTAGCTCCCCGGTCCGCCAAAGAAAGCGGGCCGAGGTAATCAGCGACTTTCCATAAGGTTGGCGCTTCATCGAGTTATCCCGGAGAATTGGCCCAAAGCGTGGCATACGCATCCAGAGCCACGCAAATAACAATACAAGTCCCGCGATCACAACCATCCAACCCTCCTTCCAAACCATCCCAAAAAAGGAGTTTGAGGAACCGTAGAGAAAGACGATTTTACCTGAGCGTCCATATACCCCTGACAAATGATCCAAAAAATCGGCATGATCTGCCCGTGCAAGGTAAGGATTCCGAAATGGCCTTGCATGGGCGAGCACAAGGACTTCTCCGGATCCGTAATTCGTTCCAACCATTCGGGATTTTTCATCTTTGGCTGGAATCCAATTCCGACCCTTCTCAATTCCCAAGCCAACCTCACCTTCAAATTCCAGGCTGTGCCCACCCCACTCTTCCTTAGTTTTCACCAACTCCCAAGGACGTGAGAGATGCCCTCGGTTTTTTGAATTATGCTCCGCTGCTTGATAAGAATAATGAGCCGAAGAAATCCCAAGTTGCTCCAAGACATGGTCCAAGCCAGGATAGTCGCCCCCTTTGGAAAAACCCATACCCGAATCTAATTCAGTGAAATCATTCCTATCGGGTTCCCCCCCTTCGATTGTCATAACCAGGTTCCCTCCCCGGCTTACCCAATCCAACACCCGAATAGCCATCCCCTTCGTCCGAAGAAAGGAACCCGGCAAAATAATCATCCGAGTCTCATTATCGTAGTTCGACCATGTTCGCGAACTCTCCACGTTCCACCCCAGCTGATCGAGATACTTCTCGGCTGCCAAATAAGGATTAATACGAGCCTTCCCAACGTAGCCCATCGGAATCTCGTCAACCGCTCGACGTTCTTCTTTTGGACCGCAACCTGAAACAAAGAGCAGACTTAAAAAAGCAGACCACTTCATTGGCTCCCTCCTTCCTGAAATGGCCACTCTTTCCAGAGTTCATCGATGATTTCCTCATTAGGGCAACGACGCGCGTAAGCTTGGGAAATCCAGGCGTTGGTCAACAAGGCAAAGTAGGAAGCGCTTGCAATTTCTCCCCTAGAAACAACTCTGCGCAGGCAATCCATTTCAGTATCGCTCTCCTCAATCTCCACTAACTGTCGGGTCACAAGCGATGAAATAGCTCCCCGATAGAGAAGACTGAGGGCTTCTTGATACTGCCCCTTCTCCCACATCTTTCGCGCCTCCGAGAGAAGATCAGACGGAAGGTTTTCAGGCTCCACATTCAACCCTGCCAAGGTAGTCACCTTCTTAATTTCGCCTACGGAATCTTTTGGACGACTTCGAAAAACATGTAAATTATGAATCACTACCCAAATAAAGCCGACGATTGCAGTAATCACGATAGCCCAAAAAAGGAATTGTCCGATACCGGCAAAAACCCCGTTACCCGCCTTGGAATTTAAAGCACTAGATTCTTCTTTTTCCTCATCCTCATAAACCATACGAGTATCGATCTTAAAATCCTCCTGACTCAGAACTCTTTGCGCATCTTGATTAGCTTCCAACTGCGCTGAAGAGCCAAGCATCACTAGCCCTAACAAAATAAGACCCAGCCTCTGCCCAAGTCCTTTGAACTTCAATTCAATATCCCAACCTTCGGCCCAAGTTCGTGTATTCACATAAAGCCCAAATCCAGCTCCTGTGTAAAACCAAGCGACGACAGAAACCGCATTTAGATAGAACACTCCTAAAACTATCCAGATCCAGTTGGGTAAGAATTTAGTTTCTCCTTCAATAAAAGCATCCCAGGTCAGAAATTCGCTAATTTCCACACCTTCCGGCAACATTATTAAAGCGAAATAGACCTGGCTCCCCCAGATTAGAATCTCCATTAGAAAGCAGATACAAGTCAGCCCAATCGCTGAACTCGCGCTGCGATACGATAGCGTCTTATGCCGTGCCTTATAGCGAGCACCCTCCAATCCTTCGAGGTATCGGATTGGTAGCAATAACGAACGACTAGATGTCGAACGATAAAACAAAAGACCAATGACCACACACCAGTAGAGGAACACAAAACTAGCCTTTAAATTTGCTTCGTCACCATTATCCGAATGAAGAAACCATCCAAGAGCACTCAAACTCACACCAATGAGAACTAGCTCTTTATTCTTAGAACCCTCGTCCAGTAACACTTTCATGCTTTCCCGCCACGTCGAATACTCTCCAAACAAGCTCCGACTCAAAGGATGAAGAGCGACAGATTCCCAAATCGGCTTTAACCACCAAATCAAAAAGATACCCCAGCCTACCGATTGATGACAGATGGCCAAAATCAGAAGCCCAAGTGGAAATACCGAGGTCATCCACCCCTTGAGGAGCACAATCGAATGTTCACCAGTCAAACGGAGCCCCAAATCGATGGCCTCCCATTGAGTGCGGGGTCGAATTTCCGCCGTCACTTTTTCAAGTTCCACGTCCCCCCCTTCCTACAAAAACAAAATAAAGAAGATGCATTAGCCAGAAAGCAACACCCACCATATATTTAACATTAGTATCAATCGGTTGGGCTGACCAAAACCCTTCCACCACTGCTGCCAGACTAGTCATACAGGCACCCCCGATCAGTAAAGGAAGCCCACCACGACCGGCGCGTGTTAGCGCCTCGCCTCGAGTGAGTTGCCCGGGGGCAAGCAAGGCAAACCCGATCTTCAAACCTGCCATTCCGACCACCAGCATTCCAAGAATTTCAAAAGAAGAATGTCCTGCGACAAACTTCCAGAGCAACTCTGGACTTCCGGCATATTCGACATATCCAACCACTGCCCCTAGATAAAGCCCATTGTAAATCAGGAAAAATAAAGTCCCTATCCCAAAAAATATCCCTCCCGCAAAAATCCGGAAATCGATTCCTACATTGTTATTAATATAGTGAGCGAACATCATAAAGTTTGACCCATGTTCTTGTCGTAAATACTCAACGCTGTCAGCATCCTTACCATACATTCCTTCGACATCTGACATCGCCTCGGCACCCAACAAAGCTTGCACCCATTCGATCTCTTTGTCCGCTGACCACCACATCGCAAAAAAGGGTCCCAAGAACACAAAAGAAACCACCATGAAAAGCTTCCATTCTCGACGGAAAGCTGCAGGAAAAGTACTCAGAAAGAGGCGAAGAAACCCCTCCCCAAACGCATCTCTCTTACGATGAATCTGTCGATACCCCACAATTGCTAAACCATTCAAGCGATCGCAGATTTGCTGGCCGAACATCCGATATTGCGCTAACGAAAGATCATAACAAATTTTACGAAATCGCGAGGGCAACTTGTGATTATCCGATGTCCCTTTCTTGCCTTTCGAGTTTTCCAACTGAAGTTCGAATTTCTTCCAATCGGAGCCATTTTTATTTTCAAATTCGTGCCGATTCATCGTTGTTCCTCCAACCAGTGTGCCATTCCCATTAACTTAGAAACCCCCTTGGTCCCAACTTCTCCTGTCATTTTTTCGAGATGATTAGATAACTCCACACGGCGAGCTTCAGACCATCCACCACTTCGATAACGAAACGCCAAAATCGCCGCCTCCTCCTCCCGATTTAGCGAAAAATTAACCGGAACTTGTTCCAACGGCGGAGGCCCAGGAATGACCGGATCAATCCGGGGCTTCGAATACACCACGAAAGTCCCGGCAGCCAGATCACCTAGACGTTGAAATCTCGGATGGAAAAAAACGATAAGGGGAAGAAACGGAAGCATCACTTCAACACCTCTAATAAAGTTTCTAATCATAGAAGCCCCAATCGTAACCCCTCCTCCTGCTTCATTTACTACCCGCAATCCAAGTGCCCGCTTCCCTAGAGTAGCCCCCCAAGGACTGATTTCAAAAATAACTGGGTAGAACCACCAAATCAGAAAGAAAGAAAGCAGATATACCCCTTCAGATACATTCTTCCCCACTACTGAAGAGAGCAAATTGATGATTAAATACAAAAAAAAGAGAGCGGCCCCTTCGATAAGTAAATCAAGAATCCACGCGATTAGGCGCAAAAATGGCCCAGCAGTCCGAAGATGGATTTGCATCCCCTCGGCGAGTTCCACCAACTGGAGAGTATCTATACGCCGCTTTGGACCTAACATCGAATTAGCGCTAGAAGCTATCGGGCATCAACCTAACGTAAAGCTCACATTTAATCCGGAAAAACAATGGCTCTCTTTCCGTCGATAATTGTGCGGTCATGAACATGATAACGAATGCCTCTCGCCAATGCCGACCTCTCGCAATCGCGACCCAAGCGGACTAAATCAAGCACGCTATGATGGTGCTGAACCCGCTCAACTTCCTGTTCAATAATAGGCCCGGCATCGAGTTCCCCCGTCACGTAGTGACAGGTTGCCCCAATAAATTTTACACCTCGTTCATAAGCCTGTCGGTAAGGATTAGCGCCAATAAATGCCGGAAGAAAGCTGTGATGAATATTAATCATGCGTCCACTGTATTTTTCACACATCCATGGCGGCATGATTTGCATGAAGCGAGCCAAGACAACCAATTCAACTTTTTGTTCTTCAAGCAATGATTCTATGTCACGAAAACCGACTTCCTTATCGTCCCCCATCTCAACCAAATGGAACGGAAGGCCAGCACTCTCAGCAATCTCTTTACAATCTAAGCGGTTACCAATTACCGACGTAATCTCAATCGGCATTTCGCCTAACTTGGTCCGCCAAAGAATCTCGTTGAGACAATGGTCGGTTTTTGTAACCAAAACTGCCGTTTTCATTTTATAAGGTAAGCGGCGGAAATGCCATTCAGCTTTAATTGCCCGGCCCAGGACTTCAAAGCTTGCGATGAAATCCTCAACCGAAATCTCAAGGCTCTCCGTATCGATCTCGAGCCGAGAGTAAAAAACTCCACGCTTTTGCTCAGTAAATTGATTGAATTCGACCAAATTCGCGCTGAATTCAGAAGCATGATTGGCAATTTGAGCTACCAAACCATGCTTATCGGGACAAGTGAGTTTCAATATAAGACCTTCGCGCATCGACGGTCTTTGAACCAATAAATCAAAAAGCTCAAGCCCGACCCAAATAAATTCACTTCAACACCAAGGATAAACACGACCTTTCTCCCAAGATTTCTTGGTCAATTGATGTGGGAGACAAGTTCAATCATATTTCATCTAGAAAACTTTTTCACGTGAGCCTTTGCAATAGTGAGAAAGTCTTCGACGACGCCCTTGGCCTTTCCTTGATACATTGCCCCGATAACTAAAGGAGGGAAATTTGGCAGGACAAGAGGTTTAACACCCTTAGGATTAGGTTGGTCTGGAATAAAAATACCAATACCAATTCCAAACCCACGCTCCACGAAATCACGCACCACATCAGTAGAGTTTACCTCTACAGAAACTGGCCAATTAATCTCGTGCCGATCAAACTCCTTCTGAAAAAGTTGCTGCAGAATTTCATTTGGGGGCAATCCAATTAAAGCTTCTTTACCGATCAGCCCCGTTTTTGAATAAGGATCTTTCTCTAGTAACTCCTTCCAAGACTTGGCTTTCGATTTTGCAGGCACCCAGAGAACTGTGGGTATTTTTAGTAAAGGTTCGCTTTTTAAACCATCTGACATTTTCCCCCCAATCACTCCAATCGCAACATCCACCTGCTGAGAAGTGACGAGACCATGAACATCTGAGGGCGCCACTTCACGTAGCGACAATTTAAGTTTTGGTTCTTTTTTCTTCAGTGTCTCTAAGCAGTCTGGAAGGTGATTTCTCAGTGCTGAGGCCGTGGCAGCGAGCCGCAAATGCCGACCTTCCTCGCCTCTCAGCTTTTCTTCTAAATCTCCCAGTCCCGAGAAAAAGGGGTAGATATAGTCATAAAGCTCTTCCCCCGCTGGAGTGAGCGTAAAGGGCCGTCTATTAAATAATTTAATTCCAAGCTTCTCTTCCAATTGCAAGATTTGCCCACTTACCGCCGGTTGCTGAATCCCATAAGGCATTTTTCTTACCGCTGCAGTGATCCCTTCAAACTTTGCCACAAAGTAAAATAACTCAAGATGGTGGATGTTCATCG
>DIHU01000002.1:0-1645 GCA_002420315.1 Akkermansiaceae bacterium UBA5688
AAGGGAGAGCCTTGCCAAGGATCATCCTCGTCCGTCATATGACGATGTTAAGGATATTGAGGCTATGGCCCGGGCTTTGCGGGAGAGTAAGCCAGCGATACAGCGCGGGGCCTGGGAATGGGATCGGTTGCTTTCGCGTTACCTTGACGGAGGGCGAAAGGAAAAAAACGTCATCGTTATCTTGCAAGCCTACTTTCGAAGTATTCTTGATCGGGAAGGCAAAGGCGATCGCTACAAAAGTTTCTTTTATGGTCATGGAGCCTGGGGAAGCGGTGGTCGTCTACGAATCTATCAAGAGCTTGTTCGGCAGAAGATGCTCACGGCAGAAGAGCAAGCGCTCTTTCGGGAGATCATCAGTGAGTCTCTGAAGAGTAGTTTTGACTATTCCATGAGTGAACGGAGTGCCAATAACCGTCCCTATGGCGTCAATGGGGGAACAGCTATTGCCTTGAAAATGTTTCCAGACTTACCGCAAGCCAAGAGTCATCGGCGTTGGTTGGATGCGCAATGGCTGGAGCTCGCCGAATACGGAGATACCACTGAGACCAACTACTATCCCTACGGCCCAATCTATCTGGACGGGCTCCTCGATATGGCGGAGGGAATGAGGAAATTCGAAACGGAGCGCCAGTTCCTTCATGCCCACGTCAGTCGCTATCTTGACTACGTGCACGGCGGCGGAGTACGGGGCAATCCCAACTCTGGCTCGCTTGTCGATCTTGATCGAAAGAGAGCTTACGCCGATCCATGGAATAGTGAATATTACAAAGGTGCCCGAAACGACGCCCACGTTTGGTATCGGCTTGCGAAAGAGTATCGCTCTCCGGAGTTCCTTTGGGCTTCGGAGCAGGCCTCGCTCGGTGGACGTCCACCGGAAGGTCGGGAAGTGCCGGCCGGATATCAGGCTGCCTTAAAGCGACGCTATCAATGGTTTCTTGACCAGGGAATCGAGCCGGCTGTTCCCGCGGGGGGAGCTAAGATCGGTTACTACAGCCCGCAGAAACACAAAGTTCCGGAACGTCTTTATCTTTGTCCAAATCGGAAATCTGGAAAGCCTTTCGCCTCCTTCTATCTCTACGACCGGAACAATAACTACATGCACTACAATGACGACGTGATGGGGCAGATTTACGAGTATTGTGTCGACGGGGCCAAGTTTCTTCACACCTCTGGCAAGTATAACAGTAATGCGATGAAGCTTCCCGCGTCTTACGATGCTTTTTGGGTTCAGCATCCTTCTTTGGAATTTGTGACCGGGCGCGTTGGGGCGATTCCTTATGGGACGTGGAAGGCTGCCTCAATGCCTTTGCCCGGATTACTCAACAGTCGTCGGGCACCTTCTTCGGAGCGATGGAAGTATAACGCCGAGATCGATCTTTTTAGGCGAAAGGATGATCCAGATTTTGGCTACGCTCACGGAAATATGGATGGCTACTGGTATCTCAACAATGAGTTTCATCTAAAGTCATTTGAATTCGAATTGGCCGAGTCGGTAGTGGAAATGAGGATTCCCCGGCTTTCAGGACCCAAAGGGGACCGCTTGCTTTTTGATGGGTGGGACAAAATTCCAAGCGAGTTTAAGGTCCTTGAAAAAAAAGGAGAAGAAGTAACGCGGCTGATCTGGAAGGGGAATGATCCGTGGAAT
>DIHU01000002.1:2024-9020 GCA_002420315.1 Akkermansiaceae bacterium UBA5688
GGGACGGAAGAAAACCCAGAAAAAGCGGATGATACCCGTTTTGTTGTGCAACTCGATGAGATTGACTTCACCTTCGACGCTTCCAAAGGCTACACGCGACTCCACTTTGAACACAACGGTCGTATTCGTTCTGGTCGTGGCGGATTTGGAACACGAGGCGCGCACGAAGCAGGATTTTCTCTCAACGGGCGTATGGAATACCTCACTTATGATGCTCGGGGTGGGATTCTTGAACGAGATTCGCTGAGAGCCGAAAACCGAGGAGAAGACTCTTATGGGCAGTTTCGCTATCGTAATTACTTTGGTCCGCGTAGCTCCTGGACGCGTCAGACGGTACTGACTCAAGAGGGGTATCTCATCGTGCGTGACAGTTACCTTCCTTGCGAGAGTATGAATGGTTATGAAGCCGGACCATGTTGGCTGTTGCGCCCTGAGCTGGATTGGAAAAATGATGATCAACCGGATCGTGTGCCGATCGGACATGATCCAGATCGAAATTGGTTTCACGCTCCGGCCTGGGATCACGCCTGGTGGCAGAAGGAAAAGAAAAGGCTTCTGGTATGGATACACCCTGGAGAGGGAAAAACCTTTGGCGTGACCGCGCACGACACTACACCTGACATTTCACGGATGATGGGGTCGAACTATTACCCCACGCAAAACTCCCACGGCAAAGCGATATTGAAAGCCGGAGAAACGGAAGTTTTTTTAAGTGTGCTTGTTCCTTTTACGGAAGGAGAAAAGGCCGATCCGATCGCTGAGAAGATCGAAACTTGGGTCACTAATGAGAACTGTCGTGCCACGATTGGGAAGGTGGCGGTTTCCATTGGACTTCAGGGTGAGTGGAAAGTGAGTCGTTAATATGAAAATGAAACAGCAATCTTCACTCCTGATTCTATCCTGGGTGTTTCTTATCGCAATTCCCGGGAGCCTAGCTTGGGCAGATGATCTTCTTACCGGTCATCCGAGACCTTCCTACGAAGACGTTGAGGACATCGATGCAATGGCAACGGCGCTTCAGAAATCTCTCGCCAGCCGTAATAGTTATTCGTTTTCCCGGGGATGGTGGGGTTGGGACCGGCTCCGCTGTCGATATGTTGATGGGGGGCGCAAGAGCGGGAATGAACTCAAGATCCTAGCGGCAGTTTTCCGCGGCTTGATTCTCGATTGGCACGCCAAGCTTGAGGCCAAGGACGAAGGTGATCTGATGTTCATTTTTTATACCACCACGAGCGGGGATAAAGTGAAACGTAAACTTGAAGGAGACGACCGTATCTTGCGACGAGATTATCACGGAGGCGGATATCACGGTGGTTGGGGAGGTGCTGCAAGGATGCGCATCTACGAAGAGCTCGCAGCTCGTGGTGTTCTGTCAGATGACGAAAAGGTGCGCTTTAAAAAGATCGTTTTCCAAAGTTTAGAAAAGCGATTCATTAACTTCGAGGCCAAGGCCCAAACGGCCTACAACAGTTCTTACGGAAATGGGGGAGGAGTAGCCCTAGCGATAAGGTTGTTTCCAGATGCACCTCAAGCCAAACAGGCACAAGCGTGGCTTGATCGTATTTGGAAGGATTTCTCCAATTTCGGTGACTGGACGGAATGGAACTACTATCCTTACGGCCCGATCTTTTTACATGGAATGCTGGACATCGCCGAAGCGACCGGGCGGATTGAATCGGATCGTGAACTGATCAAGTCCGTTGGAGGACGATGTCTCGAATTCCTTCACGGTGGTGGGGTGCGAGGCAATCCGAATTCGGGAGTGCGCATGAGAAAGAGTTATGAGTCGGTTTACGCCGACCCCTGGAACTACGGCTATTACGATGTCGAGCAATCGGCTCGCGACGGACATTTTTGGTACCGTATGGCACAACACTTCGAGGACCGGGAATTTCTATGGGCGGCGGAGCAAGTGACCTTGGGCGGGCGGACTGCTAGAGGAAATGCTTCGGATGAATATTGGAGTGCCTACAAAAAGCGATTTGGGTGGTTTTCGGAGCGAGATATCTTGCCTGAGATCCCGAGGGGAACTGCTTCAATCGGATTGCTCAGTCCAGCAAAACAAAAGATTCATGAACGCATTTTTTTACGCCCCGGTCGTCTCCCCGGTGATCCCACGGCGGCCTTTTTTCTCTATGACAAGAAGGACCGGCATCTTGATAATGACTCGGGACATCTCTACGAATACATCGCTCATGGAGCGAAGCTTCTTCATAGCTCAGGAAAATATAACAATGTCTATTCTGGAACAGATTTGCGAGGCGGTGGGGTAGGTGAGGAAAGTCTAGATCTTCTTCTGGTGATGCATCAGCGGCATCAGTTTCCGATACACCCGGATCGCAAAGGCGACGAAAGAGATTTTATGCGGCGCGGGTCCATTAAAAGCCTAGCTGCTTTTAGTCGGGCGGAAAATAACGATGCCGAAGACAGCTTTGGGCAATATGCTTTTCAGGATTATTATGGTCCCGGAAGCCGCTGGATCCGCCGGTCGGTTTTAACGCGGGAGGGAATCCTTGTGGTGGCTGATCATTATGTTGGAGGAGAAGGTTTGGGTGAAGATTACGTAGCCGGACCGGTGTGGCATCTCGCGGTTTCAGAAAAATCGGGGGAATCCAGTGATGCTATAAAAATCGTGGAGCAGAAGGAGAACTGGTTTGATGCCCCAGCTTTTGCTCATGCCTGGTGGCAAGGAGAAAAAGTCCGCGTGTTGCTTCGGATTCATCAGGATGGTCCCCTGAAGTTTGGAAGAGTCCGCCAACGGCATTCACAGGACTTGGATCCCAATATCACTTGCTTTGCCTGGCGCCCGATTACACGGGGGAAAGAGGCGCGCTTTTTGAGTGTATTTCTTCCTTATCTCTCGGACGACAACCCAAGCGCTTTGTCTGCTGCCATTAAAACCGACGTGACTCCTTCGGGCGAATGGATTGCTCAACTCAGGGGAATCAAGATTCGCATTGAAAAGGATGGGCAATGGAGTGTTGTCAGAGCGAAGTAATGAGTTTTGTTGATTTAGATTTTGAAAGAGTTCATTGGTCAAGCCATGCGCATTTAAGTCATAGCGGCACATGATATTTCGGGGGAGGTTAAGGATGAGTTTGTCTCACTCAAGAATTGTTATTCTACCGATTACAAGGTGCCGGGACTCTTGCCCGTCGCAAGTGAGTCGAAGCCATGGTATAAATGGCGACTGATTCGCATATTCATGAGAAGCTGGTTTTCTAAAGAGTTGGAAAATTATTAAGACCTGATTGATTCAGTTCTCATGCTAGGTGTTTCAAAAACGTCCTCTCTTGGGCCAAATCAAGAGCGCTGGAAAAGGGTGCGTCATGTCGTACTCGATATGGACGGCACGATCTACCTGGGAGGACGCCTATTTGCTGAAACTTTGCCATTTCTGGCGACCCTTGAGGAGTTGGGGATTAGCTGGGATTTTTTAACAAATAATAATTCGAAGAGCCGAGCGGATTACGTAGAATCTCTGGGGCTGATGGGCATTGTCGTAAAAGCCGAGCAGGTGGTCATCTCAACCGACGCGTGCGTCGCCACTTTACGCGGTGACTTTCCGGAAGTGCGCAAGATTTTTGTGCTTGGAACGTCCGGAATGAAAAAGGATTTAGAGGATGCCGGATTTGAGGTAGTGGCGGAGGACGGGTGTGATGGGGTGGTGGTGGGTTACGATACCAGCCTAAACTACCATCATCTTTGTCGGGCGGCCTACTGGATTGGACAGGGTAAGCCATATCTTGCCACCCACCCGGACCTTGTGTGCCCGACCGAAATGGAAACCATTCTACCAGACTGTGGGGCCATCTGCACTTTGCTGGAGGCGGCGACGGGGAGAAAACCAGACCGAGTGTCGGGCAAGCCTAACCCGGCAATTCTCGAGACGATCCTGGATCGGAGAGGACTGGATGCGGGAGAGGTGATGATGGTCGGAGATCGAATTTACACAGACATGCGTATGGCCCGGGAAGCGGGAGTTCTGGGGGTCTTAACCTTGACGGGCGAAGCCACGCGAGAGGAGTTTATTGATCCGGCATCTACTCCTGATTTAATCATCAATGACCTCGGCGAACTGGAGGCCTTGCTGAGATCCTCGCGATCAACACCCCTTTAACCATGGAACCATTTCTTTATCAAAGTATCGGCGGCGGGATCGTATTTTTCGTAGGAATGATTTTTGCGTGGCGGCAGGGATACTTGGGATGGAGTGGACGAGGATTATGGCATCTCCTAGTGTGTCTTGGAGTGTATTTCCTCTTTTTGGGGATGACGGCATTTCTGCAGTTTGCGCCGATGGAAGAAGCTCCGGCACAAGCGTATAAGGGCGGGGCTGAGCACGTCCTGGGCAGCGAAGGCAAGACGCGCGGGACAAAGTTGGATTATGGCATCATGATCGGATATTTCGCGATCATTCTCATCGTGGGGACTTGGTTTGGGCGGCGCCAAAAGACGACGAAAGATTTTTTCTTTGGAGGGCAGCGGTTCTCTGGCTGGCTTATTGGATTTAGCTTGGTAGCAACCACGGTGGGATCGTACAGCTTTGTGAAATACTCGAACAAGGGGTTTGGGTATGGACTCTCGAGCAGCCAGTCGTATCTCAATGACTGGATCTGGTTGCCATTGTTATTATTCGGCTGGCTGCCGATTTTGTATTTTTCACGGGTGACTTCGATTCCGGAGTACTTTGGCCGGCGATTTAATTCGAAGGTACGATTTTGGGCAACGATGTGCGTCCTAGTTTATTTGGTGGGATATGTTGGGGTCAATCTTTTCACGATGGGGAAAGTGCTCAACGCCTTGTTGGGCTGGCCGATTCCGACAGCGGCACTCATTGTGGCGGTGATCTCAGCAACTTATGTGACGGCGGGCGGACAGACCAGCGTGATCATGACGGACCTCTTCCAGGGAGTCATGCTGCTCTTTACGGGGGCTTTGATTCTTTATTTGGGGATTGATTACCTCGGTGGATTTGGGGCCTTTTGGGAGAATTTGCCAAGGGGACACCGGACCGCTTTCCCAAATTTTAATGAAGACCCGGGTTTTCCAAGTGTGGGGATTTTCTGGCAAGACGGCATTGCCAACACTGCCATGTTTTATTTTCTCAATCAGGGGATGGTGATGCGGTTCCTGGCCGCAAATTCGCTGCGCGAGTCGCGCAAGGCAGCCGTTGGAATGGTCGTGATTTTAATGGTGGTGGCAGCATGTGTCGTGGGTGGCGGTGGTTGGATTGCACGTGCGATGGTGAACCACGGAGACTTACCAAATACCGTGGAAGCGAGCCAAGCATTCTACGTCGCGACAGAATTGCTAAGTAGCCCCGGAGTTTTCGGATTAGTTTTGGCGGCTTTGACGGCAGCGTTGATGTCGACGGTCGACACTTTGATAACGGCGGTAGCAGCAGTGGTCGTGAACGATGTTTACAAACCCTACATCCGCCCTCAGGCCACCGAAGCGCAGATGATGAGAGCGGCCCGGGTCACGTCGGTTTCGGTGACGGTTTTTGGGGTTGTTCTCGTGCCTCTCTTCATGATGTTTGATTCTATTTATGAAGCACATGGCGCATTCACAGCTGCAGTGACTCCTCCCCTCGTGGTGGCATTGTTGATGAGTGTGTTTTGGCGGCGCTTTACCGCCACCGCAGCGCTATGGACGATCGTCGGAGGCCTCATTGCCATCGGGATCTCGTTGTTTATGCCGGAGGTCATCAAACCTTTTGCGCAGGGAGTGCCGATGAAAGATGCGGGAGATGGGATATTTGATGGCATGAAGCAATTCAAATACATGCGGGCGTTCTATGGGCTAGTGGTCTGTTCAACCATCGGGGTGATAGCGACGTTATTGACCAAGCCGGAGTCTGCGGAGCGGCAAAAAGGCCTGGTGTGGGGAACGGTTGCGGATGCCATCAAACGCTACAAAGGGTCTGCAGGATCCGAGCACGAGATCGTTGAGGCAATGGCGATGGTAGAGCGCCTGGAAGAAGAGCCAGAATTGTGCGGAGAAGCAAAGTTGGCAGGGGTCACTATTTCCCGGGCATTGGCAAACCACCTTGGCGCGGCCTGCGGTGATCTTGTTTATGTCAGCGACACTCGAAAGTGGTTGGGAGGGCTCCGTTCGAGCCACGCGGTTGTCATCTCAGTGTCCGGGGAAGAAGGCGGGCCAATCATCACACTGGGGGCTGATACGTATGAGACAGTGGTAGTTCCGAAACGAGCGGAGAGAGCTGTGCTCGTCCAGCGTCTGTATTAAGACTGACAGGAGTCTGCTCAAAAGCTGCAGAAGATCGGTATGAAGAAGGTGATGTGTTCAGCCAATTTCTCATATCCCATTGCATTCTTGATCATGGAATTTTAGGGTCCGGGGCGGAAAATTTTGATCTTACTTGAATCCACTTCGAGATAAGGACCTCCGATCAGATCAATACAATATGGTATCGAGGGGAACACAGCTTCGAGACACTCACGAATAGCTTTGGGTTTGCCTGGTAAATTCACGATCAGGGCAGCACCGCGAATGCCAGCGGTTTGGCGGGAGAGGATAGCGGTTGGCACATACCTGAGCGATGTGGAGCGCATGAGTTCGCCAAATCCCGGGAGCATTTTCTCGCAGACAGCCTCCGTGGCTTCCGGGGTAACATCCCGCACAGCTGGACCGGTTCCTCCTGTTGTGAGAATGAGGGTGCAGCTTTCTTCGTCAACGAACTGCCGCAATTGCGTTTCGATTTGATCCTGTTCATCGGGGATTACGGCGTAGGCAGTCTTAAAAGGAGTGGTGACCCACTCCTCGAGCAGGGAGACCGCCGCCTTTCCCGGTATATCTTCATAGACGCCCGCGCTAGCGCGATCAGATACATTGATGACTCCTAATTTCATACTCGCAAATTGATTACTAAAATGAATTTTCCCATAACGCTAACCCCTATGACAAACGACAGCTCTGATTGTATTTCCCCGACTTTTTGTTTTTGGATAGGGTTCACACCTGACCTTTAAA
>DIHU01000195.1 GCA_002420315.1 Akkermansiaceae bacterium UBA5688
AAAGCACTCGAGGCACTTCGCGATAAGGAAAGCACGACTAAGGACGGTCGCCATATTACCCTTTCGGCAAATATTGAATTCACCCACGAACTCGATCTTGTTCAAGACAACCGGGCAGAAGGGGTCGGTCTATTTAGGACTGAATTTTTCCTACTTGAAACCGGATATTCCCCCACGGAAGAAGATCAAACACAAACCTACATCGATCTAGCAAAACGAACTGGCTCACAGCCTGCGATTATTAGAACACTTGACTCCGGAGGCGATAAGCTTTCAGTCGAACCTCTGATCGAACCAGAACCTAATCCCTTTCTAGGATGGCGTGGCATTCGAGTTTCGCTGGATCGACCTGAATTTTTCAAAGAACAACTTCGAGCTATTCTTCGCGCGAGTGCTTACGGTAAAATCGGAATGATGTTTCCTTTTATTTCCGGCATAAGTGAGACTCGACAGTGCCAGGCTCTCGTCAGGGAATGCATGATCGAACTGGAGGCCGAAGGCTGTAAGTTCAACGCTGATCTCGAAATTGGAGCGATGATCGAAATTCCATCTGCTGTGCTTGTTGCGGATGAGATCGCCAAAGAAGTCGACTTTTTCTCTATCGGAACAAACGACCTGATCCAATATACGGTGGCAGTGGACCGTATCAATAATCATGTTGCAAAGCTTTACCGCTCTAGCCATCCCGCCGTCATCCGTATGATTAAGATGACGACTGATGCAGCTTCCCGCGCCGGTATATGGACCGGAATCTGTGGAGAGATGGCAGCTGATCTAAGCCTTACTCCTCTGCTTCTAGGGCTTGGCATCGACGAACTCTCAGTCGGACCTCATGAGATCGCACCTGTTCGGAAAGCTCTCTTATCCCTAGAGTTTAGCGAATGTAAGACACTCGCCCAAAAAGCTCTGACAATGCCGACCAGCGCCGAAATTTACAACCTTAGTCATGTAGCTGCACGAACCGCGTATCCTGATTTGATCGATGATAATGAATGAGATTTTTTTACTAAATGTAAAACATTGGTTCGTCCTCAGCAGCTAGTGTTTCGAGCGTATTCTGAGCTAAAATCTGCCGACTACTTTCACGAACGCTCTCCCAAAGATTCTTCACAGCCACTCCGGACTCTCCGGTTGGTTCGGGAATCTGGCCTAGCGCTTCTGGCTCCAAAGCTTCCACAATTCTTAACAGGCTAATATCCGCCGGAGGTTCGATGAGCTTCCAACCCCCGGTTTTACCACGCCGACTGGTCACAACTCCGGTTCTTTTTAGCTCATGAAGGATTTGAGCTAAAAAACTAGATGGTATCCCCTCGCTCTCTGCAATATCATCTGCTCTAGTAACCGATTGACCATCGTGCTTTTTTGCAAGATGAACAACCGCGCGACTTGCATAATCTAATTTCTGCGAAATCCTCACTCATGAAAGGAAACCACAAAGCTTCTCAAGATGCCATCTCTAAGAGTAATCTCTTACGGGCAAAAGGGCAGCCAGACCTCGATTTAGTATGGAAAAAAATCCAAGACGAAGCTCACCAGATTTCGAAATCTGAGCGCCGTCTTACCGCACTCGTGGAGGACATTTTTATTTCGCGAAGTTCTTTTTCCTGCTCGGTAGCGGCCCGCCTCTCGCGCAAGCTGGCACGGGAGGACATGACCCGTGATGAACTCTTTCCGTTATTACAGGAAATTCTAGAAGATCATCCCGAGCTCGTATCGAGTATGGTGTCCGACTTAATTGCAATCAATGAACGTGACCCAGCCTGTCATTCTTTAACTCAACCGCTCCTTTATTATAAGGGTTTCCTCGCACTAGCGACTTATCGCCTAGGCCACCGAATGTGGAAAAATAACCGACACGATTTGGCCTACTACTTTCAAAGTTTAGCTTCGGAGGTTTTTGGAGTTGATATTCACCCTGCGGCTCAGTTGGGCTGTGGTATCTTTCTCGATCATGCCACTAGCGTTGTGATTGGAGAAACTTCTATTGTTGAGGATAATGTCTCTATTTTACACGAGGTAACACTAGGCGGAACTGGAAAAACCTCTGGGAATCGGCACCCGCTCATTCGCTCGGGTGTGATGATTGGATCCGGCGCCAAGATTCTTGGTCCTGTCGAAATTGGGAAAGGTGCAAAAATTGGGGCTGGAAGTGTGGTCCTCGATGACGTAGCTCCCCACAAAACAGTCGCTGGAGTTCCAGCCATTGTCGTTGGAACCAGCCCCTCTGAAAATCCTGCCGAAGCAATGGATCAAAGCCTTTCATGCTCCAGAATCTAGACTTACGATCTTGGGTGCTTGCCAAGTCATCCGTTTGTCGCTTGATTACTGAAAACCACACAGTTCAACCTAATCACACACCAAGATCATGTCAGAAACGAAAGAAATTCGAGAGATTACTGAGGCCGAATTACCAGCAGCCCTAAAGGACCACTGGAAGAATGCAAAAGCCAGTGTTGAAAGAAATAACCATGGATATGCCATCAAATTCCTACAGGCCATTCTTAAAGAGGAGCCCGGGTTTTTAAATGCGCGCAAACTAGTCCGCCAAGCCGAGATTATCCAGTCTGGCGCAACTCCAGGCGCAGCCAAAAAAGGCCTTTTTGGGACCAGCGGAGGTGGTGGTAGCTCTTTTATACGTCAGGCCAAAAAAGATTCTTTTGGCGCACTGGTCGCAATTGAGAAGGAACTTGAAAATGACCCTTTCAATTGTGGCATCAACGAAGCGTTTTACGAGATCGCTCTTAGTATGAATCTCCTCGATACAGCAGCTTTCGCTCTTGAAACTGCTAAGACAGGTAGCCCCGCAAACACCAAAGTTGCTCACAAGTTGGCTCAATTCTACGTCAATCGCGAAATGCACCTCGACGCCTCAAGGGTCTATCGTGAAATCGTAAAGCAGGACCCCGGCGACGGCGAAGCGGTACGTGGTGAGAAGGACTGCTCGGCGAAAGCCTCAATGCAGCAAAACCGCATGTCTGAGAACTCGAGTTTCCAGGATCTCGTAAAGACCGACGAGGCCGCTGAATTGGAGAAGGCATCAAGAACCGCTCTTACCAAAGAGCAATTAGAAGAGCGAGCTGGCGAACTCGCCGCGCAATACGAAGCAGACCCCAATAATCTGGCCGTTGTGAAGCAACTCGCCCAAACTTATGAGCAGCTTGAGGACTGGAACACCTGTCACTCATTTTACAGCTGGGCCTTCGAACTTTCCAACGGAGATGTTGCCCTGCGCGCTAAGGCAAACGAAATCAAGGATAAGGCCGCCGACCAACACATCAAAGACCTCGAGGCCGCTGCCGCTGCTGATCCAGAGAACCAAGAACTTCAGTCACAGCTACAAGAAATTCAGCAATCTCGGGTTGGTGAGCGCCTTGAAGAGTGCCAAGAGCGTGTCAAACAAAACCCGACCGATCCAAAAATGCGCTTCGACCTTGGTCAGGCTCTCTATGATGCCGGCGAATACAGCGATGCCATTCCACATCTTCAACAGGCCACTCGTAACCCTCACATTCGCACTAAAGTACTCCTTCTTCTTGGGCGGACATTCGACGCAAAGGGCATGAATGACCTTGCGATTAAACAGCTTAAAGATGCTAATGACGAGCTCACCCAGATGGATAACACCAAGAAAGAAATCCTTTACGAATTAGGTGTTATTTACACTAAGGCTGAAAAAAAGGAGGAAGCTCTTGGCTGCTTCAAGCAGATCTACGAAATCGATTATGGCTATCGGGACGTTGCAGCTCGTGTGGAAGGATCCTACGCAGGATAATCCGGTCTCCAAACCCATCAAATCAACGCCGTCGCCGGAGAAATCCGAGCGGCGTTTTTTCAACCCTCCTTTTGCGCAATAAAACCGTCGCTATCCAGAATTTCCCGACTAGCCAACACGAAAGCACGATTAAATCTTAGCTTAGCAAAATCTTTCATGTGACGGCTCCTCTTCTCGAAATCTTGAGGAAGTATTACTAGCCAATCGACCGCAACCATTCCGCGAATACTTCTACATCTGGCATCATCGGTATCGTAACTTTTTCCAAATCAGCGAGGCAACCGAGGCGCTCGGGAATCGCCACGGCTCCCTTCCCGAGCTCTTCCTCCATGACATCAAGAAATTTTGCGGGGTGGGCTGTTTCCAAAACTACCGTTTGTGCTTCCGGTTTCAGTTTCCGCCACTCTTCTGCTGCTAACCAACCAATAGCCCCATGTGGCTCAAGAGTGTAACCCGTTTCTGCTTTAATTCGCCGAATCGTTTCACGCGTCGATTGGTCATCATAAGAGAAACCAGCGACCCGCGCCTTCATTGATTCCCACTCGTTACCAAAAATATTTTCCATCCTCGCGAAATTACTCGGAGCACCAACATCCATCGCATTAGAAATCGTTGCTACGCTGGATCTTGGACGATATTCCCCTTCTCGCAAATACGCTGGAACAACATCATTACGATTCGTGGCCGCCACAAAACGTTCGACCTCCAAACCAAGCTTCTCTGCAAGCAAACCCGCCGTGAGATTTCCAAAATTACCACTTGGAATTACAAAAGTTGGCTTCACAGCATCAGGCAACTGTTTTGCTGCTTCAAAATAATAGAAACTCTGCGGAACTAATCGCGAAATATTGATCGAGTTTGCGGAAGTGAGATTTAAATCCTCTGCCATCTCACGCTGGAGAAAAGTCGACTTTACGAGCCTTTGACAATCATCAAATGTTCCATCGACCTCTAAAGAGGTAATATTCCCTCCCAGAGTAGTGAGCTGTTTTTCCTGAAGCTCACTTACCTTTCCTTTTGGATATAGAATAATAACCCGCGTCCCAGGCACATTGTGGAATGCACTCGCCACAGCGCCTCCAGTGTCACCACTCGTTGCGACCAGAACAGTCAGCAATCCTTCGTCCTCACGTGTCAACCACCCCATCAGACGAGCCATGAAGCGGGCTCCAAAATCTTTAAAGGCAAGCGTTGGACCATGAAAGAGTTCAAGGACATGCTCCTGTTTCTTTAAAGTTACGAGGGGCGCAGGAAAATTGGCTGATTGATGCACAATTTTCTCGAGTTCTTCCTCCGGCACACTGTCACGAAAGATCACTTTCGAAACTTCAAATCCGATTTCAGATAATGACAGCTCCTTCCAGTTCCCCCAGAAATCAGCCGATAAAGGCTCAATATGTTCGGGCATATAAAGCCCATTATCGGCAGGAAGAGAACGCAGAACTGCCTCTTTTAGGCCAACAAATTGGCCAGGACTTTTGGTGCTATAAAATTTTTGGGGCATTGCTGAATCTACCCAATCACCTTGACGCCTGTCTGATTCACTCTCGAGACATAAAGTTGATTCTCTAGGCCACCTTTTGAGAAAACCCCCGCAATCGCCTCGCCTACCTTCTTAGCAGACTCCTCACCCTCACAGAGTCCAAACACACTAGGACCAGCTCCAGAGATACTGAAACCAAGAGCTCCTGCGGCCATCGCCGAACGTTTGGCCTGGTAAAATTCTGGGATTAATTTCTGACGTCTCGGCTCGGCGATCACATCATGCACTGAGCGGCTGATCATTCCGTAATCTTCCTGAATTAATCCGCAAATCAGGCCTCCTAGATTCCCAATTTGCTGGGTTACATTTGCCAGCGGCACTTCGGCCGGAAGAATTCCACGCGCAACTTTCGTTAGGATCTCGATATCTGGATGAACCACCGCTGCCCAAAGATCCTTAGGAACCGGGAGCTGTGCAATATCCAACTCCTGGTTGTCACGGATAAATACGATTCCACCCAAAAGACAGGGCCCCACGTTATCTGCGTGCCAAGCACCGTCCGCACTCGCTTCCCCAGCCATCGCAAATGGGAGAAGCTGTTTCTTCGTCAGTGGTTCTCCAATAAGCTTGTTAACCGCATATGCCCCAGCAACCGCACTCGCAGCACTTGATCCAAGCCCACTCCCAAAGGGCATCTTTTTATGAATCTCCAACTCAACCCCAAGGTCTAACATACCGAGATGCTTCAATAAATCGTAAGCAGCGACTCCAGCCGTATTTTTTTCAGCCTCCAAAGGAAGTTTCCCATCGTCTCCAGTAATCTTGGTGATACGCAACCCAGGTTCCTCTGAGTGTCGCGCCACCACTTCATCTCCCGGAGCATCAATCGCAAAACCCAGAACGTCGTAACCACAGGCAACATTTGCCACCGTAGCGGGTGCAAAAACGCTTACTTCCTTTGGCGTGTCTGTCATCATTTCAAGGGGGGCCGTAGCAGATCACTCGAAATTGAGCAATCCTTACCTTATTAGGAGGTTAAATGTTCTTTTGGTTGCCGCCCTCTTCAAACGCCATAGAGTTCGCCAGTGCTTGACTTCAAGATTTTCAAAATTCCGGTTCGAGTAGAACCATGGTTTTGGCTCATGGGATTTTTTCTAGGAGGTGGGATTGGGATCAAGTCTCGCCAAGATTTCCTGATGATTCTCCTCTGGATTGTCGTTCTGTTCGTTTCTATCCTGGTCCATGAACTTGGACATGCTCTTACGAGCAGGAAGATGACGGGAGTCACCCCTTCCATCAAGCTGTGGGGCATGGGTGGATTGGCTTATCCAAATACCCAGCTTACGCAAAAACAAAGCTTCTGGGTCACCTGGGCTGGGCCACTGGCGGGCCTCGGATTTTTTGGGCTGATCGTCCTGACTTGCTGCGCCATCTATGGATTCACAATCGGGACCGACCTTACCATGTTTCTCCTTTTTCCCAGCACTGGAGTCTATCGCGAGACATACACCGTGCTCGCCGAAATGAACCGATCCCATTTATATATGATAGATAAGCTTTTATGGGTCAATTTCTGGTGGAGCCTTATGAATCTTCTCCCGGTATTTCCCCTCGATGGCGGACAAATCTATGCTTCAATCGAGAGATCGCCTAAAAGAGTTTGGACCGTAGGAATGGTAACAGGTGCCCTAGTTGCAATTGCAAGCTTCTTCATTCTGCATCAGATATTTATCGCTATCCTGTTCGGGTATTTCGCCTTTCAAAACTACAAACGCCTTGAACACCTAAAGGGGCAGCATCGCTAACCAGCCCAGATCAGTCGAACCCCCGCAAGGATCGCAAATCCGATAATCATCCACTCAAAGACTCGCTGCGAAATCAGCTGGAGTAAATGGCGCCCAAAAAAAACCCCAAGCAGAATTAACGGAACCAACTTAACATTCAGCAGGAGGCTTTCTGGCGTGGTAAAGTTCAATCCTCCCATAAAAGGTAATTTGATCAAATTAATAAGGAGAAAGAATCGTGCGCCAATGCCGATTAATTCCATTTTCGGAAGTCGTCTTGCCAGAAAGTAGAGCTGGAAGACGGGCCCGGCTGCATTAGCAATCGTCGTCGCAATTCCCGCAAAACCTCCAGCAGCCGCGCCAAATCCATTTGAATGGGCAAGCTTATCAAAAAAATCATTTGAGCACTGCCGGATTAATTGCAGCGCCACCATGAAGAGAATGATGCTTCCAATTACCGGCTTAGCCCATTGCTCCGGTATCCAATCGAGCAGGAAAAAACCAATCGCCATTCCAACCAAGGCCGGAGGGACTAGTTTCCAAACCGGGGCCCATGAAGCGTGCTTACGGAACATTGGATAAACACTGACATCAGCCACGATAAGCATGGGCAGTAAAACGCCTACCGAAGCCTTACCAAACAGCTCGGCCATGATGAATACCGCGATTAATCCAAGACCTGAAAACCCCGCCTTACCAAGACCCACGCACATCGCAGCAAAAGAGACAAGAAACCAACCAGAGGTGCTATCGATCACGCCTCTGTTCTTTTCCAGATCTGAAAAAGACTCAAGCCACCTTTCTTGCTAAGCACTTTATCAGTCCATTAAAAGTCCACAATCCGCGCATTCAGACCTCTAGACGGTCGTGAGTCCCCTTTCCCTAACGCAATTTCAACGTGAAAATGTAATGTTAAAAAGAACCATATACCCCCGCTAAAAACACGGTAAAAAGCTGCCGATTTCAATCACTGAATCCTTGACCTAAACGCCCGCCGTTTGCATGTTCCGACCATGTTAACTCGCAAGTACATCGAACTTGGTGCCAAGATTTACATTCTCCTCCACTCCGCATTTTTCGTCTACTGGGCAATCGACGTAATGCAGATGATGGGCTTTTTTGGGGGCAAGTAGCCCTCTTTGCGGCGCAGAAAAGAGATTGTAATTATTCTGCCAACCCTACTTTTTTGATTTGCGATCTAGAGTTCCACTTCCCAAGAGATTCTTCTCATCTTCAGATCTCCCTTTGGCCCGATCAACCGGCCTGGTAGGGTCAAGTTGCAACCTTGGCTCCAACCTCATTTGGGGCTGAAGATCCTGGTCAGGAAGCAACTCTACTTGATCAGATTTCAAGACCTATATTCCAGAAGCACCTAGAAGATAGGTAAGAAGTAACAACAATTTCATCGCCCCAATCGTTTAGCGATCAACATTTGTAAAGACGGCTTGAACATCCTCATCATCCTCTAGTTTATCAACAAGAGCATCAATCTCAAGAAGCTGATCCTCACTGAACTGTTGAGGGTTGTTGGAAACTCTTTCCAGGCTTGCCTTAGCCACTTCAACACCAAGGCGCTCGAAGACTTCCGTAAGCTTTCCAAAAGCAGTGTATTCGCCATACACAAGCCCCATATCGCCCTCTACCTCCATCTCCTCCAAACCAGCATCCATGAGCTCCAGTTCCAATTCCTCCAAATTAGCCCCTTCAGGTTTGAACTCGATGACACTCTTGCGATCAAAAAGAAATTCAAGCGACCCTGAATTCTGCATCTCACCACCATTCTTATTAAAAAGTGTCCGAACATTAGTAACCGAGCGGTTGGTATTTTCAGTTGCACATTCTACATAAAAAAGGCTCCCGTGAGGACCTTTCCCCTCATAATTAATCTCGGTAATATCCCCAAGATCCTTACCAGAAGCCCGCTTGATCGCCTTGTCGATATTATCCTTTGGCATATTCTCCGCTTTGGCGTTCATAATCGCCGTGCGAAGCTTCGCATTGGAGTCTGGGTCTGGGCCCCCTTCTTTAGCGGCCATCGTAATCGATTTAGCCAGCTTCGGAAAGATACGTGACATCTTTCCCCAACGCGCTTCCTTCGAAGCCTTCCGATATTCAAATGCTCTTCCCATAGTAGTTTGCCTTGCTAGATCGAAAACTAACGACCTCACAGCATTTTCAAATGTCAAAGTTTCACCTCAAGTTCTAGAACGCCTCAATTACCGCAGCTCACATAGCCGAGAATATCAACTACCTAGAAACAAATCACCTCGACATATCCTCACGCTTCACGACTTCCATCTCGCCCTTCCAGTGGCGTTTAAAAGTCAATCGCTCACGACGAGTCTCGGATTTCTTGGCGGAACCATGTTCTACTAGCATCACCGCACGGCTACTTTTCACCACCATTTCACGCACTCGGAAAACTGGCTCAGTACTCATGCGAAGAAACGCATAAAGCGCGACATCCCAATGGTCGGCATTCCAAAGAAACGCTGCCGGCTCAAAATCCTGAAGCCAAGAAAGCGCTTGGAATAACTCGCGAATCTGAGCCTCGCCATGCTCATCAACTAAACGCCGAGCCGCTCTTTTATTCCGTAACCCTTCAATATAACCCAAAATCGGGTTGGAATGAAAGTAGTCAGCTTCCTTTAATAACTCCTTTTGGTGCTCGCCCATCAGACGCTGCATCTCTTCGCGTTCGATTTCACCTTCCTGCCACTGACGAATCAAATTAGGCGGGGTCGGAAAAGGGGCCAATTTCATGAGCTTCAGAATTAACATAAGGAGTGCCTCTTGTCCACCCGCCGAAGCAGTGTTAAGGAACCTTATGCAGGTTCAAAAAGTGAAATATGCCATTTGGGCAGCCGACCACCTCCGCGCCATCAAATTTTACAAACAAACCTTCGGAGCAGAGCTCTCTTTTGAAATGGAAGTTTGGAGCGAAGTTACCCTTTGTGGCTCCACCATCGGTATTCATGGCGGCGGTGAAGGGAAGCGAACCTGGACTGGCCTTAGCTTCCAGTGCGATGAAATCAAAGCTGGTATTAAACTCGTTAAAGAAAATGGTGGAGGACTCGTCCGCGAGCCCGAGGAAGAAGATGGCTTCATACACCTTGCCTTCTGCTTCGACACAGAGGGAAATGAATTCATGCTCACGCAAAAACGCCCTTCCTAAGTCATGCTCCAATTTCCACTCGGCCTCCTTCGCCTTTCTTCTCTCCTTGATGGTCTCTCTTTCATCATCCTCCTCTATTTTGCGATCTACGAAAAACGTATCCTTGGGGACGAAACTGCCGTCCGAATCCCAGGCATGGTTCATGGTGTCATATTTACCATTTTCCTAATCCTTCTCTACTTCACGATGGAGAAGAGAAGATGGCCTATTAAGCGCGCCGCCCTCGTCTTTGTCTGCTCACTGATTCCCTTTGCTCCATTCTTCTTAGAGCCAAGTCTAAAAAAAGAGCAAAGAGACTCCCCCAGTCCAGACTGACAACCCATACTTCTTAAATAGGTCGCTCATTTCAAATCAAACTCTTCACACCTTTTTTCTAGAGAGATTACCCCGTTCCCGTCACACTGCGGCCCCATGAAAACAATTATTATTGCCTTTGCCGCTCTCTTCCCAGCTCTCGCTATGGCCGATCACCACAAAGAAGCCCCATCCGCTAAGAAAGAAGCTGCCGCTCTCTTCCGTCACGTCGTCTGCTTCAAATTCAAAAAAGAAGCCAAACCCAAGCAGATCAAAAACATCGAGAAGGAATTTGCTGCCCTCAAAGGAAAGATCCAGACCATCGTCGACCTAGAGTGGGGAACAAACGTCAGTCCCGAAGACCGCGCCAAAGGTTTCACACATTGTTTTATCGTGACCTTCAAGAACCGCGCCGGTCTTGACGTCTACCTTCCTCACGCTGAACATCAAGCTTTCGTCAAAATCCTCAAGCCTATTCTTGACGACGTCTTCGTCTTCGATTTCATCGGCAAATAGTAGAAACTTGGCAACCTTGCATCTTCATCGGTGCAAGGTTCTGCATTCTCCACGATCAAACCTTACTCAAAGTAAGTATCCTCGTGCTCATAAGGTGGCGCACAACAACAAAGAAATCTCATCGCTTTCGTTGCCTTAATTTCATGCCAAGCTCCCGCCGGAATCAAAATAGCATCTCCAGGCCCTACCTCACGCGTCTTTCCATCGATCTCCATCACGCCACGTCCTTCTAATAGGTAATAAAGCTCCTCGCTCATCTTGTGGTAATGCCGCTCTGTCGCCCCACCTTCCGCTAAGGTCGCCTCCGCCAAACTTTGCTCCTTCACCGGTGCATTAGTCAAATCCAGCAAACTCCGGATCGTCGAACCATCCTTTGTTGTAAACGGTTCCTGCTCTTCGCGGTTTCTTATCTCCATGATTTATTTTCCTTCGTTAATTACAGCTTCCGCACATCGTCGACCATCTAACGCGGCCGAAACAATTCCGCCGGCATAACCCGCGCCCTCGCCACACGGGTAAAGCCCTTTCACTTCCGGGTGTTGCAAATTTTTCTCACGTGGAATCCGCACTGGCGAACTCGTCCGCGTCTCAAAGCCAATCAACAAAGCATTCGACCCCGTGTATCCTCGAATCATCCGTCCAAACTTCTTCAAACCTCCCGCCAAACGCATCCCAATCTCACCCGGTAAGACCTCATCCAGCTTTACTGAATTCAAGCCGGGAAAATAACTTGTCTTGGGTAAGTTCTTCGAAACCTTCCCAGCTAGAAAATCGGTAACTTTCTGCCCCGGAGCCACCTGGCCGCCACCACCCGCTTTCTTTGCCAGCTGCTCGATATGCTTCTGATACCGAATTCCCGCCAGAACATCCTCACCCCCGAATCCCCGAACATCCTCCGGTTCCACCCCCACCACCATTCCACTATTCGCAAAAGGTGAATCACGACGCGAAAGACTCATGCCATTCACCACCACCTCATCATTCTCCGTCGCTGCTGGAACTACAAATCCTCCCGGACACATGCAGAAAGAATGCACACTGCGTCCCTTGATCTGCGTTGCCAGTCGATACCGCGAAGCCGGTAAATTTCGCCCCCGCTGCTCATCTTCCCGTAGATGATATTGCACCCGATCAATCAACGGCTGCGGATGCTCAATTCGCACCCCCACCGCAAACGGCTTCGCCTCCATCAAAATCTCCTGCTTATTCAACAGCTCATAAATATCCCGCGCCGAATGCCCTGTCGCAAGGATCACCGCTTTCCCGCGAAATTCTCGACCATCCTCTGTCGCCACACCCACCAATCGCTCACCCGATTTCAAAAACTCCACCACCTTCGCCCCAAAGTGGACCTCGCCACCCGTTTCCCGCACCGAATCCCGCATCGCCATCACCACCTTCGGCAACAGGTTCGATCCAATATGCGGATGCGCCTCCACCAGAATCTTTTCCGGGGCCCCATGTGCCACTAACGTCCGATAAACCTCCGCTACCGGACCTCGCTTTGTCGCCCGCGTGTAAAGTTTACCGTCTGAAAACGTCCCCGCTCCTCCTTCACCAAAACAGTAATTCGATTCCTCAATCACCCGCCCCTCCTTCAAAATTGACCCTAAATCAAAACGCCGCGATGAGGCATCTTTCCCCCGCTCCAAAACTACCGGCTTATAGCCCAACTCCAGGCACCGCAGCGCCGCAAACATTCCCGCTGGACCACAACCAACAATCACCACCTCTTCCGGTTCTTTTGCCAGCTCACGCACCTCCCAAGTCGCTTTCGCCTCCTCCGCCAATTTCTCATCAATCCCAACCTCCAGCCGCAATCGAAACTTCACCGGCCGCTTCCGAGCATCTAACGACCGTTTTAACAGTCGATACCCCTTCACCCGCTCCGGCTTCACCCTCAGCTTCCGCGAAATCTTTAACGACCAAATTCCCTCATCCGCAGCCTCCTCCGGAGTCAGCACCAATTCAACAATCTCCAGAGCCATCCCATTGAGAAATAATCGTTCACAGCAGTAAAGACAACCTCTTGTCGGCTCATTTAATGTTAGGTAATCATCTTCTTGACTCAATTAAAAATTGGTGTTCTTTTGAACATGTTTTGAGCGTCCTGCAAATTGATAAAATCCGTCGTCAACTTCGTGAGAAGTTCCCTGCCGCTCACCGAGATCCCATCCCCGAAGAACCAAGTTCAAAAGCCACGAGCCTAGAGTTCTCCGCCGGTCATCTCAGCGAAATTATCTCGCCACACCAATCAGCAGGAGCCTCTCTGATCATTTGCGAACTCCTCGATCAAAAGCATGATCTCCCAATCGCCCTCGTCGATGGCCGCGACACCTTTGATCCTGCTTCTTATGGAAACGATAGATGTCGCCATCTCATCTGGCTCCGCTGCTCAAAAACCGAGCAAGCTCTCAAGTGTACCGACCTCCTCTTAAGCGACGGCAATCTTCCACTTATCCTTCTCGATCTCCACCTCGTCTCCGAACGCGAGCTCCGCCAAATTCCCACCACCTTCTGGCATCGGCTCAAAATCCAAGCCCGTGATTCCGGAGCTGCTCTCATCTCCATCACTCCGCGCGCCCTCTTACCCACCCCCCATCATCGACTCACCCTCGGAGGACTTTTCACTCTCGATCACCTCGAACTCACCAAACCTACCCTGCAGCTCAACCAATCCGAAAGCCGCCAAATCGCCGGGAAGGCATAAACATATGAACTACGCCGCACTCCATTTCCGCGACCTCGCCCTCAGTTCTCTACTGGCGCGCGACGGCACTCCGGCCAACCAACCCGCTGCTCTTCTCTCCTCAGGTGAGCGCGAAAGATCTCACCTCATCGCAGTCAACAAAGCCGCCCGACAATTCGCAATCCAACCAGGCTTTCGTACTACCCGCGGCCTCGCTCGCTGCCCCAACCTCCTCCTCCTTGATCCTGATTTCACTGCCGAAAAATCCGCGCGTAGCGAAACCCTAGCTTTCGTCGACTCCCTAGTCCCGGACTTTGAACTCACCACACCCGAGACCTATCTCCTCGACCTTTCCACCCTCCTCATGGCCTCGGAAGCCGACTGGATTAACCAAACCCTCTCCGCCTCCAACCACCTCGCTCTCCCTCTCCAAATCGGTCTCGGCAAAACACCCGACCTCGCTCACCTCGCCTCCCTTTGCCCGAACCAAGCTGATCCTCTCACACTCAAGCTCGCCAATCTCGCCCTCGCCAAAACCTTCCCTCTTCCTCACGCCCCCGTCCTCCAACTCTGGGGTCTCCAAACCCTCGCCGATCTCGCCGGTCTTCCACGCCAAGGCCTCGCCGAACGCCTCGGTAAAGAACTCGCCCAGCTCCACGACATCGCCCACGGCAAACACCACCGCCTCCTCAAACTCTACCGAGCTCAGGATCACTACCACATCACCCACCAATTCGAAGATCCCGTCGCAAACCACGAGCCTCTCCTCTTCATGTCAAAACGGCTCCTGCAAACCCTATGCAACCGCCTCCACCACCACCAACGCGCCGCCGCTGAAATTCGACTTACCCTCGCCTTCGATAACGGGGCCGCTAACACCCGCAAACTCATTCTCTCAGAACCTACTCTCTCGCCCGATGTCCTCCTCCGAACCCTCCACACGCATCTGGAAACCTTCAAAGCCCCCGCACCCATCGAGGAATTCCACCTTAAACTCATTCCAACTCTCCCTCGTCACGCCCAGCATCAACTTTTTTCGCGGGGCCTCAAGGATCCCAACGAATTCGCCGACACTCTCCGTCGCCTCTCCAAAATCGTTGGACCAAACCGCATCGGCATTCCTCATCAACTCGACACCCATCGCCCTGATATCATCGCCCTCTCGCCTACCACCCCCGATTTTAAAACCCCACTGGTCCCCGATATCCCACCTATCAATCATCTTCCTCTTAAACGTCAGCGCCCACCCATTCCCATCAATGTCGCCTCCGAAAAACGGGGGCGTCATCATCACCCACTCGCCCTTCTCACTGGTCCCTACCAAGGCCCAATTCATAAAACCCGTGGCCCATTTCCGCTCTCCGGCTCCTGGTGGGAAAACGGATGGCAACAAGCTCAATGGGATATCGAACTTCAGAACTCTATTCTCCTCCAACTCACCTTTTCCCCGCCAAAAAAATGGCACCTGATGGGGATCTACGCGTAATCCGAAACATGGAACTTCTCGCCAAATCCAATTTTTCTTTTCTCCGCGGGGCCTCCACGCCAGAGGAATTGGTGAATCGTGCCGCCAAACTAGGCCACCAATCCATTGCCCTCGTCGATCACATGGGCTTTTACGGTTCCGCCCGAGCCCACGCCGAAGCTCAAAAAGTCGGAATCAAAGCGATTACCGGAGCCACTTTAGAATCTGTTTCCGAGTTCCACCAATTAACGATCTTAAACAAATCTCAGACCGGATATCAAAACCTCTCCCGCCTCCTGACCTCTCTGCATTGCCAACCAGCGATCGACCTTTTTACACATCACGATCTCACTGGAACCCACGCCATCCTCAGTTCGGAATCTCTTCTCAAGCTCACAAAAGCTAATTTACTCTCAGCTGCCAATCACCTACTGCGGCACTTTGGACCAGGAAATGTCTCGATCGCGCTATTTCGCCACTTCCGACGCGGAGAAGAACGGATCAATCAACTTCTCTCCGATTTAGGCGATTTTCTTAAGATTCCAATAGTTGCAAGTAATTCACCGACTTATTCACAACATTCGGATCGTCTTCTCTCCGATGCTTTTACCTGCTTACGTGAGCACAAAACTCTCGATGACGCCGGACGTCTCCTTGAACGAAATGGAGAGCGCTTCTTAAAAGCCCCCGAAGTTATTCACAATTTATTTTTAAACTATCCACAAGCTTTTCACAACGCACTCGCTCTCTCTCAAGAATGCTGCGAATTTTCACTCGAAAATCTGGGCTATCGCTTCCCATCCTACCGAGATTCTCACACTGGTAAGTTATTCACAGATCGCGAACAGTGTGAATATCTCAGAAAAGTCGTGGAAAACGGCTTTAAAAAACGTTTTTGTAATTTTAGTAAAAAACATTATCAACAAATTGATAATGAATTATTAACTATCGAAAAACTTGGATTTTCTGGCTACTTTCTTATTGTCTGGGATCTTGTCCGTTTTGCCCGATCTCAAGGCATCCTCTGCCAAGGCCGGGGCTCGGCAGCTAACTCGCTAGTCTGTTACGCAATTGGCGTAACAAGTGTCGACCCTGTCGAAAGCGGCCTCCTTTTCGAACGCTTTCTTTCCGAAAACCGCCAATCCTGGCCCGACATCGATATCGATTTCCCCTCCGGCGAGCGAAGAGAATCTGTCATTCAATACGTTTATCAAAAATACGCCCCACGCGGAGCTGCGATGACCGCCAACGTCATTACCTACAAACCGCGCTCGGCTTTCCGAGAAATGTCTAAAATCTTGGGCTTCCCGGAATCGATCGCGAACCGCTTCACGGACCTCTGTGCCTCCCCAAAGGTTCACGACACCTCCCGCGACCCCGTAAACGAGGAAGTTTCGATGAGCAACTACTACCCCGGCGACAAAGTCATGGAGCTCGCTGGAACGATAGAAAAGTCCGGAATTCCCTCTTCCCACCCGCGATTCAAACCTCTTTTGCAACTCTACCACGCCGTCCTCCACTGCCCCCGGCACCTCGGCCAGCATTCAGGAGGAATGGTCTTTTGCGACGAAGGACTCGACCACGTCGTCCCGCTTCAGCCCGCCACGATGGAGAATCGAACGATCATGCAATGGGACAAAGATGATTGCGAGGATCTCGGTATCGTTAAAGTCGACCTCCTAGGGCTCGGGATGCTGGCCGCGATGGAAGACACTCTGAGCATTTGCGAACGACGCGGCCGACCGGTCAATCTTGCCAAAATCCCGAAAGACGATCCCGCCACTTACGATCTCCTCTGCCGAGCCGACACCGTTGGGACCTTTCAAGTTGAGTCCCGCGCACAGATGGCCACCCTCCCAATCATGCAGCCTCGCAGATTTTACGATCTTGCGGTTGAGGTTGCGATCATCCGTCCTGGTCCCATCGTGGGAGACCTTGTTCACCCTTACTTGAACCGCCGAACCGGTCGTGAGGATGTCGATTATATTCACCCCGACTTCAAACCCATCCTGAAGCGGACTCTAGGGGTCCCTCTTTTTCAGGAGCAAGTCCTCCGCATGGCGATGGTGATCGCGGGATTCTCAGGTGTGGAAGCTGATTTCCTACGCAAAGCGATGTCCTTCAAACGATCCGACGAACGCATGAACGCCATCGTAAAAAAACTAAAAAGCCGCATGAACGAACGGCAAGTTGCACCCGAGGTTCAGCAACGAGTCATCGAATCAATTGGCTCCTTTGCGCTTTACGGCTTTCCCGAATCTCACGCTATTTCCTTTGCTCTCATCGCTTACGCTTCCTGCTGGCTCAAAGTCCACCGTCCGGCTGAATTTTACTGCGGGCTGATCAACAATCAGCCGATGGGATTTTACTCAGTAAACACCCTCTTACAGGACGCAAAACGACACGGTATACGGACAAAACCAATCTCAGTGAGACACTCTATGATCTCGACCGAAGTGATTGATGATCACACCCTTCGCCTCGGCTTACATCGTCTGAAAGGACTACGCCAAAAGACGATAGAGCGCCTGATTGAAGAACGCTCCTTCTCCGCTTTCGTCTCGCTCGATGACTTTCTTCGGAGAGTTCGTCCAAACATCAAAGAACGCCGCCTTCTCGCAGCCGCCGGCGCTTTGAACGACCTCCCGGAAATTGAGCATCGCCGAGATGCTCTCTGGCAAGCCGAGCAACTTCCACTCGATGATCTTTTTGCAAACTCGCCAGCTCAGGAACAAGTTTTAGACATGATGTCAGCTACCGAAAGACTTCAAGCGGACCTCTCTCTAGTAGGAGCAACTACAGGGCCCCACCCAATGAGGCTTTGGCGAAAAAAACAAAATATCGAACTAGCCACCTCAGCGAGCCTCTTTAAAATACCCCACGGAAAACAACTCATTATCGCAGGCTTGGTTATCTGCCGGCAACGCCCAGGCACCGCGAAGGGACATTGCTTCATTTCTCTTGAAGACGAATTTGGAATCGCAAACCTTTTCATCCCTCGAAAAACCTTTCACCAATTCAGGCTCACCATTACCAGCGAATCGTTCCTACTTGCCCAAGGCCGTCTGCAAATTACCGAAGGGCGTCAGCCAACTGTCTATATTACATCGCTAAAGCCTCTAAAGATGCCCGGAGAATTCGAGACGGTTTCACACGACTTTCACTAGAGGCACCTTTCGACAAACAACTCAATTTGAGAATCACCACTACTGCACCTTGAATCAGCTCCTAAAACTAAGATTCTCTCTGCTAAAAAAATCATCAGATCGAATTCATTCATTTGACGCCCCTCGAAATGTCAGCCAGCCTATCACCGGAGAGTGCTGCGTGCCTGGTGGTCGCCGCGGTTTTCAAAACCGTTGAAGGGCAATCTGTCCTTGGTGGGTTCAATTCCTTCCCTCTCCGCCAATTTGCCTTATTTGATTATATCTAAAGTATTTCTGTGAAATTCAACCTCTGCAACTTCTAAGAAAGACCACGGAGAACTCATCATTCGTCATCGCCTTCGCCGCCGAACGATGGAAATTAGTGACTGGCGTATCGAAACTAATGTCCTGCTTGTTGTATAAAACCTCTCGTGTTGATTAAAATACCCGCCGGTAAAATGGTGACTCTCCCACCTCCGAGCGCTCGCTTTTCACTCTATCCCAGAGAAGAGGAGGAATTTTCACCAAAAGGCACATCCTGTGCGAGACCTCCCACAATGAAATTCAACGTCACGGGGCATCTCGGATACGAAGTCGACGGTCCGGCCACCATTATCTCTTCGCTGCACTGCTTGCAGACTCCAGGACAAGAAGTCACCGACGAAAGCCTCCTCACCAGCCGGCCGGTTGACTACCATGAAATGGAGTTGGGCTTGGGGCAGAATCGCTTCTCAAGGATTTCCGTCGAAACGACAGGCCCACTCTCGATCGACTACTCGGCCACCGTCTCAATGTCGGTTCGCCGAGTTCCCCATGATGATCTGACCAACATCATTCCGGGGGAACTCTCTGCCGAGGCAATCCCCTATCTCTTTCCGAGTCGCTATTGTGAATCCGACATGTTCCGGACCGAGGCCGCCCGACTTTTCCCTCCTCATGACTCTCCCTATCAGCAAGTTAAAGCAATCGTCACCTGGATTTCTCAAAATATTACCTACGTCTCGGGATCCACTGATGAACAGAGCTCGGCCAGCTTCGTTCTCGCCTACCGGCAAGGGGTTTGCCGAGACTTCGCCCATCTCGGGATCGCCTTCTGCCGCGCCCTCACCATCCCAGCGCGCTATGTCACCGTCTACGCCTATCAACTCAATCCCCAGGACTTCCATGCCTGTTTCGAAGCTCACATCGGAGGCCAATGGTTCATTTTTGACGCAACCGGCCTGGCACCCTTGAATGGACTGATCCGCATCGCAACCGGAAGGGATGCCAGTGATGCCGCGGTTGCCAGCCTTTTTGGAGCGATTCAGGGGACCGAACTCTCGGTAAGCTGCGAATGCCTGGAAGAGCAATTTCACCCCATTACGAGGGATGAATTGCACAATACGAATGAGGCTCTTATCCTCGGATGATGACCGACGACCTGATACCGAAAGCCCAAGTCCCGGGCGTGATCATTCAATTCACGCATGTCACGCGGTATCAGTATTCCGGCCCGGTCGTTTTTGGAAAACACCGCCTGGTGGTCAGACCTAAAGAGAGCTACCACCAACGGTTGGAGGAAATTGAACTCACAACCTCTCCTCCGGCGAGGACTCATTGGTCCGAAGACATTTTTGGGAACATGATCGCTACCCTGGAATTTCTAGAACCGGCATCCGAGCTGGTCGTTTCTAGTCAGTTCAAAGTATGGCGAACACCTCCTCCGGAGCAAATCCACGGACCGGACGGAGTCATGGTTGAGTTACCTGTCTTCTATCCCGGCATCGAAGAGTCGGCCACTTACCTTTACCGCCGCTCGGTTTACCCTCCCCAGGTTGAGAGCATTCGAACTTGGGTCACCGGCCTCGGCATCATGGGCGCACCCGGAGAATCCGTTCCTCTCTTTGACCGACTCGCGACCATCATCCGGAAGGAAATCGACTACCAACGTCGCGAAGAGCGAGGTGTGCAAAGTCCGCGCGAAACCCTCCGGATGAGAACGGGTTCCTGCCGCGACACCGCCGTCCTTATGATGGAGGCCGCCCGGAGTATCGGGTTTGCCGCCCGCTTCGTGAGCGGATATCTGGAGAGCGAAGTTTCAAGGGTCGGACGTGGTGCCACCCACGCCTGGACTGAGATTTATCTTCCCGACCGGGGATGGACTGGTTTCGATCCATCAATTGGCGAACAAATCGGCATTGGTCACATTGCCGTAGCAGTGAGCTACCATCCCCGGGGAGTGATGCCTATTACCGGAAGCTACAACCGCCAGGGTCAAGTTGCGAAAGGGATGTCGGTCGAGATTTCGTCGACCAGAGACGTCAGCACTTCTCCCGCAGATCCAGAGTCAACGGAAAGTCAAGGGTTGGCTCCTCGGCCGGAATAACTTTGGGGATTTTCTGCCCGGGCGCTCTCGATTCCATCGTCCGCGAAATTTCGATCGCCCCGGGCGTGTTGCGATACATCGGCTGGGACGGACCATGCGGATCCACCATGCCCGGAGTATGCCCTTCCTGGGTAAACCGGCTGGCCCGGCGGGCTTCCGCTTCGTTGGCATTGATCGGAATGGTTTCGTAACTCAAACCGCCGGGGTGAGCGACATGATACACGCACCCACCCAATGATTTTTGATTCCAGGTATCAATCACATCAAAGGTCAACGGAGCCTGCACTCCGATGGTGGGATGCAAGGCCGACCACGGGTCCCACGCTTTGTATCTCACTCCCGCTACGAACTCTCCCGCCCGACCGGTCGGGCGCAGTGGCAGACGACGCCCGTTGCAAATCAACAAATGCCTTCCCTCGGTCAATCCGGTCACCAGCACTTGCAATCGCTCCACCGACGAATCAACATAGCGGGCCGTTCCCGAGGAAGACGATTCCTCTCCCAGAACATTCCAAGGCTCCAGCGCCATCCTGAGTTCCACGCTGATACTGTCGTACTGCACTCTTCCAAAAACCGGGAAACGGAATTCAAAAAAGGAATCCAACCATTCCAGCTGAAACGGAAAGCCCTGATCCTGTAAAGTCTCCACAACATCCTTAAGATCTTCCCTAACATAGTGCGGCAGCAAAAAACGATCATGCAATTCGGTATCCCAACGCACCAAAGGTCCTTTGTAGGGAGTCTTCCAGAACATCGCCACAAATGAACGCATCAACAACATCTGCACGAGACCCATACGAGCATGGGGCGGCATTTCAAAGGCCCGCAACTCGACAATACCCAAACGACCAGTCGCGGTATCCGGAGAATAAAGCTTATCGATACAAAACTCAGCCCGGTGGGTATTCCCAGTCAAATCCGTCAGCAAATTTCGAAGGACCCGATCAACCATCCATGGAACCTCGGACGATTCCGGAAGCTGCTGGAAAGCGATCTCCAACTCATAGAGACTATCGGACCGTCCTTCGTCCACCCGCGGGGCCTGGCTGGTCGGCCCGATGAAAGTCCCCGAAAAAAGGTAGGAAAGCCCAGGGTGGTGCTGCCAAAAAGTAATAAAACTCCGCAACAATCCCGGACGCCTGAGAAAGGGACTATCGGCCGGAGTAACACCACCCATCGTGACATGGTTTCCTCCGCCCGTTCCCATATGACGACCATCGACCATAAATTTCTCGGTCCCTAAACGGGTCTGCCGGGCATCTGCATAAAGCCCGGTGATCAGCGACTTCAGCTCCGCCCAGGTCTTTGTCGGATGCACGTTGACCTCAATGACACCCGGATCGGGAGTGACCTTGATCCGGTCAACGCGAATATCATAGGGTGCTTCGTATCCCTCGATGATAACCGGGATTTTCAACTCGCTTGCCACAGCTTCGACGACATTCACTAAATCAAAGTAATGGGTAATGTCATCAAGCGGCGGGAAGAAGATATAAAGATGCCCTTCCCTGACTTCCACACTCACTGCGGTCACTACCGCAGAAGGCGGAAGGCGCAACCGTTCGGCTGGGAAGTCCAATCGTTTCAGGTCATGCGGTGGAAATTCCGGTAAGGCTTCCGCTGGCTCGAGGGGAGAGCGTGGCAAGACCACCTCGTCCTGTTCCTCGTCACATTCACTTCGGAGCGATGACAAGGGCAGTCGCAGCCCCATCGCCGACCCTCCTGGCGTCAGGTAGAGTTCATCTCGACGAAACTCCCACCGCACGGTGGTCCAGCGATCATTGGCGTAATTCCATTTCAGCGGCAGGACATAACCCACTGGTTTCTCCATCCCCTTGGAAAGAAGGTTGGCCAAATACTGGCGTTCCAAAGGGTCATCCAAATCAGCCTTAGCCGAATCAACCCCCACCGGGAGCTGTCCTTCATACCAGAGATAATAATAGCGATCTTCATAGGCTGTTCGAACGCATTCGCGATCCACGCCCAGAACTTCGGCAAGCTTTCGAGTAAAAGACTTGGCTTGTTTTTCGGTCGCCTTTCCTTTCCCGCTCGGTTCACCCAGCCATTGTTGGTCATGCCAAATCGGCTTTCCATCTTTCCGCCAAATCAAATCAAATGACCAACGCGGCAAAGGCTCCCCGGGATACCATTTCCCCTCTCCATAATAACGAAGCCCCTTCGGACCATAGGTCTTTTGCAATCGCCGCAGAAGACTCAGCGAAAGCTGCCGTTTCTCAGGACTATCAGCGGTCGTATTCCATTCCGCCCCTTCCATGTCATCGAGAGAAATGAAGGTTGGCTCTCCTCCCATTGTCAGACGCACATCATTCGCCATCAACTCCTGGTCAACCTTGCCTCCCAGCACATCAATGGCCTTCCATTGCTCGTCCGTATACGGCTTGGTGACACGAGGATCCTCGTGAATCCGTCGCACCGTATTTGAGAATTCAAAGTCCACGACCTCACACTTCTCCATGACACCCGCCACGGGCGCAGCACTTGCCGGTTCCGGGGTACATGCCAAGGGAATGTGCCCCTCTCCGGCCAAGAGCCCTGAGGTCGGATCGAGTCCCACCCAACCTGCACCAGGAATGAATACCTCGGTCCAGGCATGAAGATCTGTAAAATCTTGTTCCGTTCCGGATGGCCCATCGAGCGCTTCCACATCTGCCGTCAGCTGAACCAAATACCCTGACACAAAGCGGGCCGCCAATCCAAGATTACGAAATATCTGCACCAAAAGATAGGCGCTATCCCGACAGGATCCCACACAACGCTCCAGGGTCTCCTGACAAGTCTGCACCCCCGGTTCCATTCTGACACTGTAATTAATATGCTTCTCAACCAGCTGGTTCACCATCACCAGAAAGTCGACGATCTTTTTTTCACTGCGATCAACTGACTTGAGAAATTCCATAAGAAGCGGCCCTTCATCGCGAATTTTCAAATAAGGAACCAATTCCTCTCGCTGCATCTCATCATAGTCGAAGGGGAATGACTCCGCATAATCATCCACAAAGAAATCAAAGGGGTTGAAGACCTCCATCTCCGCCACCACATCGACCTCAAAGGAAAACTCTTTGGTTTTTTCAGGGAAGGCAATTCGCGCGAGAAAGTTACCAAAGGCATCCTGCTGCCAGTTTAGAAAATGGGGATCCGGCGTAATCTTGAGCGAATAGGAATTAATTTTGGTCCGCGCGTGAACAGCCGGCCGAAGCCGGATAATGTGGGGAGAAAGCGTGATCCGGCGATCATAGCGGTAGGAAGTACGATGATTGAGAGCGACGCGAATACCCATTGCCAAATCTCTCCGCAGGTTTCGCACCATTGTTGACGAAAAAGACAGTCGTCTTTCTTGGCATAGGATGTGCAGGCTGATCCTTACTGCCGCATGTTCAGCCAATATCAAACCGAAGGCTTCTTTGACGAAATGTTCTCCTCTCCAGAAGGAGGGTCGTTTGAGCATTACCAAGAGATCGAAAAAGTCATCGCAAGTATGAGCGACGATCAACTTCGGGAGAAACAGCGGCACACCGAATCCTCGTTTCTGGAGCAAGGAGTAACTTTCACCGTCTACGGAGATACCGATTCGGGAACCGAGCGGATCTTCCCTTTTGACTTAATTCCCCGCGTCATCCCCTCTCACGAATGGACTCAGATCGAAGACGGACTGACCCAGCGAATCATCGCGCTGAACCTTTTCCTCACCGACATTTATCACGAAGGAAAAATCCTAAAGGACAAGATCATTCCTGAGGATGTCGTCAAATCGGCAGCCCACTATTGCAAGCAAATGGAGAACCTGAAAGTCCCGGGCGACATTTACATTCACATTTGCGGCAGCGACTTAATTAGAGACGACAAAGGAAACTACCTCGTCCTAGAAGACAATGGACGTTGTCCCTCCGGAGCCTCGTATCTTCTTGAAAATCGGGAGGCCATGAAACGGGCCTTTCCCAAGCTTTATCAATCACTCGGAGTCCGTCCCGTCGGGTCGTATCCCGCGACTCTCCGAAAAACTCTCGAATTTCTCTCCCCCCGCCAGACCGGCACACCGGTTTGCGTCTTACTCACTCCCGGACTCTACAACAGCGCCTACTTCGAACATTCCTTCCTCGCCAAGCAGATGGGAATCGAAATCGTGGAAGGCCGCGACCTCATTGCCACCGACGGCTATGTCTACATGCGAACCACTCGGGGACTGGTGCAAGTCGATGTCATCTACCGGCGTGTCGACGACCACTTCCTCGATCCGCTCGAGTTTCGAAAAGACTCGCTCCTGGGTGTTCCCGGAATCATGCAGGCCTACCTCAAGGGCAATGTCGCTCTTGCCAATGCTCCCGGCACCGGAGTGGCCGACGACAAAGTGACCTATGCTTACGTCCCGGACATGATCCGTTACTATCTTGACCAAGAACCCATCCTCGGAAGTGTCCCCACCTTCCTCGGGTGGAGAGAAGCGGACCGAAGTCACATTCTTGAAAACCTCGAATCTCTCGTTGTCAAATCCGCTAACGAATCCGGAGGATACGGCATGCTGATGGGGCCTACATCTACAAAAAAGGAGCGGGCGGAATTTGCAGAGAAGATCAAAGAAGACCCACGAGATTTTGTGGCCCAACCGGTCGTCTCACTCTCCCGCCATCCCACTATTTGCCCGGAGGGGGTTGAAGGCCGCCATGTCGACCTCCGACCCTACATTCTCTACGGCGAAGATATTGAAATCATTCCCGGAGGTCTGACCCGGGTCGCACTCACCAAAGGATCACTGGTCGTCAACTCTTCCCAGGGTGGTGGCTCGAAAGACACCTGGGTTCTCTAACTTTCTTAATCCATGCTATCACGAGTTGCAGACAGCCTTTATTGGCTCGGCCGATATGTCGAGCGAGCGGAAAACCTTGCCCGCATGGTCGAGGTCACCAGACGGGACGCCCTCGAAACCTTCATCAATCAGATTCGGGAGGACATCTGGAAGCCTGTCATTTACGCCACTTCCCTCAGCAACGACCTCACGCAGGAGCAAGAGGATTCAATCAAAGAGGATCCCGCCTACTATATCACACTCGCCGAGGTGAACCCTATGTCGATCGCAGCCTGTATCAGCCTGGCCCGTGAAAATGCCCGAACCGTCCGGGACCAGCTTTCGGAGGAAATGTGGCTCGAGCTCAACAGCATCAACCTCTACATGAAGTCGGGAAAGGCTGCCCGAGCCTACCAGTCGGACCCCGAAACTCTTTTCCGAAAGATCATTCGTTTCTCGATCATCTTCCAGGGGCTCAGCCAATCGACCATTGAACACGACGAGGGATGGCATTTTTCTCGCCTCGGGAAATTCATCGAACGAGCCGACAAAACCAGCCGCATCCTCGATACCCTCACCTTTTTCAGGGGAAAGCCCTCCTCTTTTTCCACCATGGCCGTCCTTCGGTCCTGTTCGGGCTTTACCGCCTTTCGCTCCCAATACCGGGTCGAAACTTCACTCCGAAATGTTGTCTCCTTCCTCTTTTTCTCTCCGGACTTCCCACGCTCCATTCGCTTCTGCCTCCGTCGTATTGATTCCGCCCTCCTCGAAATCTCGGGCACCCCACAGGGAACATATTCCAACGAGGCCGAACGCCTGACTGGCAGCACTTTGGCCATGCTCAACTTTACAGGCATCGATCAACTCCTCGAGGACGGCCTTCATGAGAGGATCGACGACATTCAGAAAAGACTCAATGAGATTGGACAAAACATCTTTGAAAACTACGTTCTTCTCCCATCCGAAATTCGGAAAGTCGTTCGAACCGAAGGCCTTCAGACTAGCCTCATGCAACAACATCAGCAACAATAGCAATAGCAAGGCCTCGAAATTCGTTCAATGGATCTAAAAGTCTACCACCGCACCGAATACCAGTATTCTTCATCGGCGCGTGAAAGTATCAACGAGCTCAAGCTAAATCCCCGGAACACCAAATTCCAAACCTGCAAAAGCGCCATCGTTTCAGTCATCCCTCCTGCTCGACCGAAACCGTATGTCGATCTCTACGGAAATCGTTCCCACCACATCGAAATCCCCGAGGAACACAAGCGCCTCGTCATCGAAGCCCGCATTCG
>DIHU01000116.1:0-1902 GCA_002420315.1 Akkermansiaceae bacterium UBA5688
AGCAAATGATGAATGGGAACTTCTCGGCTATGCGATGGGGGTGTATCAATCTGATGAAGCCATTGCCCATCTCGGCAAAATTCCAGCTGAGGAGAGAGTTGGATTTATCGAAAATATCATTCCAGGACTGGCGAGTGAGAATGCAGACTTGGCGATTAATCTCTTTGAATCCCTGGAGCCTAATGAGCAGGCAAAAGTCCGTCCAGAGCTCCTAAGAGGGCTTGTGGATAATGATACAGCTATCGCGACTGATTACATTTATGATTCGAGTGATCTTGAGAATTACTCCTGGCGCCCGATGGCCGAATTGACTCGTGAGCTGGTGAAAGACAAGGGCTTGCAGCCGGCTTTGGATTGGGCGAATGAGCTGCCGCAGGGGCCGCAAAGAAGAGATGCGTGGAGTTCCGCCTATGCAGTGTGGGCTTCAAAGGATCCGGTTGCAGCGGGAGAATCGGTCAACCAAATACCCGATGGAACAGATCGCAATCTTGCCATCAATGGATTTGTCAGCGCCCACGTTCATAAGGATGGGGAGATGGCCATGACCTGGATTGATGCGATTTCGGAGCCAGGCTTACGCGATGCCGTAACGGTTCGGGTTGGCAGGCAATACTTTCAGCGAGATCCAGAGGCTGCCACTCGATGGTATAGCTCTAGCGGTGTAGCTCCATCTATCTGGGAGCAGGTCACAAACTCAGTCGAACCAAAATGATGATTAAGTCCGTATCTTATTTTTTTGGAAATTGGATTTTCCTCTTAGCTTTTCTCACGACCTCTTCTTCAGGACGTTTAAATGACGTGCAGGGGGCCAAAAACTGGCACCAATGGCGGGGGCCTGAGGCAAACGGTGTTTCTCGTACTGCAACACCTCCGATGACTTGGAGCGAGTCTGAAAATATCAGGTGGAAAGTCCCTATTGATGGACGAGGCGTCTCCAGTCCTGTGGTTTGGGGTAATAAAATTTTTCTGCTTTCCTCGGTGAATACCGGAGAGGTTGATGCGTCCTTGCCTAAACCCGAAGACCAACCCGAGCGGGTTTTTGGAATCAAACATCCCAATACGAAATACAGTTTTGTCGTCCTGTGCCTCGACCGAAAAACCGGGAAGGAAATCTGGCGAAGAGCTGCCACTGATTTGGTTCCGCATGAAGGACATCACAAAGACAACTCCTTTGCCTCGGCTTCTCCCTTTACAGATGGCAAACGTCTCTACTGCTGGTTTGGCTCAGCTGGTCTTTACTGTTTCGATTTGGACGGGAACAAACTTTGGAGCAAGGATCTTGGAAGGGCGAAAGTCGGTGCCAGTCTCGGAGAAGGGTGTTCACCTATCGTTCACGATAACAAGGTAATCATCTTACGCGATCATAAGGGACAGTCGACAATTGAGGCGCTCGATGCGACGTCTGGGGAGCCCCTCTGGAAAAAAGAGCGGGATGAACCGAATGGATGGTCGACCCCGCTCATTGTTCCTTATCAGAAAAAAACGCAGGTCATCACATGCGGCGACAATCTTGTTCGAAGTTACGACCTGGAAACCGGATCGATCATTTGGCAATGCGGCGGACTTTCGCAAAATACAATCCCTTGTCCGGTTACGGATGGTGAGCGGGTTTATTGTATGAGTGGCTATTCGGGGTATTCCCTGTTGGCTCTTCCGCTTTCAGCAAAGGGCGATATCACCGGAAGCGAAGAAATCGTTTGGAGTAAGTCAAAAAACACTCCTTATATTCCATCGCCAATTCTCTACGATGGAATGCTAGGGTTTCTGAAATCTAATCAGAGTTTTTATTCAGTTCTGGATGCCAAAACAGGAAACGAGTTAATTGGGTCGACCCGTCTTCCTTCTGTTGCGAATGTTTATTCGTCTCCCGTGGGGGCAGCTGGACGAGTTTATCTTACCGGA
>DIHU01000116.1:2226-8205 GCA_002420315.1 Akkermansiaceae bacterium UBA5688
GAAATGGCGTCACGCTTGTTCTAAAACGTGGTAAGGAGTTTGAAGTTCTAGCTACCAATAAGCTGGATGATGAGTTTCGCGCCTCGGCCGCTTTAGTCGGCAAGCAAATGCTCTTACGAGGAAGTCAGTATCTCTACTGCATTGAAGAAGGTGCGACCCTCAACAAGCAGGAAGTCTCTTCCAAGGCTGTAGTTGGCCCCAAAAAAATTTCTTCCAAAGCTAAGGCGCAAGGTGACAAGTCGAAGCGCGAATTATTAGAAGTGATTGCGAGGCGCGAACTTCCCAAAGACTATCCCGGAGGAAAAGGTCACCAGGCATTTGTCGATAAATGGTTCAAAACGGCAGGTGCCAAAGGGGTGGAAGTTGGTCAATTATGGAAAGAACAGGAGCGTCTCTTCCCAGATATGCAGAATCGCGGGGAATCCTTCATCAAGATCCTCGATTACGTCCGAACCAAAGGAAAAAAGCCAAAAGCGGTAAGACCAACTGGTAATGCTAACCGACATATCAAAAGGAAGGTGCAAGCTGAAATTCGACGCGAGCCAGGCAAGCCCCTCGGCAAGACAGGGGCTCTCTCCGGTCGGATTCAGGACCTGGCAGGCAAGGCAATGAGCGGCGTCATGGTCTCAGTCTTCGACGACAGTCGACGCCAGAGCACATCGGTTTTTTCCCAGCCTGATGGAAGCTTCCGGATTGAAGGCCTTCACGAGTCTAAGTTTAAGATTCGAGCACGCCTGTCTGGTCAGCAGGATGGGTGGGTCGAGAATGTGACGCTTGGGAAAGATTCGATCGTCATTAAGATGTCGCCAGCCACTGGAGAAGATCTGGAGGTACAGCGTCCTGCCAGCGATGCTTTTGGGCAACTGAGCTTCGACAGCCCACGGGACAGGCTGAATTTCAAAATGATGTGTGCTTACTGCCATCAGATTGGAACGCCGGGTTTTCGGACCCCAGAGGAGCCAGTCGATTGGGAGACCATGATCAAGCGAATGGATGGTTTCGGTGGTCTCTATCCCCATACCAAGGAGACGATCATCCCGCGAATTATAGATACCTATAAAGATAATGCCGTCGACAGCTGGCCCAAGTATGTCCCGCCGCCGGCGCCGACCGGAATGGTGGCGAAGGCGAAGATCACCGCCTGGGAAATGGGGGAGCCCTACATCGGTTCCTTCCACGACCTCGAAGTTGGGGACGACGGACTCGCCTACGTCGTGCACATCGGCAAGCAATACACCGCCACCCTCGACCCGAAGACTGGGGAGCGGATCTACTACCGTCTGCCCCGCGGATCACATGGCCCGCATTCCATCGAGCCCGACAACGACGGTGAGATGTGGCTCACCCTGTGTGTCTCGGGGGAAATGGCAAAGTTCGATCTCGAGACCAAGGAATACACCATCCTCTCCAGTGCCGAGGCTCCAGCGGAGCGAGGTTCTTGGCCTCACACTTTGCGCATCGATCCAAAAGATCCCGACGGTTTTATTTGGTATACCGATGCCGGGCGTAATTCAGTTTTTCGACTTCACCCGAAGACGCTCGTGCGTAAGGAATATCAGCTTCTCGAAGCCGGTCAGGTGAAGGCGGGTGGAAAAGGAGAGTCAAAAGGAATCACTCCCTACGGTCTCGATTACTCACCGGTCGATGGCATGATTTGGTATTCCAAACTCAACGGGAACCGCATCGGGCGTATTGATCCGAAAGCCCCCGACGGTGACGTCACTGAATGGAATCCTCCGTTCCGGGGGCCACGTCGTCTTCATGTTGCACCTGATGGAATGATTTGGGTTCCGGGGTTCGGCTCGGGTGTGTTCGCCAAGTTCGATCCCAAGAGCGAGGAGTGGACGACTTACCCGCTGCCCGATTATCTCAACCAGATTCCCTACGCCCTCAATGTTGCTCCCGACGGTATGGTGTGGATTTGCGGGACACACAATGACACTCTCTACCGGTTCAACCCGAAGACCGAATACCTCATCGAGTTTCCGCTGCCATTCCGGGTCAGCTACACCCGTGAGATCGAGTTCGACAAGGATGGAAATGTCTGGACCAGCACGAGCGGCCCGGCCCGGCACATGGAGAACGCCTGCGGCACCATCATCAAGCTGGAGATCCCCGCCGATGCTGAGGAATCGGGGGGCATCAAGCTGGCGCCAATCGAGCTCAGTCTAGAGGAGCAGGGCGTGCAGTCGGTCGTGGCGCGGCAGGAGGAGGCAAAGAAACTCGGCGCCCTCCTCGCCAAGATCGAGGCTCGTGCGCTGCCCAAGGAGTATCATGACGAGCCTCATCAAGAATACATCGATCGGTTTATGGGAGGATTGACCGACGTCCAACGCGAGCGCGTGGGGCGGCTGTTCAGTCAGCGCCGCAAGGCCGAGGTGGGGATGGAGAATGCCGGCCACTCTTTCGTCCGAATTTTGGACTATGTTGAGAAGGGTGGGCGAAGCACGGAGATCCCCGCCGAGCCTGGCCCTGGCACACCGTTGCAGCCAAAGCCGGCTGGGAATTCGAACAAGGGACGCGGAAAGTCGCTGAGGGAGACGGAACCGGGCAAGGACATCGTCAAAGTGATCCAATCCGGGAAGCTCGATGTGGCTCCCTTCGATGCGGTAAAACTGGCTCTGGCGCAAAAAGATCCCGGCGTGCGTGGATCGGCTCTTTCAGCTGCCTTCGGGCGACTGGGTGGGGGAGTCGGCGGTGTTGAGATCGATGCGGTGGTGGCGCGCTTAAATTCGTTGGCCAATGCAAGGGACAAGGACTTTGCGATCAATGGGATGGCCCACGGTCTGGTTTCGTCGGATCCAGAGAGCGCCTTGAAATGGGCCAACTCAATTTCAGATGAAGGATTTCGTAAGACTGTGTTGGAGAACGTGACTCGGCGGATTGATGGGCAGCCTTCCCGGCTCAAAAAGAGAATCCCATCACGATTTGCACCAAAATCGATCGAGCAGAAGACCGGTATCCACCGGCTCGAAAACCAACGGCGCTCTCCCTTCGATGCCTTTATTTATGTGAATCGGATTCCCGACCACTCGGAAGAGGGAGAAGCCGCGGCTCAATTCGCCGGTCGCATCCTTGGGCGCCTCGCCAATCAGGAAGGACGAGTGCTGCTAAAGCTGCCCAACGGAATGAACCGCAGCGCCTACAACGGCTTCAAAACGTTCCTCAGCTCTGAGCCATTCGCTGAGGCCTTCCAACTCTACTTCCGGAACGGAAACTGGTCCGCCGGAGAGTTCAAAGCAATGGTTCGAAGCAAGATGTCCAAGGCAAAAGACGGCGCACCCGAGGATGCGAGGCTCAAGATTTCTGAAGCTGACCTGCCCGACTTGACTGCTTTTCTCGGGACCCTTTCAGGTGTCGGTGATGAAGCGTTTCGAAAGCTCGTCCTCGAAGCCAAGGTCACAGACGTGACGAAAAAGCACAGGGCAACTTCAGGTGACAAGTCGGAGAAATCGCTCAAGGGAAGTGCTCGCTTCGAAGGTCCACGACCCAAGCGGGCGCCGGTTCACATGGACGAGTCGAGTCGTAAGCTGCACCAAAGCCAGCCACGCGACGAGAGCGTCCTCGTCGGGAAATCCGGCGGGCTCGCCAACGTGTTCGTCTACGTGAAAAACCCTCCTCCCGGTGAATACAAACCTCCTGGCGAGCCAGCCATTCTCGATCAAAAAGGCTCAATCTTCATCCCGCGTGTCCAAGCCGTTCGCGTTGGCCAGCAGCTCATGATGAAAAACGGGGACCCTTTCATTCATAACGTTCGTTCACTTTCGAGGAAGAACCGCCAGTTTAATATTGCCCAACCACAGGGTTCACCCGATCGGGAAAAGACCTTCGATCAAGCCGAAGGTCCGATCACGCTCAAATGCGATTTTCATCGGTGGATGGAAGCTCACCTGTGGGTCATGGATCATCCCTTCTATGCGGTGACGAACTCGGAAGGGGAGTTTGAGATTTTGGATCTTCCGCCAGGAGATTACGAGGTTTCTGCCTGGCATGAGAAGTTGGGTGAGCAGAGTCAGAAAATCACGGTCCGCAAAGGTGGCAGTGATTCCAATTTTAAATTCCGGGCTCGGTCAGAGTGATTCTCATTAAGATTAAAATCTGACTATCGATGTCCACACTTCGAAGACGTATCAAAGTGTGTCACTTTTTCTAACAAAATTTTCACCGAAGCGAAATGAAATCTTATCCGATCGAGATCAAAGCTAAACTGGCGATCGCTATCTTTGTTGTTTCGATCCTTGGCTTCAAACAAGTTTGGGCAGACATCTCGATCAATAGGCCAAACGTCCTCTTCATCGCAGTCGATGATTTGAACGACTGGGTTGGTTGCCTTGGAGGACATCCCCAGGCTAGGACTCCCAATATCGATCGTCTCGCATCGAGGGGAGTGCTGTTCGAGCAGGCGTATTGTTCGTCGCCTTTATGCAATCCCTCGCGGATGGCGACGATGACCGGATTGCGGGCGTCGACGATTGGAGTCTGGGGCAACGGCGGAACCTATGATCGTCCAGGAGCAACTTCGTGGTTCCGGGATAAGCCGGAGTTCAGGGATTGGGTGACGATCCCGCAGTACTTTCGTCAGCATGGATATAGGGCTGTGACTGGTGGAAAGATTTTCCACCAAGCACACGGCAAGTTTTCGGATCCCTTATCGTGGGATCATCAATATTCGACCAAAACAGGAACGCCTTTTCCTGGAAACGGACTCCGGTTACTGCACGGGATGAGCGACGAGTTCACTCTCGACTACTATAAAGATTGGGCGGATTGGATGCCTTTGGCTATTTCCGAAGAAGAAACTGCCGACTGGAAAACGGCCAAGGGCGCGGCTGCGTTCCTGCGGCGCGATCACGAAAAGCCCTTCTTTCTGGCGTGCGGCATCTTTCGTCCGCACCTCCGTTGGTATGCGCCACAGAAATACTTCGACATGCATCCCTTGGGCGAAATTGAGCTGCCGGTCACACTTGAAAACGATTTGAACGACGTTCCGCCAAGGGGGCGTCGACAGACCGGTGGGAGCCAGGCCTTTAGCGTCATCCAAGAGCATGGTGAATGGAAGCATGCGGTTCAGGGGTATCTGGCGTCGTGTTCTTTCGCGGATGCCTGTGTTGGGGTCGTGCTGGATGCCTTGGAGAAAAGTGAACACACCGATAACACCATCGTGGTTTTTTGGGGAGATCATGGTTTTCACATTGGTGAGAAAAATCGTATTTCCAAACTCACTCTGTGGGAGGATGGAGCGAAAACGCCGCTGATCATCTCCTCTCCGGACTCCGGAGCGGTTCAAGGCAAGAGATGCAAGCAGCCAGTGAGCTTGATTGATTTGTATCCCACCCTTGTCGAGCTCTGTGGATTACCGAAGCGGGATGGATTGGATGGACGCAGTCTTGTGCCCTTGCTTCGCCTGCCGGAAAGCGAGTGGGAAACTCCGGCGGTGATTAGTCACCGCGACGATCATGCCGTTCGTTCCAAACAATGGCATTACATCACTTATGCCGACGGCGGTGAAGAGCTCTACGATGCCGCCAAAGATCCGCACCAGTGGAAGAATCTCGCCAATGATCAGCGGTTTGCCGACGCAAAAACCCGACTCAAGAAATGGCTTCCTCAAAACACCCAACATGTCAAAGCCCCTAAGGTTAAACAAGATGTTCGGAAGCGACCGAATGTCGTCGTGCTTTTGGCTGATGACCTAGGGTCGAAAGACCTTGGGTGCTATGGAGGGCCGGTGAAGACACCAGTACTCGATGACTTGGCTGCGAAGGGCGTCAGGTTCACTGACTTTCATGCTGGCGCCGCGATTTGCTCACCTTCGCGGGCGACCTTGCTGACCGGAAGACAACATTTACGAACGGGAATCTATGGTGTCCTGCAGGATCATATGCACGATATGCATCTCCTGAAGCGTGAAGTAACGATCGCCGAGGTGCTAAAAAAGGCCGGATACAGAACGGCCCACTTTGGCAAGTGGCACGTCGG
>DIHU01000116.1:8572-9028 GCA_002420315.1 Akkermansiaceae bacterium UBA5688
TTTGACTACTGGTTTGGCTTGTCTAATGGCGCAAATCCCACTCACAGGAATCCCACGAACTTTATGCGCAACGGCAAGCGAGTCGGGCCGATGAAAGGTTACTCCTGCCAGATCGTCGTCAGTGATGCGATCAACTGGTTGGAAACCAAGGCAAATCTCGATGAGCCGTTCTTTATGAACATCTGGTTCAACGAGCCTCATGCCACCCTCGCGGCACCCGTTGAGATCACGGCGATCTATGGAGACCCCAAGGATGAAGCCGCCATTTATTCGGCCACGGTCGACAATACCGATCGCGCGATTGGTCGTCTCGTTGCAAAGCTCAAGGAAACAGGCAAGTTGGACAACACATTGATCATCTATTCCTCCGACCACGGGAGCTACCGAGCCGATCGCAATGGCGGACTGAAAGGCAACAAAGGCTCAAACTTTCAAGGCGGTTTGCGTTCGCCCGGC
>DIHU01000235.1 GCA_002420315.1 Akkermansiaceae bacterium UBA5688
AAAATCTTTTGATCGTTGAACTTTTATGCATCTAGTCCAAAGGCAGTGTGGACAACTTTAGCAGCTTTCTCAATCTGATCTTCTTCGACGGTAACCGAGATTTTAATTTCTGATGTCGAAATCATACCGATATTGACTCCTGCTTCACCCAGCGCCTCAAACATCTGGGCAGCGACTCCGGAATGGTTGCGCATGCCGATACCTACACACGAAAGCTTGGCGATCCCGGCCTCGGTTTCAATAGCGGCATCGCCAGAAAGCTCGGCAAGCACTGGCTTCAGTGCGCTCTGCGCTCGGCCAAGATCATTTGTATGCATGGTGAAGGAATGCCGAGCCAACTTATCACTTGCGATATTTGAGACGATCATATCGATATTCACCTCGGCTTCAGCAAGTACTCCAAGAATGCGACCGGACATTCCGGGCGTATCAGGAATGTCGGTAATGGTAACTCGGGCTTGGGAGCGCTCGATTGAGACTCCGCGAATGACAACTGATTCCATGGCTTCGTGTTCTTCGGTGACAATGGTCCCCGGGTTATTATTGAGTGATGATTTAACTTCAAATTTGACGCCATATTTTTTGGCGAATTCGACCGAACGTGATTGCATAACCTTAGTTCCAACAGAGGCGAGTTCGAGAAGTTCGTCGTAAGAGATTTCGGGGAGCTTTCGCGCTTTTTCAACCACTCTGGGATCGGCGGTGTAGACTCCATCAACATCAGTCAGAATTTGACATAGCTCGGCGCTAATAGAGGAGGCGACTGCGATGGCTGAAAGGTCTGAGCCTCCGCGCCCAAGCGTATGAATCATCCCTTCTTCAGTGATCCCTTGAAATCCGGCAATAACGACAGTTTGATCTACCTGAAGATAGCGATTGATCAGAGTTGGGTCGATTCGCTCGATTCTTCCACGCGTATGTGATCCGCTGGTCAGGATTCCAGCCTGACGACCAGTCGCTGAGACAGCCTTAATACCCATTTCGTTAAGCGCGATTGCAAGAAGGGCTATGGATTGTTGTTCGCCAGAAGAGAGAAGGACATCAAGCTCTCGTTCTACCGGGTGCTGTGAGAGTTCACTAGCAAGAGAGATGAGTTTGTCAGTTTCACCACCCATAGCAGAAATGACAGCAACAACCTGGTGGCCTCTTTCACGCTCAACCTTAATACGGTTGGCCACATTTTTAATGCGATCAATGGACCCAACCGAGGTTCCGCCGTATTTTTGGACTATGAGTGCCATGGAGAATATTTCTTTAAAGCTTGAAAGGAACTATGGCAAGCAAGAGCAGAAGCAAAAAACTACGATTAGGTTGAAAAGTCGTAAATCTAAGAAGAGGATCGAAAGTCACCGACGATTATGAATCTTATTTTTGCCGAGAGTAGTCGAGCTAGCGTTTATCGTTAAGCGCGATTTTTTTTGCAGGTGTGAACTGAAAAAGCTGACTTCGAATCGAAGGTGGCTGATTGCTCAATATGAACTCTATTGAAATTAGGTTTTTCGTCGGTATTTAGATCCCTTATTTCATTTAGAGTGCTTCAATTCGAAATACCACAGGCCTATTGGTGAGGCAGTCAAGGTTTTCAACTTCGGCAAGAGCTAGTTTCAGTCTTCCAAACGGGCAGGTATGGAGAAGGAAGACCATTTCAACGAATTCTGCATCGGGGTTATCTGCGTCAACGGGTGAGTGGGTCCCTGAAATTCCGATCTCATGCTTCGCGAGAACGCTCGCAATATCTGCGATCACACCAGGTCGATCTGTTACCGAAAATCGGACGTAGTAAGAAGTCGCGGTATCATCAATATCAACTAAGTCACCAGTCTTTTTATAAGGGAGGAATCCCATATTGGTTTCAGAACCGCGAGTGGCTTCGACTAAATCGGAGACTACGGAAGAGGCGGTGGGACCCTGTCCGGCGCCGCGGCCGTAGAAAAGTGATTCACCTAAATGATCGCCCTTGATTGCCACAGCATTAAAAACGTCATGGACCGAAGCTAGAATGTGCGTTTTTGAAAGGAAGGAAGGTTGGGTCCGAATTTCGATTCCACCATCTTTATTCGCGATGACAAGGGAGAGTAGTTTGACTACGTAGCCAAGATCTGAGGCGAATTGAATATCAAGAGGCGTAACCTTCTCGATTCCACGAACATAAACGTTCTTGTAGTTGATCAGGAATCCATGAGCTATTGAGCCAAGAATAATGGCCTTGTGAGCAGCGTCCCAACCATTCACGTCTAGAGTCTCGTCTGCTTCAGCATAGCCGAGATCTTTAGCTTCTTTAAGTGCCTCGGGGTAGCTTAAGCCAGCTTCCGTCATACGCTGTAAAATGTAGTTGGAAGTCCCGTTAATAATTCCAGCGATAGATTCAATTTGGTTGCCCACAAGTGATTGCTGAACCGCTTTTATGATCGGGATACCTCCGGCAACAGCCGCTTCGAAATAAATTGGGGTATTCGTTTCTTTCGAAATAGCAAAAAGCTCGGTTCCTCGTTCCGCTAGAAGCGCCTTATTTCCTGTTACAACAGGTTTCCCAGCCTTCAAAGCTTTTGTAACAAGATCGAAGGCAGCTTCTGTGCCTCCAATTAATTCCACCACGATATCGACTGAAGGATTTTCGACCACTTCCATTAGACTCGTGGTGAAAAGTTCAGCGGGAGTGTTTCCTTCACGCTTTTTTGATAAATCTCGAACCGCGATCTTGCGAATTTCCATGGCCGCAGATCCTTGTGAGCGAGACTCGATAAGCCGCCCATGTTCCTCAAGGATCTTCCAAACTCCCGACCCAACAGTGCCAAATCCGGCCAAACCAATTCCTAAAACTGAGCAGCTCACACCGGCTTTCTAAGAGGGTTGGGGAGCAAAGACAGTAAAAATGTGATTGAACCTTGAATTGCACCTGTCCTTGGTGCCGCTATACTAATAGCAGATGGAACGCGAATACCCTTGGGAAACAGCCAGCACCTACTCTCCTCCACGTCGTGAGGGGCTTGGCTGGTATGTTCTCGTAGCGGTTATCTTGGCCTTAATCATTCACGTCGCTGCTCTTGTAAGGGCAGGAAACACCTTTTACGAATCCGAAATTTCCGAGGCGACTGACTGGGTTTCTCAGCCGGTCCGACTAAGCATGGCGGAAACCGAGCTCGAAGAGATCGCGGAAGTTCCTCCAGAGGAGACCCTTGAAAGACCGATCGATGATAGCGAATTGGTCGATGATCCGGAGGCGGCAATTGCCGAGCTTCAGGAAATAGATATCGATATCAATACTAACTTGGATGAGGTGTCATTTCCCGAGATGAGGATTGAAAAGCCAATTTTAGCCGGCGCTAATATTGGGGATTTACTCAAACCTACAGTTGGCAGGCAAGAGGACACTGATATTCCTGACCCTGGCAAAATCCGCATAGATTTTCAAGAGGCTAGGAAAGGCCAGATTATCGTCGACGAGGGGACCCAACTTGCAGATGTCCTTGATCCCGACAAAGTAGTTCAAGATTTGGGGAAGTTAAAAGGTGGGAACGGAAATGACGCAGCCGGGGAGATCAAGGGTTACACCGGTCTTTACGCCTATGCCAATATGTCGCCGGGCGAATTGCAACAAAACAAAGCAACGATTGGAAGTGATCTTCTTTTTGAGTTCAACAGTACGACATTAAAGGATGATGCCCGTATCACGTTACTAACTGTTGCCCAGCTAATAGATCGGAATCCGGGCATGTTTTGCTGGGTGGAAGGGCATACTGATACTTTCGGCGGCGAGGAATTTAACTTTCAACTTTCCTTGAAACGTGGCCAGGCGGTGAAGGGTTGGTTAGTGAAATCACTCCGACTTGATCCAAAATTTATTGTGGTTCGCGCGCTCGGAAAAACTGAACCTGTTGTAACGCAAGGCAACCAAACTGCACAGGCCGCGAACCGCCGAGTTGACATCAAAATGCGTAAGATTCCACCCAACAATACCGCTGAAAGAGTTTTGGTTAAACCAGGAAAGCCCCCTCAGGAAATTCCACGGGGTGTTCCAGTTGAGGATGATGAAGGGGGAGAAATCCCAAGGGCGATTCTGGTCCCTGATGATGAGAACGTACCAAAGGCAATTCCAGTAGGTGAATAGTCGAGCTTGTCGTAAGGAGTGAAGTCTAGTTCATTGAAGCCGTGTTGAAGATTCTCACCGAACCCCCAGTCTGGAAGGCCGTTCTCGGATTTGATTTCGATGACACCTTGGTGATGAAAGATGGGCCTTCGCAAGTAGACGAGCGATTCTTCGAGTGCTTAAAATGGGTTCGCTCTACCTACGGTGCAGCTTGGGGAATAGCCACTGGCCGATCGTTGTATCAGCTAATCGAGGGGCTGAACGAAGCTGGTTTCCCCTTTCTCCCTGATTTTGTAATTGTTCGCGAGCGAGAGATTTTCTTCCCCGGTCAATTTGGGCGTTGGGTTCCTGATGAGAATTGGAATAAGAAGTGTGAAAAGGATCACAATCGACTCTTTCGAAAGTGCAAACGAGTGCTTGCTAAAATCAGAGATTATGTTGAGGGAAATACCAATGCCCGCTGGTTTTCAGTGGAAGGAGATGCTGCAGGTATCGTCTCTTCTACCGAGGAGGAAATGGATGGAATTCTCAGGATAATTGAAAGTCTCACTTTACATAGCGATCTTACTTTTGAGCGTAATTCAATTTACCTTCGTTTCAGTCATCGCGCTTATCGCAAGGGAACCTGTCTTCAAGAAGCTGCGAATCGCTGGGGACTTGAATGCGATAAGATTCTCGCAATTGGTGATAATTACAATGATCTGAGTATGCTGCAGCCTGAAATCTGTGAGGCCTGCGGGTGTCCTTCAAATGCCATCCGAGAAGTAAGGGACTATGTAACGGAGCGAGGTGGCAAAGTGGCTGCTAATCCAGGAAGTGTTGGGGTAATGGAAGTGATGAAGCACTACTTCGATCAATGATCACTGAGCTTTGGGCTTTTGCATTGATTATGTTGATCGGACAATTCAGCCCAGGTCCAGATATGCTTTTGTTAACACGAACCTCCCTCGCGGAGGGCTTGCGCTCCGGCTGGATGATGGTGCTTGGAATTAGCACGGGGCTCACGTTACACGCCACTCTTGCGATCGGAGGTATTGCTGTAGCGCTTGCAAAGGGTGGAGCCATCGCCAGTGTTTTAGAAGGGCTCGCGGCTCTGTATCTCCTCTGGCTAGCGTTTGGGTTAATCAAGAAACCGTTACCTAGGGGAGAGGTTGATATTCCCAAACGGAATCCCTATCTGCGTGGGCTCTTCTGCAATTTACTTAATCCAAAGGCCTTAGTGTTTTTTGCCAGTGTGGTCGCAACATTTTTAACTCAACCCTATCCTGATTGGTGGCCTTTTGCGCTATGGCTAATTGTGGTTATTGAAGCTCTTGTTTTTTGGTGCCTCTGGGTTTGGCTTTTGCAAATACCAAAGATCCGTCACGGCTATGAAAGGTTTAGTCGATCAATCGACCTTCTTTTTGCCCTAGCGTTGACAGGGCTGGCCGTTCACTTGCTGTTCTCTTAAATCCTTCGGTTGAAAGATGTATTATTGGATAGTTTTTTGGAATTAACCCCGTAACAATTTCCACTTAACTATGAAAAATTATTCAATTAAAGCTGTTTGCCTTGTGATTTCGATGATTTCTCCGGCCTTCTCCAATCACCACAAGGAGGGCAAGGGTTGGTCCGATCTCTTTAATGGCAAGGATCTCAAGGGATTCTCACAAAAAAATGGTACTGCTACTTTTGAAGCCAAAGCTGGTTTAATCGTCGGAATAACCGCAAAAGGCAGCCCTAATTCGTTTCTTTGCACAGATAAACTCTATGGAGATTTCGAGCTGACTTTCGAAGTCAAGGTTCACAATAGCTTGAATTCAGGGATAATGATAAGGTCCCAAACTAAGGGAAATACTCCCGAAGGGCGGGTAAATGGTCCCCAAGTTGAGATTGAAGCCAGTGGTGCAAAAGGGGCTGAATCGGGTTATATTTACGGTGAAGCTTGTGGAGGTTGGATGACTCCCAAAAATCTTTTGAAGCCCCACAAACATTTTAAGGATGGGGAATGGAACAAATACCGCATTCTCGCCAAGGGCCCCAGGATTCAGGTCTGGATCAATGATGTTCAGATCTCTGATCTCACTGATGTCCCGAAGTATCAGGCCTATCCTAAGGGATTTATCGGTCTTCAGGTCCACGGGGTAGGTAATCGCGGGCCATTTGATGTGGCATGGAAAAACCTAAAAATTCGGGAACTGTAAGCCCCGAGTCGTAATAAGGCTTGGTTCCGGGTGAAGATTATCCTCTTCCGTTTTTTACGGGAAAAAAGCCCGGAAACCTTGTGAATTCCGGGCTTAAATGATTCTAAGTTTTTTGATTGAAGCTATTCGCCGAGTCCGAAGCGGAGAAAACTGTTTACGGTGATGGTGTCACCGAGGTCCTTACCATTGGCTTCAAGAAGGCTTTTAATCGAAGTATCTGGCTCCTTAACAAAACCCTGCTCAAGAAGGCAGCGCTCAGAGTAAAACTTACCAAGTTTTCCTTCAATAATCTTCTCGAGGATGTCAGCAGGCTTTCCTGCACCCTCCATTTGCTTCCGGAAAATATCCTTTTCCGATTCAACGAGCTCAGCTGGTATATCCTCGCGCTTGAGTCCAGCCGGTGAGGTTGCAGCGATATGAAGAGTAAGATCCTTAACAAGGTCCTTGAAGGCATCTGAAGATGCAGTCTCAGCCTTTTCGGCACTCACTTCGATAAGGACACCTACTTTGCCGCCAAGGTGAATGTAGGAAGCTACAGCACCCTCACCATTCAAGGTAAGACGCTCAAAACGGCGGAACTGCAGATTTTCACCCATTTCAAGAACCTTTGTCTTAATGAAACCCTCAAGTGTTTCATCACCCTTTGGAAGTGCTTTAGCTGCCTCGAGGTCAGTAACGTCGCTAGCAAGAACGGTTGCGGCAACCTCGCCGACAAATGCTTGGAAATTTTCGTTCTTGGCTACGAAATCGGTCTCGCAGTTAATTTCAACAAGAACTCCTGATTTTCCAGATTCAGCCAGGGCAGCAACGATGATTCCTTCGTTTGCGTCGCGGGAAGCCTTTTTCTCGGCCTTCGCTTCGCCCCGCTCACGGAGGATCTTGATGGCAGCATCGATATCACCCTCAGTTTCCTTAAGGGCGTTCTTGCATTCCATCATGGCAACCCCGGTCTTTTCACGGAGCTCTTTAACGAGAGATGCGGTGATCATAATGTCTGTTTCTTTCTCAGGTTCTAAAGTTTAGCCCTTGGCTCCCACAACGATACCGTCAACAAGGTTCTGAAGAACAATTCGTATTGAACGCATTGCATCATCGTTTGCAGGAACTGGGTATTCAAGCCTGGATGGATCTCCATTTGTATCCACAATCCCGATGATAGGGATCTTCAAGCGCTTCGCCTCAGCTACCGCGATAGATTCACGTGCTGTATCGACGATCACGACAGCATCTGGGTGTTTCTCCATGTCACGAACACCGTTGAGGTTGCGGTGAAGCTTATCTTTCTCACGATTCAGAGCAGAAAGCTCCTTCTTCGACATAGATTTGTATTCTGGCGCTCGCTCGATGTCCTCAAGATACTTCAGACGCTTTACCGAGTTCCGAATGGTGGTAAGATTTGTGAGGGTTCCGCCCAACCAACGGTAGTTGACATAGTATTGGCCGGTAGCTTTAGCCGCCTCGCGAACTGCGTCTTGGGCCTGTCGCTTACAGCCGACGAAAAGGATTTTTTTATTTTTGCCCGCAATCTTTGCAAGGAAGTCCGACGCTTTATCAAGGCATTGAACCGTTTTTATTAGGTCGATTATGTAAATTCCGCCTTTATCCTTCATGAGGTAAGGTTTCATCTTTGGATTCCATTTCTTCGTCTGATGCCCGTAGTGGACACCAGCTTCGACCATATCTTTGACAAGTTCGTTAATCATTGTGTTTGGTCCTCCGTTAAAGCACGAAGGCGCTTTTGTAAGAAATTGCTGCAATGGCACTTCCCGGTTTCTTGTTGTTGATAGAGCAGCTCTTGGGAAGAGAGTCGGATCTACGTGGGAAAGATGAAATAGGCAAGGAATTTCCCACTTAAAGAGCCCTGAATCAATAGAGCGACTTCCAAGTCGTTTAGTTCGACTTGATCGCTCTATTTGGCGGCCAAAGTAGCTGTCACGGCCTTTGCGATGAGGGTGGCGCCCCCCGTGCTTGGGTGAACTGTGTCAGGAATTAGGTCATCTTGGCCCTCTAGAGCCGCATAAACGTCTATGATTCCAAGCTTGAGGTTCTTCGCGATCTTTTTGATGATGGGAATTTGCGCCTTGGTATCTTCGTTGTTAATCCCCCAACGACCTTTTTTTGCAATGTATGGCGGCAGGCAAAGATAGATCCGAGGTTTGGAAGCAATCTTTTGAAAATCAGAGATTAAATCACGGTAGTCGGCTTCGTAATCTTTAGCAGAATGCCTCCAATTCACCGGCTTGGTATCGTTTGTGCCCAGCATGATCACAACGACATCAGGGTTTGACGAGAGCGCGTCTTTAAATTGCTGAGATTTTTGGTAGGGCTTGTTACCGCTATTCATCAAAGTGGTTCCGCTAAGGCCAAAGTTTTTGACCTGCCATTTTTTTCCCAAAACTTTCTGGGCTTGCCCAGGCCAAGACTGGCCACGTTTTGCCCCTACTCCCTGGGTAATACTGTCTCCAACACAGGCGAGGATTTGGCGCTCTACTACTTCCGCTTGCGTGAAGCCAAGGAAGGGGATTGCGCAAAATGTGATGAGAAAGGGATTAATCTTCATGGGGGTTTTGAGTAGCTATGGAGAGATTATTAAAGGTGACCTTTTGAAGCACCTTACGAGAGAAGCTCTAAATTACTTTGCAGAAGCGCTGACCGATTGAATATACTGCCGGATTGCTTCAAACTGTTTATAAGAATCTCCTTCGAGAATGTCAGGCCGAAGGCCTGTTCCGTCGTCTGGATTTGTATATCGGGGCATCTTGGTGTTGGGTACGAGACGAACAGGATTAAACATCCACTGATGAAAGTACTCTGAGCGGAGCCGTTCGTGTGTAATTCCAAAATTGATTCCCTTAATTTCGAAGGCAGCAACAGCTGGCTTTTCATTGATGGCGTGGCACGTCACGCAAGCATAACCAGTCAGGCCAACTAGCTGCTCTCCGACTTCAACCTGGTCGGACGCTGGTTTCTCCTCTGATGGTTCCGACGCCGGAAGACCATGGTGCTGGCCAAGACCATGAGCTAGATGTTTCGCGTGAAGAGGGAAGGCGGGCATGCGCATTTCAAGCCATGGGCGTGGGCGAGGCTTTGCGGTACCGAGAAGCATTTTCTCTACATATCCAGTATGCAACATTGCGCCCATGTGAGTTAAGGGCGGCCGGGATTGGATGAGTCGTTCGTCTGCTGTTTTGATGTGATCGAGCAGTGACTTGGTCTCCCCATGGATTTTAGTAAGGAGTGCATCCCTACCGTTATAATCATGGCATGACGTGCAATTGAGGGCTTTGATCTGTCGGCTGGCATAGGCCTCAACAGTGTCGTAACGCAAGGCAGGCAGAATAGCCGGGGTGATTGCCTTTTTTTCCTCATCAGTGAGGATCAATCGAGGTGATTTTCCGCGTTGATCGTCGGGGCCAAGACAGCCTTTAGACCAGTCTTTGAGATCGGCAAGATTAGGGGCAGAAGTCCCGGATGGTTCCAGGCCTTCGTGACAGCTAGAGCAATTTAGGGACGCCACGAGACTCTTGCCGCGAACGGCATCACCTGGAGGGAACTCAGAGGGATCCGGTGTGTGCTCACCGGTAGATGTTTTGGTGAGGTAGGCAGCGAGTGAAGAAGCTTCCTCGTCGGAGAAGCGGAAATTGGGCATTTTGATCGCCTCGTGATGTTTTTGTGGGTTCTTAAGGAAGCTGACTAGAGATCCCCCCTTGAATTTGGTGGCAACATTATTGAGCGGAATACGGCCATTTTCGAAATCTGGCTCATCAGCGTCTGGCTTTGAGTGGCACGCGATACAACCAAGTTTGTGAAAATGCTCTCCACCTTTTTGAGAAAGAGAGAGGTCAGGACCGCTGGCGGCTTTTTCTTCTGTGACGAGTGAAGAAAGATAGGATCCGATATCGGCAGCAGCCTGGGCTCCCTCAGGCTTAGTATGATCGACCATTGCAGGCATAGTGGTCGTTGGCTTTAACTTATCGGGCTGGGCAATCCAGCGAGTCAGCCAAGATTCGTTTGCTCGGGAACCGATATCCGTTAAATTCGGACCAGCATATTTTAGCTCCGGCATGGCCGAAGAGCCAAAATTAGCCTTATGACATTGAATGCAGTTGTGATCAGCAAAAAGGCCCGCGGCATTGATCGGGGACGCATTTAAGGAAATAAAGGCCGAAGCAGGAATGGGCTCACGAGGAAATTCGCGACGTTCTTCCCAGTAAAGGCGGAAGTAACCAGCTCCGCTTTCTGGGGAGGTGAAGTTGATCTCAATCGGGACTTCTCCTGGGTTAAGGCGAATACGATCCGATTTGCCGTCACTAAAAGCGACTTCTTCCTCGTTGACCTTGAGCTCAACTTTGCCCTCTGATTCAACAGAAAAGGAGATACGAAAGCGTTTTGGGATAGACAGCTTTCCAGTGTAGCTCGCGCTAAAAGGGCCGACTGGAAGGCCTGCCACTGGCGATTCACCTTGGCCAACGAATAGCGCTGGGACTGCAACCTGTTTAGTCTTGGACTTTCCTGCTGATGTAAATGAGGCGTCTAACTCAGCATGAGCTGGGATCATCAAGCTCATCAGAAGAAGAGGAAGCGAAGTGAACTTCATTGGTTGAACATTAAACGTCTATTGGAAGAGGGCAAAAAGAAAAACGCTCCCGAGTAAGCTCAAGAGCGTTTTGTAAACTTTTTAGAGCTCTAGTCTAACTACTAGGAACCTTGTGAATGGTGCTATGAATCGTTCCAATCAACTCATCACCATCGGAGGACTCGAGATCGTATTCAAGCTTGAACTGCTGGCTGGGCTTGTGCCCCGCTACAGTAAGAAGAATTGATTTCTTATCTCCCCCAAGTTTAGCAGCGGTAATCTTCACGTTATCACGTTTACGATGGCTCTTTGACTCTTTTTTGATCGCTCTCGCCTCAGCTGCCTTATCAGGATTGTCTACCGAAAAATCACCAGAACCATACTGAGGCCCGCGAATATACTTCCAGCGCTGAGCTGTAAAAGAAGTCGGATCCGTCGCTAGTTCGTCGTCAAGTTCGACATCGAAGGACAGTTTGATGCCCTCCTTCGTGACGGTCATCGCAGTTGGGAGCGGATTAACTTCCTTGTAATTACGACGAATGCGCTGGAGACCAGCCTCTGTGGCGGCATTCGTCTGCCAACCCCGGAATCCGACAACATACATTGAACCATCCGGGTGGAAAACAGCGCGCTGAGCAGAAGATGAAAGTTTGACAGGGATTTTAGCCACACCGCCCTGATAGAATCCATTACCAACCTTCTGTCGGAGAACGTGGTAGATCGAGGATTGGCCGTAGGAAAGGTGAAGAAGTTCGCCCGACGCAATACCAATCTTAGCATTTTCAGGAACCCAAATTTGCCCACCTCCGGAGTTATCGACCGACATTGGGAGATAGCAAAGAGGCTCTGTGAATTTTGATTTATTCCCCTGACGAGCATCCTCTACGCCAAAGAACGGAGTCCCGTTTTCCGGCTCATAATAGTTGATCTTGCAACGGGGCTGCCAAGTTCCTTCATTTTCCCCTGACGTAATTTCACCGTTTGGTCCAACTCCAATACCGCCGGGAGCACGCAGGCCAGTACCAATAGTGTAAAGACGATTGCCGTCTGAACTAATTTTAACAAAAGCCCCGTTGTGGGGAAGGATCTTTTCGAAACCACGACCACCACCGCGAACTGGCGAGGCCTTGGCAAAGTAGAAATTTCCTTCCTTATCGGTTTCAAGACCGAACTGGAACTCGTGGAAGTTATTGGAAAGATAAACATCATTGTTGAAGACTTTGAACTTATCTGCTTCTCCGTCGTTGTTGAGATCGTAAGTTGCATAGATACCATCGCGACCGGCTATGTGCGGCACATCATTAACAATTTTCAGACCGAGTGGTTCGAAAAAGCCGGTTGCGTAACGTCTCCAAGTGAGTTTCTTGAAGGCCTTTAAACCAGTGAGCATCCAGATGTCACCATCCCAGGTTGAGAGAAGAGCTCGATTGCCATCAGAGAAGAAATCTACATCCGACATGCGGACCTTACCTTTGTAGGGAGAAGCCTTGAGTGCTGGGGGAAGGGGAACTTGTTCGACTAGCCACGCCTTCTTGGAATTGTCTGCCTTTGCTTCGACCTCGAAGACCTCAGGCGAGATGCCAGGGCCACCTTCGGTAAGAGAACTTAGGGAGACTGGAGCAGGAGCTTCAGCATCTGAATGTCCGGTGTAAAGTAGGGTAACTCTGGTCTGCTTAGCGGAGGCATCAAGACGAAGAAAATAGGAACCATTTTTCGAGGTGGTTTTGGCATTTCCATTGATGGATTTTACCTTTAGAGCAAAGCCCTTTTCACTCGAGTCGTCGAGAAGCCGAACGGTAAGAGGCTTATCGTGAGGAGCAACGTCTAGATAGCGAGCCATCCCATGATTATGATCGCTGACAGCATCGAGAATTTGGGTCCCATTAACAGAATAATCAAGGACAACCTGATTACCGCTACGGAAATACCCATTGAATTCGAGGTGTGAGAAATTACCGTAACCCTTGAGGGGTCGATTATCTTTAAATGCGCCTGAGTCGTCTGCCCAAACTGGACCTTCAGCTGCAGTGAAGAGGTAGGAATCCTTATTGTTAAACTCATTAACCTTTTGGTGACCACCACCCCAAGGAGTGTTTATTAAGTTAACACCCTTATCGGTCGCAGAGACAAGAGAGAGGTTTTCGGTGTTAAAAAGAGCAACCCTACCTGGCAAAGCAGAGTAATTTAGGGCAATCCCTTTCAAAGCTGATTCGCGACGCAGTTTACCTTTGAAGTAATCGCCATACGTCTGAAAAAAAGCAGGACCGTGGTCAGCGAGATGATACCACTTTTCCTTCGTATTGGATGCAGAGTTATAAGCGATCAGAGCAGATCGTGGTATTCCGAGTTCGCTCATAGCTGCCAGAAGTGATCCAGAAGCAAGCTCTCGGACTTTCACCTTGCGAAATTGAACTGGAGATCCGTCATCATGGTTCTGTAGCCCAAAGTAGCCACCCACGTCACCTCGTCCGTCCTGACATTCGTAGACGTTGATAAGTTTGCCATTGAGGATAATTGCGATCTGATCGCCGGCAGTGATAATGTTATAGGTATTCCATTCACCAACCTTCATGCCCGGATCAATGGCTGGCTGAATGTCATAAATCGCTCCAGTCTTATTTTTGTGGGACTCGTTACCGCAGATCTGAATTTCGTATCCTTTTTTGACGGCGACCCATGGATCATTACCCGGATTTGGGAACCGGACAAAGATACCCGAGTTATCAGAGTCCTCGGGGGCCAAGAATTCGACGGTGAAGCAGGCATTGGTGAATTCCTTTTTACCATACCACCAGAGACCCATCCCTCCTGTTGCGGTGGAAACACCATTTTTTTGTTCGAAAGAACCGGGTCCGGCCATTTTCCAATCGGAAGTGGCTTCAGGTAGGACATTGTAGACTTCCTTAGCGCAGAGCGGACCAAGGAGAAATGGAAGAAGAGCTAATCTTTTCATAAATCGTATTTACAGTGCCCTTTATACGCCAGTGGTCAACCGGGTTTGTCATAGGATTTTTTCAAGCTAGCTAATTCTTTGGTTATTTTATAGTTTTCATGACCGCTCCCCGGGCAGTCGCTGGTTTTCGTATGGAAATTGGAGGAAAGTCCGGACACTACAGAGCAGTGTGCCTCCTGAAAGGGAGGGACAGTGGGTCGAAAGAACCACTGGACAGATAGTACCGCAGAAAACAAACCGCCTTTTTCGGAAGGTAAGGGTGAAAAGGTGGGGTAAGAGCCCACCGCGCCGAGGGTAACTTAGGTGGCAGGGTAAACCTCTCGCAGTGCAAGACAAAACAGGGGAAGGACTGCTCGTCCGATTGATCCCCGGGTAATAGTCGCAGAGATAAATGACTGCCGAAGTCCATATAGGATGGATGGAACAGAATCCGGCTTACAGGGGAGCGGCCGCCAATCTTAATGAAATTGTCTAGCGAAAGCCGCCGACCCTTCGGAAGGATCCCAAATGATGTTACTTTCCTATCTTGACTTGGCGCAACGAAAGCCCGTGTGGTTCGTAGGGGCCAGTGATTCGGAATAATGCCGTGCCCCGGGGCGGTATCGTAAGCAGTATGACTCGTGACAGAGGAATGATCCGCCCTTTGTGACGTGGAGAAAGCTCAGCGCGTGCTGTTTCCCAAAGATCAGAGGCGAGGGCCACTTGCCATTCTGCAGAAACCAATTCACCTCAATCTGACTCACGCCACCACGTGGTCCCTTTGGATCTTTCTTCGGGGATTTAAGGAAGAGCGAGTATGCATCCGGCCGATATAAATCAGAGCAATGTTCCCAAGCATTCCCCGCCATATCATAGAGTCCGAATCCATTGGGTGGAAAAGATTTAATAGGAGCAGTCCCCTTGAAACCGTCTTCACCAGTATCCTTATGGGGAAACTCTCCGGTGAAAACGTTGGCTAGCCACTTTTTACCTGGTTTTGGGCTATTGCCCCAAATGTAATCGAGCCCTTCGTTTCCTCCACGGGCGGCCAACTCCCATTCCGCCTCTGTAGGTAATCTTTTACCAGCCCACTTACAGTAAGCATTGGCATCTTCCCAAGTGACGCAAACAACAGGATAATTTTCCATTCCATCGAGATTCGACTTAGGGCCTGAAGGATGTTTCCAGGAGGCGCCTTCTTTAAATTGCCACCATTGCCATTCAGCACCCTGGCCACGAAGCTCAACCGCCTTTGAAGGACCTGAGAAAACAATGCCCCCAGGTTTCAGTGCCTCTGGAGGAGCCTTCGGAAAATCTTTTTTTGACCAACCTCTCTCGGCCTGAGTCTTATAGTCGGTGGCATCGACGAAATCCCTGAATTGCGCGTTAGTAACCTCGTGCTCATCGAGATAGAACCCACTCACTGTCACTTTGTGCACGGGACGCTCCTCATCATTAAAGGGAATTTTTGGATTTTCTTTGGTCCCGCGTGTGTAGCTGGCGCCTTCAATCCACACCATTCCTTTGGGGGCCTTGTCTTTGGTTGTAATTTCCTTTGACTCAGGACTGGCATTCAGGAGCGAAATAGTAGGTATGATGCAAAGAAGTCGATTCATGAGGCTTGGATTCCAAAACAGGACAATTTATCTACGGGTATGGCTACTACTATGTTTCGCCCATGTATCGATCTTCACGAAGGAAAAGTGAAGCAGATCGTTGGAGGCACGCTCAACGACAGCGGAGCAATTGAGAATTTCGTCTCAGAGAAGTCACCCTCGTGGTATGCTCAGCGGTTTGCGAAGGATAAATTACGAGGAGGACATGTGATCAAATTAGGCCCGGGGAACGATCAAGCTGCTCGCGAAGCCCTTGCGGCTTGGCCAGGAGGACTACAAATTGGAGGAGCGATTTCAGCTGAGAATGCCGAAGATTGGCTCGAAGCAGGGGCAAGTGGCGTAATCGTGACTTCATGGCTTTTCGATTCTGAGGGGAAGTTTCGAGCTGATAGGGCTGCCTTGTTGGCGGACAGGATTGGAACTGAAAAGATCATTATTGATCTCAGTTGCCGGCAAGTGGGAAGCGGCTGGACCGTGGCAATGGATCGTTGGCAAACTCTGACAGAGATGGAAGTTAATCTAGAAACGATCGGGGACCTTTCCAAATATTGTGGTGAATTTTTGATTCACGCAGCTGATGTAGAAGGTCAATGCGCTGGGGTAGATGTGTCTCTAGTAAATTTGTTGGGGCAGTGGACCGGCTGTCCTATCACATACGCAGGGGGGGTAAGGGGGCTTGATGATTTGAAGCTAATTAACGATGCGAGTGACGGGCGTCTGGATGCCACTGTGGGGAGTGCGCTAGATCTTTTCGGAGGAACCGGAGTGGCTTACAAATGTCTTTTGAATTGGAACAAAGGGACATCAGGCGCCTAAGAAGAACTGCCATCAAGTTTCACGATCTTCCGCTGAAGCGTAAGATCGAAAACAAAAAATCAATTACTATTGATGCGCTTTCAGAAGCTTGTTCAACATTGCCGACTTAATGCGATCACACACTCAAGATGGCGGGTCTGCGGAAATAGGTCGAATGGTTGGATACTTTCGATTTCGTAACCCTTTTCTAAAAAACTTTTGAGATCCCGCATTTGAGTTGCAGGATTACATGAGACATAAACGACGCGGCTTGGACCGAAGGCAAAGAGTTGATTTAGAAAATCGACACTGCAGCCTTTTCTCGGTGGATCGATAACGATGGAAGTTTCCTCAGGTGGAAAGGTTATATCAGCAAAGAGATCTTCTGCCGACGATGCGATGAAACTGGCATTCTCGATGCCATTTGTTTTGGCATTGCGGCGGGCCCAGTCGGCTGAAGTTTCGGAGAGTTCGATCCCAACCACTCGTTCAAAGTTCTTCGCCAAGCTCAGGCCAAATAGACCAGAACCACAATAAGCATCGAGAAGGTATTTTTGATTCGGACCTTCCGCCTGCTCAGCGGCATGTTTGGTGAATGAATCTAGGATGAAGGGATTATTTTGGAAAAAATCTCCGGCAAGAAAGTGAAACTTCAGGTTTCCGACTTTTTCGGAAACGGGAGCACGGTGGTCTGTCTCGACGCGGTCCTCGGTTGCGCGAAGAAGAAGCGTAGCTCCTTTCCTATACTCTGCGGCACGGCTCTTAACATCGTCACGGATTGGCTGAAGAGCCTCGTTAATTTCATCCATCGCGATCAGGCAATTGTAAATATCAACGAGGCGGGTTCTCCGATTAAACTCTAGGAAGCCAATTGGGAAATCCTCCCCAGGTTTCGGTCGTTGGAAGTGTGGCGTAATCTTTGAACGATACCCCCATTGCTTTGGCGAGGGGACGGTTGGATTAACTTTAGCCTCGATTCCGACCATATGGGACAGGAGCTCCTGAACCTGTCTTGTTTTCCATCCAAGCTGCTTCTCGTATGGCAGATGCTGATATTGGCAGCCACCACAAGTCGCGAAATGGGGACAGCGAGGTTCGATACGATCTGGCGATAGTTCCAGAATTTCGACTAGATCAGCGTGGGAACAATTTGCCTCATTTCGCCAAACCTTAGCGAGGATCTTTTCACCCGGTAGAGCAAAAGGAACGAAAACGACCCAGCCGTCGGGTTTGGCAATGCCAGCTCCAAGATTTGAGAGACCTTCTATCTTGAGTTCGACAATTTCATGCCAATCATAGGGTTCCGCTTTAAATTTGCGGGGTCGCTGTTGAGCCATAGTTTAGGACACGCTGCGTTATTATTCCGCCGGAGCAGTGCTACTTGGCTTAACGTCAATGACGCTGTCAGATTCAGGAGCGACCACTTTAATTGAAGTGGGGCCACTGACAGTTTTTTTATTTTCGTCCTTCATGAGCTCGGAAGTGGTATCGGGATCCAGTAGTTGAAGCTTGTCACCAGCTTCTGAGATAGGAATTACGTCCTCAAGAGTATTAATAGTCTTATCTGATCGTTCAGCCTTATCACCTTGAGTCTTGTTTTCCTGTTCTTCCACTTCATCCCACCTATCTGCTGCCAAGTTGGCACAAGAAATAAAGAGAAATGGTAGAAGGGTGGATATCAATAATTTCACGGCGTTTTTGTTTGTTATGCCTAGAGGGTGACCGCCCTCCTCGAGTGAAGCAATACTGAAAAGCTACTGCTCTTTGGCCTCCAACTCTTTTTTACTTCCTTCCGAGCATGAGCCATAAAGAAATTACAAGTCTCTTGGCAGACCATAGAAATTGCAGTTGTAGGCTTAACATCGCCCACAATCCCGTTAAAGCGATTTTAAGCGGAGCTGGTATCCAGGAGCTAAGTTACTAATGGCTACTGAAAGCTTTTTCTGAATCAAGGGACTCCCATAAAATGGACCTGAACCACCCCCCCCGGAGGTGTGAGTCTCGATAAGGACAAGTTCCTCCCCACTGATTAAAAAGGAAGGATTTCCGCTATCACCCTTAACAAGGTTTTTACCCCATCCATGCTTTCCTAGCTTGGGATGACGGAAAGCGATCGACGTAGGGCTTACTCGATCGATTTCATGAAAGAAAATACGTCTATTTTGATCAGTTACCGCAGCCGTTGCTCCCTTAAGATGAGAAAAATTCTCACGTGGTCTAGGAAGAGAATAAACCTTCAGATCTAGGGGGACATCTGAATCGAGAAGCCCCACCGCGACATCTCCAACTACCCTGGTGACACTCACCAAAGTGCGCTCAACTTTCTCCCCTGCGCGATTGTGAAATACCGCTTTAGCCCCTGGCTTACGACGATAATGGTAAGCCATCACAACGTGACGACGTGTCACCAGAGTCAGGGTCATCTTCTCATTGAATGAAACTCCGGACATATCAAAATTCCGTGACCATCCACCCATCATTTCTGCATCATCTCTGACCGAATAACGCTTAAAAATGTTAGGTGAACCTCCTGGCGGTGGCAGGCTAGGACTACTGGGGGAAGTAAGGTCTTTCGAGGTGCAGGAAATAACTACAAAAAAAGGGAGTGAAATAATCCAACACCGCATCGTTAAAAGTTGATTCTGAGTCCCAGCAAAAAAAGCCCGAACTGCACTGAATAAACTCTGAGCCATAAAAGATATTTTTCCGTTAGCGGTCGACGCGGGCTGATCCTCCGCCAACTAGTTTCCCAACTTCCTCCCTGGTCACCATCGTAGTGTCTCCAGGGGTTGTCATTGCAAGGGCCCCGTGAGCAGCACCCCATTCCACAGCTTTCGCTGCATCGTTAAATTCAAGAAACCCATAAATTAGTCCGGAAGCAAAGGAGTCGCCGCCGCCAACCCGGTCGAAGATTTCAAGAGACTCACGATTGGTGGAACTGTAGAACTCGCCATCGTGCCAAGCTAATGCGGCCCAGTCGTTATCGGAGGCAGTGTGAACCTCTCGAAGAGTCGTGGCAGTGGCCTTAAAATTTGGAAACTCACTAACAGCCTTTCCGATCATTCCCTTGAAATTCGAGATATCGATCCCGGTAATATTTTCTTCGTCTACCCCCTCGACCTCAAATCCGAGACAGGCCGTGAAATCTTCTTCGTTACCGATCATGACATCGACATACTTTGCAATTTCACGATTGACTGCTTGCGCCTTGGCTTGTCCCCCGATTGATTTCCAAAGACTCGGTCGATAGTTCAGGTCATAGGAAACAATAGTGCCATATTTTTTAGCAATCTTACAGGCCTCAATCGTGAGCGCAGCATTACCCTCCGAGAGAGCCGCGAAAATCCCACCGGTGTGGAACCATCGAACACCGAGGGATCCGAAAATATGTTCAAAATCAAAGTCTTTAACAGTAAGTTGGGATGCCGCGGTATGGCCACGGTCCGAGGTTCCTTTGGCGGCACGAACGCCAAAACCACGCTCCGTAAAATTGAGCCCATTCCGGGCAGCAACCCCGAGACCATCAAAATCAACCCATTTAATAAACTGAGTATCGACCCCGCCTTGGAGGACAAGATCTTCCAGAAGGCGCCCAACTTCGTTATCGACAAATCCAGTAAGAACGGCAGCACGTTTACCAAAGCAACGACGAAGGCCACGAGCAACGTTATATTCGCCGCCGCCTTCCCAGGCTTGAAACTGCCGTGTGGTGCGAACCCGACCATCACCGGGGTCAAGCCGGAGCATGATTTCACCCATCGAAAGAATATCGTAGGCACATTCGGAGGCTGGTTTAATTTCGAGACTCATGAGATTTTAAGGGATTTTTATTTGAAAATTTAAAGGACACCATTCGCGCAGAGGACGTCGTCAGCTCCGGCGAAAAAGTTGATGGCATTATTTAAGCAGCGGTTAGCCTGACGTTGCACTGACTCATGCGTACGTGAGCCGATATGGCTCGTGACGATACAATTCGGAGCACCAATGAGAGTATGACCAGGTGCAGGCGGTTCCGCATCGAGGACATCGGCTCCGTAGCCCCCAACCTTGCCTGACTTGAGAGCGTCAGCCATAGCGTTGGTGTTAACGAGTTCTCCTCGAGCGCAGTTGAGAACGATTACCCCGTCACGCATTTTAACGATTTTAGCGGCATTTATCATGTCCTCCGTTTCATCGTTGAGAAAACAGTGAAGTGAAACGATATCAGAATTGTGAAGAACTTCGTCCATGGATAAGCATCGGTTCACACTATTCTCGGACGCAAAAGAATCGTCAAAGTAGGGGTCAAAGGCGATAATGCTCATCCCGAATGCGCGGGCCCGGATTGCGACCTCTTTACCAATACGCCCGAGACCAAGAATCCCGATTGTCTTCCCCATAATTTCGTTTCCAACAGGTTTTTTCCAACCCGCGACCCACTCGCCATTTTGAACAGCGACGGAGTTTGATTGGATCTTTTTAGTTATACCGAGAAGGAGGCCGAAGGTATGCTCGGCTACCGTTGTGTGGTTAACACCTGGAGTGAAAAGAACGGGCACTTTCTTTTCCGTCGCATAATCGACGTTGATCTTGTCGAGACCGATTCCGTATTTAGAAATAATTTGGAGTCGGGGAAGTGATTTATCAATAACTGCTTGGGTAATCGCATCGTCTCCGCAAAGGAAAGCATCGAAATCACCGGACAAATCGAGCATTTCGGCCTCCGATAGCGGACCACGGACTCGGACGACTTCCCAGTCCTGGGAGTTTAAAAGGTCTTGGTGGGTCCCCGGGGTATCCTGAAAAGAGGTGGTGGTAAGAAGAACGCGTTTGCTCATGATTCTAAGAGGTAAACCTGTGTGACAGCTTGCTAGTGGAGAATCTGAATTTTTGCAATCAAAACGAAACTAGCGAGTGAGGATCCCTCTAGAGGAGGGAGAGCGAACAGCTTCGACTAACCTTGCTGCTACTGGTCCAAAATCCCTGCTGTCGGCCTCTTTAAGAGCATCTTCTCGAGTGGATTTTGATTTCAGAACAAGAGAGTAGGCCAGCTTAATTTCCTTTCGATCTCCGGGGCTAAATCCACCACGTCTCAAACCAATGACGTTGAGCCCAGAAAGCTGATTGATTTTGTAAGCGACGCAATAAGGAGGGACGTCTTGGGTAAGGGTACTATTTCCTTGGCTCATGGCGAAATCTCCAACGTGAGTGAATTGATGAATGGCAGTGCCGCCACCAAGGAAGACTTTATTTCCAATTCGAACGTGTCCCGCAATCATGACATTGTTGGCCAGAATATTATCATTCCCGACAATGACGTCATGGGCAATATGGGAAACCGCCATAAAGAAATTACGGTTACCAATGATAGTATTTCCATTAGGCTCCGTGCTCCGGCTGATGGTAACATGCTCTCGAAAGTTATTGTCGTCTCCGATGATTACGCCCGAATTGATCTGAGGATCAAAGGAAAGGTCCTGGGGATTACCGCCAATAACGGCCCCGTGATCGACCACATTATTCTTTCCCATTTTGACGCCGCGACAAATTTTGGCGTGAGATTCTATTCGACAACCTGCAGCAATTGAGACCCCGGGTTCGATAATTGCATAAGGTCCCACTTCAGCATTCTCGGCAACTTGCGCAGATTCAGAGACGATAGATTGAGGATGATTGGGCATTTGTTCGGGAAATGTAAAGTGATAGGGAGTTGCCAATATTACTGATAAAGTGACTTGAAAAGACTACGGGACAATTGCGTAATTTTCAAACTTCGAGATGACTAATCTATGATGCGCTATCGGAAGCTGTGTTTTAAAAGTTCTCTCTTTTTCGGGACGTGAGGACGGATTGCATCATCTCTGAATTGACAAAGGCTAGAGCAGGTTCTCCTCGGCGAATGAATAATAACCCTGCGAACCCCTCATAGGGCGACCAATGATTAGATGATCAACAAGCTGGAGGCCCATCGTATGGGCTGCATTCGCTAGGTTCTTGGTCAGTAATCGATCAGGTCTACTGGGGGCGGAATCGCCAGACGGATGATTATGGGCAATTACGAAGTTGGGAGCTTGATCGATAAGAACAGGCCGGAGAATTTCAGAGATCGAGGCAACAGTTTGATTTATCGAACCACTCGAGAGTTCCCGCATCCGAATCAACCTACCATTGCTGTGAAGAGATAGGACAAACAATTTCTCGTTGGGAAGATGTGCCAGTTGAGGGGCGAGGAAATGATAAATCGCTAAACTATTCGAAAGGCTAACAGTTGAGCAGCTGTCACGAGCAGCGCGGGAACCGAGTTCAAAGGCGGCCTGAAGCTGACAGGCCTTTGCAAGGCCTAAACCATGTTCTTTACAAAGTTCCTTGAGATCGATTCGAGCAAGCGGGACGATGCCTCCGTGTTTTCGGATAAGTTTTCGGCCAATTTCAATAGCACTTGATTTTTTCGTTCCGCTGTGGAGAAAAATAGCGAGGAGTTCCTCGTTTGAGAGTGCTTCAGCGCCGAGTGCAGCCATTTTCTCCCGAGGTTTTTGCTCGGAAGGGAGATCGTGGATACGCTGATGATCGTCCATCGAAAGGAATCTTCGATTTTTCAAGCGGATGTGGCAAGCTTCCACCGTGGATGAGGAACTAATCGTCTTTTTTGATGGAAATTGCTTACTTTGTGAGGGTGCAGTGAAATGGTTGAACCGGATGGATGATAATGATCGTCTAAAGTTTGCTCCTTTGCAGGGCGAGACAGCGAAGCGATATGGAATCGATTTATCTGACGATTCAATGGCTTTCGCAGAGCGTGGAGAAATCTATCGAGCGAGTGAAGCAGCGAGACGTGCGTTTTGGAATGCAGGGGGTGGAGGTGTCGTTCTTGCCTGCTTAATCATGCCGCTGCCTATCGTCCTGCGAGATTGGGGCTATCAGTGGGTAGCCAAAAACCGAAAACGTCTCGTCAAAAATAAGGGGTGTGGTTTACCGGAAGAGGGCATGGGGAGAAAGATGCTCAAATGAAGCAGTAGCCCAAGGAAATGGAAGACGGGGATGGGTGACCTTTATCGAGGCATTTCCTACTAAACTCGGAATCATGATCTCCAATTTAGAACTTATATTCTATCCCCGCCGGAGAATTGCCCCTCGTTAGAAGGACTGGTTGTTTCAAATCAGAAAATGCCCACGACTCCGAAGCTTACCCACACAAATCTAATGATAACCGTGCATTCAGTCCTGGGAAAAAGAGCTCCTCATTAACCAAATCTGGTAAATGATTTCGTGGAATCAGATACCCGAAAGACCCAAGGGAACAAGGGCAAGTTCTTATCTTTTTCGCTTGCCACCGAAGAGGGTGGGGCCTATCCCTTCGCGCGTCCTGAGAAGGTAGGGGGCGTTAGCTCAGTTGGTAGAGCATCTGCATGGCATGCAGAGGGTCAGCGGTTCGAATCCGCTACGCTCCACCATTTCACGGACGATGACCGGCTCAAGGTTTTGTTAAACTGCTATCTAATCCTATGTTAACCGGAACCGACCTTGCCCTTGCATGCGCACAAGCGGCCGATGAATTAAAAGCCGAAGATGTTCGGGTTTTCGACCTCCGGGGTATCTCGACGCTTACCGATTTCATGGTGGTTTGTTCCGGCAACTCGCTTCCCCACTTGAAGGCAATCGTTCGGGAAGTCGAAGGAAGCGTTAGAGAAAAAGGATCTGATCCGGCCCTTCACACTGAGGGAAAAGCGGCTAGCCGTTGGGTCGTAATCGATTTCATTGACGTGATGGTTCACGTTCTCGATGAGGAGTTCCGTGAGCATTATGCTCTTGAATCTTTGTGGGGCGATGCCAAGGAAGTGGTCTGGAATGATCACAATGAGGATTGAAATACTTAATACAGGGACTGAGTTATTACTCGGATCGACCGCCAATACACATGGGACATGGATGGGTCAGGAATTGGTAAAGCTTGGACTTAGAGTTCAGCGTCAGATGACCGTCCCAGATGGCCAGGCCATCCTTGATTCCCTTAAAGAGACCAGCAGACGCTCTGACGTAGTGCTCGTAACTGGGGGGCTTGGGCCGACTAGCGACGATATCACTCGAGAGGCACTAGCTGAGGTGCTGGGGGTTGAGATGATTGAAGATGAGGCTGCTTTGAGGTCGCTGCATGAGTTTTTTGAGAAGCGCAACAAACCGATGGTAGATGCAAATCTCAAACAAGCGCAAAACTTGGTGGGTGCGGATATTCTGCCGAATAATAACGGAACGGCACCCGGGATATATGCCCCTCCACAGCTCGGCGGGGATCCCAAATGCGCTATTTTTCTTCTCCCAGGTCCTCCAAGGGAGCTCTATCCGATGTTTCACGACGAGGTAGTCCCTAGACTCAAGGCTCTCGCTGGCGTTGATGAGATCGATCATGTGCAAGAGTTAAAGTTTGTCGGAATAGGCGAGAGTGATTTTCACGATCAACTCGACGATGAGCTGGCGAATATCGATGGTCTTGAAGTTGGGTATTGCGCCCGGCTGGGAGAAGTGGATCTCCGATTGATCGGATCCGATGCTGCCATCACTCAGGGACGTATATTAACGGTATCCAAATTTAAGGAATTTTTGATTTCAGATGATGGGGCTAATCTAGAATCGGTGGTCGTGCGCGAACTAATAAAACTCGGGAAGACCGTTACCACAGCGGAAAGCTGTACTGGAGGCTTGGTGGCAAGTCGCCTCACAGATGTCTCAGGATCTAGCTCTGTGTTCACACACGGGTTTGTAAGTTACTCAAATAAAGCAAAGGCACAGCTGATCGGGGTCTCAAAGGACACTCTCGCGGCGCATGGCGCGGTGAGCGAGGAGGTAGCAAGTGAGATGGCAATGGGTGCGCGCCTAACAAGCGGTTCTGACTATAGCATTGCAATCACGGGAATTGCCGGACCAACTGGTGGCACAAAAGACAAACCCATAGGAACAGTCTGCTTCGGAATTGCCGGCCCAGAAGGAATAGAGACATTCCGTGAAATGCACCCACGGAGCCGACGCGATTTCAAACAACAAGTCAGTCAGCGAGCATTAGACTTAGTGAGGCGGGCCCTCAAAACAGACCGGTAACTCGATCAATAGACGTCAAAAATTACTCTTCCTTCGGATCGGGGATAATTTCGTAAAGGATTGCATTACTTTTGCTGAGAAACTGTTTCGCAAGGGTGTTGATTTCTTTAATCGTTACTTTGCTATAATCTTCATCACGGGTTCTCGCCCAATCGAGCATATAGGGCTTTTCCTGACTACTCCCAAGGACCACCCCCAACCAATACCCGTTGTCACGAAGACTTTCTTTGAGCCCCGATTGAATCGGTTTAAGAGACCGCTCAAGTTCGTCTTGAGTGACCCCGTTTTCTGCCATCTTGTGAGCAAGTGAAATCATAAGATCACCATATTTTTTCGTTTCTTCGGGCTTCACTTGGGCCATTGCTTGGAGCACCCCCATATCTAGTTCCTGGCTTGGGGAGGCGCTAGCGCGTGGACTATATGACCCTCCGAGCTTTTCACGAATCTCCTCGCGAAGCCGATCACTTAGGATTGAGGCCAGAATATTAAATCGTCTCGTTCTTTTCACGTCGGTTCCGGTAGCAGGAATTTTCCAAACGACCATGGCGGCTCCGTTAGGAATCTTAGAATCGAATGTGAATTTCTTGTTGTCTGGACGCGCCGGAACATTGATTTTCCGGCGCTTCTCGTAATTGGGCTTCGCGGTTTTGCGCTCTGGCAATGCTCCAAAGGTTTTTTGAATCAGTGGTAATGCGAGAGCTGGATCGAGATCTCCAACAAGGGTAAGTTCCAGTGGGGCATCCTTGAAAGAAGGCATGACCCATTCCTTAACCATTTCATTATCAAAAGACATAGCCGTTTCCTGAGCAGGGAATCCAAAGCGAAAATCTCCCCCATGCATATGGCTGGCTACCTTGATCATGGCTCCTTGCATCGAGTGTTCGAGCTGATTGTAGAGCATCGGAAGAGCCATTTTAAACATACGCTCGCCTTCGGGTCGAAATCCAGGGTCAGTTAGGTAAGCACACATTAACTGCAACTGGAGCTCTAGGTCTTCCGGGGTAGTTCGTCCAGAGAGGGAGAAGCTCCCTTCACCAACTCCAAAGCCAACGCTTACATTCTTGCCAGCGAGAATACGCTGAAGATCGTCAGCCGAATGTTGGCCTAAACCACCCGCCTCAAAGATAGCACTTGCGAATCGATCAAGCCCCGATATCCCACTTGGCTGGCTCAGTTGACCCGATCCAAAGCGGGCTTTGATACTAATCGAGTTTTTCTGAAAATCAGTTTGCTTATAGTTGACGCGAATATTGTTAGAAAGCATCAGTTGAGTCGCATCAAGATCTTCAATTTTAGTCTCCTGAACAACGGTGCCTGGTTTCCCGAAGTTAGTATAAGCGAAGGGAGCCAAGGCTTTTTCGGTGGGAGGGGTCACCTCTGTAGCACCGCTCTTGAGAAAGATCTTCTTAAGTTCTTGAGCCGCCGACTCGGGTGCTGTCGGCGTCGTAAGAACTAGAGAAATATCCTTGGTGTCCCAAAACTCGTTGAAAGCTTTCTGGCAATCTTCAGTTGTAATTTTTCCTAATGCAGATTTAACAAGTTCTAGGTCTGTCTCTGGAGTGGTGAAGACATTCCTTTCGCCAATCGCCCCTATGAACTGCATTGCAATTCCTTCTGAGCGCCGGGTATCGTTGCGTTTCACGGCTTCTTCAGCACCATTGATAAGATTAGCTTTCACCTCTTTTAGCTCCTCTTCCGTAAATCCAAATTGAACAGCCTTGCGGAGCTCTTGTTCAAGAATGGGAACCGCTTCCTTCCATTTTCCCTCAGTAGGAGTCACTTCGATTCCGCCCTGTTCAATCATATTGAAGTAGGCACTCCGGCTAGCCGAACCAGATAGAATTAATGAGCCTTCTTCTTTAGCGAGGATTCCAAAACGTCTACTCAAGATCCCATTGGCAATGGCAAGTGGGTATTGGTTAATACGGTTAGTGCTGGTGTCTGGCTTCTGGGTGTAGGGGCGCAGGGAGTAGAGGGAAATATCAGTTGAAGGAAGTTCCTTATCCGTGAAAACTTCGGATCGAAGCCCGAAACCCGAAGGTGGAATATCCTTAGGCGGATTTTGACCCGGATTTTGCGGATTTTGCATAGAGATGAAGGTCTCGCGAATCCGTTTTTCCATCTCCTTTGCTTCAAAATCACCGACTACGACGAATGTCATCCGTTTGGGAGTGTAGTAGCGGGTGTAAAAGTCAATGAAACGCTCACGAGGAGCTGTTTTAATTACCTCTTCAGTTCCAATGGGAACTCTCTTCATTAAACGTGAGCCCGGAATGAGGTATTCGAACTGTTTTAACATCATCCGGTAACCGACAGAGTCACGGGAAGCCTTCTCTGAGATGATCACTCCACGCTCACTCTCAATTTCTTCCTTAGTCAAGAGAGCTCCGTCAGCGAAGTCCCTCATCACAGTGAAGGATAGATCCACTGTCTCGTCATCCATATTCGGTAAATCCAGCATATACACAGTCTCATCGAAAGAGGTGTAGGCATTGGCATGAGCTCCGAATTGAATACCCAATCGCTGCATCCGTGGAATGAGTTCGGCAGGCGTGAAATTTTTAGATCCGTTGAAGACCATATGCTCCAAAAAATGGGCCAAACCACGTTGATCATCGTCTTCCATCAAAGAACCGGCTGCAACGTGAAGTCGAACCGAGAATTTACCGGGAGGTTCAGAGTTTGGATAGATGATATATTCAAACCCATTATCCATTGAGCCGAAAATTGCATTGGCATCTGGCTTAAGATCAGATTCTTCACCAGCTACCGGATTAGCGGAAAGTCGGAGAACGAGCGCGGTTGCGATTAGAAACACTAATTTCATCGGTAGAGGAATCATAGGCCAGTCGGTCTGGAAAGAAAGCGGCGAAAGCGTTTTGATTTGTTTTTGACGTTTCAGGTTGTCATTCGGGATCGCGCTGGGCTTTATGTTTTGGATATGAAGCGAAATCAATTTATCGCCCAAACTGGTCTTGCCTCGATAGGGGCAAGGCTAGGTGCGGGAAACCCCTCCAAAGTTGAATCATGGCCGATTGCGGTTTTCGAAAAGCCAATCCAGAGCCTCGATTACGATCGGATGGGTGAAGAGCTAGCAAAAATGGGGGTCCAAGGAATTGAGGCGACAATTCGAAAGGGTGGACATATTGAGCCCAGGGACGCGGAAGCTGAAGTTCCCAAAATGGTGGAATCCCTTGGCAAGAATGGCCAAAAAGCATTAATTGCGACGTGTAATGTGAACTCCGCAAGTTCGGAAAATGCTGATTTCCTTCGTGTTTTAAAGGCAAATGGCATCACACGCTATCGTATGGACTATTTCCGCTACGACTTGACAAAGGATCTTCTTCCGCAAGTTGCTGAGAATACCGCTAAGCTGAAAGAGCTCGAGGCAATGAACCGCGAAATCGGAGTGCAGGCTCTTTATCAAATTCACGCAGGGGCCAAGTATGCCGGCTCATTAGCTTGGGACGCAGCCATGATGTTTAAAAACGTGGATCCAGCTCAAGCTGCGATTGCCTTCGACCTTCGTCATGTCAGGGCGGGGTCCGGTCTATCATTCCAAACAGCTCTAGCCGTAATGGGAAAGCACGTCCGGTCAATTTTTGTGAAAGACGCCAGGTGGAGTAATGAGCGTACTACAAAAATTAAAAATATTCCACTCGACACAGGTATCGTAAATAAAAAGATTTTTAATGATGTAAGGAATGATCATTCAACAATGCCTTTGTCTCTGCATATGGAATGGGGAAGGGCCCCAATTTACCCTAAACAAGTTGTAATGGAGGCTGTCGCTAATATTAAAAAAGATGTAAAAGTTCTAAAATCATGGCTCTAAAATTTAGCGTTTTCATTTTAAGTTTCATCTTGGCAGTGGCCCAGGAGGTCAGTCTTGTTGACTCAGAAAAGGATATTGTGATCCTCCGAGGTAATAGAGATATCCTGACTTACCACAAATCTGAAGTTGCACCGCCAGAAGGAGCCAAGAAAGCTTATCGCCGGAGTGGGTTCATCCACCCTCTTAAAAGCCCCAAGGGTGGAATTGTTACTGGTATTCACCCAGGCGACCATCTTCATCATTTGGGATTGTGGCATGCGTGGGTAAAGAGCAAACACGGCAAGGATCAGCCGGATTTTTGGAATTTGGGAAAAGAAAGCGGCAAGGTCCGCTTTCTGAAATTACTCAACAAAAACGCGACTGGATTCACGGTGGAACAAGAACAAGTTGCGTTCAAAGGGAGCAAGAGGGAAGAGACCGTCATTCTCAAAGAGGCACTCTCAATATCGGTAAGAACAACGAATGAGGCTAATATTATCGACTATCACCTCACTCAGAAAAATGTTTCCAGTGAAAAGTTAGAATTACCTATCTATCGATATGGAGGGCCGCTTGCCTACCGTGGTCCCCATTCGTGGAATTCGAAGAACAGCAACTACCTTACTTCTGCTGGAAAAATGCGTAGAGACAGCCACGCCACTCGTGCCAACTGGTGCGCTATTTTTGGGCCAACCGAAAAAGGTGATGCCACCATCACGATGATGGGGCATCCCAAAAATTTCGATTCTCCCCAGCGCTTGCGAACTTGGCCGGACGGGAAAGTCTTTCTATGCTGGACCCCAATCCAGGAAAAACCGTTGGTGATTCTGCCAGACCAGTTACTAACTTGGCGGTATCGAATCATAGTCTCGGACGGAAAGCCCGATGAGAAGGCGATCAATCGTTTGTGGGAGGAGTATCAGGCGGATTGATCCGCGACCGTAAAAAGTGGAATTTTTCAGGCGCAAGAAATTGAGTGAGAATCCGCTCGGGAGAGATCCAACTAAGATCACTGGGTGCTCCGATAGCATTTACTATCCTGTCCAGATTTTTGGAATAGCTCTTTAAGGTCCAAGGAGATATATCCACTTCCTCGGCCTTTTTACGGAGGGCTCTCTCTAGCCATGCAGACAACTCTGTGAGAGGTTTGTCTGAAATAATTTTGCGCTGGAATTCCTCTGGAAGATTCCCAAAGTCAACGTTGCCGCCAGCCGAGAATTGAGACCAAGCATAATCAAGTTCTACGACGTTCAAAGTTCGACCGTAATCCAGCATGGTCTGTGAGAGTTTCTTACGATATTCCTTCTCTAGGCCTGGCAGGGTATCAAGAGAAACGGGAATGGATTTGTAAAGGGTGCCATAGTCGACAAAGTCACAAGTGATTTGAGGAAGATCACGACCGATCAGCGGTTTATTCAAAAAAGCAGGGTCGAGAAAAGTAAGTCCAAAACCTTCGCTAATCGATGTTGTGACGAGATGAGTTGCCTTTTCTAGCAATTCTGTGAAGGAATCGGGATGATTACCAACAACATTGAAGTCAATCGGGAGTCGCTCTTTCTCGGCAAAGCTAACCCAATCGTCATGGATGAAGGCGGGTTCTTCTGGACCAGATCGCAAAGCTACTGCAAAGCGGGTCTTGGGTGGGGCGTGAGCAGCCAAAAGACATAGCTCCCCGAGGTTTTTTCGGCGAATCCCACGGACGGGGTAAAAAAGAAAGGGATCTTCCGAAACTCTTTTTTTAATCGCAGGCGGATTGACAGCATTGGGAAGGAAATGAACACGAGATGCAGCAACACCAGCGGTCTTTAGGACCTCAAGGTCGCGGCGATTGATAGTAGCATAATGAACATGCCGAGCAGTGGGGTAGAGCCGTTTATTTCCTAAAACAAGTTGGTAATTTTTAGGCCGTCCATCCTCCACGAAATCGTGTATCTGCATTAAAATAGGAACTCCAGCTAGCGCCGCGATTTCGATCATTTTTGGATAGTTCGCATTAAGTCCGAGTGTTGGATTATGAATAATCCAAAGATCAGATTTCAGCTCGAGTAATCGCTCGGCAGGGATTAT
>DIHU01000131.1:0-12127 GCA_002420315.1 Akkermansiaceae bacterium UBA5688
ACCCCAAGATCATCCGTAATGAAGGTTGCAAGAATCCCACCAATTCCATCCTTCTTTAAAGCCTCGCATACCTGATCAAGGTCTTCACCGCTGAGTAAGTCGCCATTAAAATCGACTCCCGCGTAGCCATTCACCTGTAAGTCGAATGCCCCCATTCTTAGTTTTCCCCCTTAAAAAATTCCCGAGCCCGTTCTTTATCTAAAGGTAATTCAACTGGCATTCGTTCATGTGCCGAAATTTGTGCCGCCCATCCCAAATTCGCAACCGGAGATGAATTAATAAAACTGAGATACGATTGCTCGCCCTTCTGGATACATTCCAGAAAATGTGAAACACAAGCTCCCGTTTGATGTCTCATAACATCTCCACTATCAGGAGTAGTGGTATCAGCAGGCCATTGATGCTCTTCTACTCCCTCAGCTTTACAACGCTCCGCGTCGAGAGGATAAATCCATTTTCCATCGGTGGTTTTATCAGACCAAACACGAATTTTTTGTGGGCGATCCAACAATGAATCAAAAATTAAGCCCCCCTCCGTTCCGTGAATATGATGGTAGGCATCGTAACCATTTGCCTGATCAACATTACCAAAACAAAAACCGGTTGCCCCATTACTGAATTCAATCTGTAAGTTCCAGAGGCCAGGAATATCAAAGTCGCGGCGATGAACCATTGAGTTCGTCGCATAAACCCTCACTGGAGTCGCTCCTTGCTCGGCCATAATATTAAGCATTACAGAAAGCGAATGAATGATTCCCATCCCGATTGCATCTCCCATACGTTCACCGGAGAGCTTCCATTTTTTGTCCCCAGCAATATTGATCGGATGACGATAATTCACTTGAATCTGGGTAATCGTTCCAAAAACACCTTCGGACGTCATGCACCTAATACGATTCTCCAAAGCATCAAAATTCATAAGGTAATCCACGAAAGTCACTAATCCCGGATTTGCCGCCTCCAACTCAATCTGACGCAGAAATTCATGGTAGCGAGTTGCACAGGGTTTTTCACAAAAGACATGCTTCCCCGCTTCCATAGCCGCGATAGACTGCTGTCCATGCGCCTCATTCGTGCTGCAAATGATGACCGCATCTAAATCAGGCATGCTCAACATTTTCTCAAAATCATCAAAGTAGAGATCTTCTCCAATGCCCAATTCGTTCATAACCTCAAGGGCCTTATCTCGCCGCCGCTGATGGACCCCGATCACTTGGACCCTCTCATACTCGGAAAAACGGCGCAATAAGGTCGCACCCATCCAACCCGCGCCCACCAACCCAATTCCAATCGAACTCATGCCGCCCCCCCTTTACCCAACAAGCTCGCCGCCGGCTCATCGATATAGAGTCCACAGTCTTCATGCTGTTGCAGAATCGACGCAGGAACATCCAGAGACACTTCCCCCTCAACTGAGTTACGCACCGCTTCGGCCTTTCGTTCATCGGGGACCGTGCAAATAATCGATCCGCTCTTCATGATCTGTCGAACTGACATCGAAATCGCCTTCTCAGGAACCGCCTCTAAACTCGGAAACCAGCCTTCCCCAAATTGCTGCTGACGACAGGCTTCATCTAAATTCACCACCAAATACGGGTTCTCCGTTTCAAAATCTGCCGGAGGATCATTGAAGGCCAAGTGCCCATTCTCCCCGATCCCCACAAAAGCAACATCAATCGGGGCCTCCACGATCAAAGCACCTACGCGATCACACTCCGCGATCGGATTCTCCTCGGCATTAATATAGTGAAAAGCTTTCACCGGAGAAGGTAATTGATCCTCAAATCGTTCCTTCAAGTATTTCCGGAATGATGCCGGATGCTCGATCGAAAGGCCTACGTATTCATCGAGATGAAAAACCGTTACTTGGGACCAATCAATTCCCTCTTCCCAAATCAGAGCCGCAAGCATTTCAAACTGCGAAGCTCCCGTCGCAACAATAATATTCACCTCCCCCTTTTCCCCCTGAACCTTCCTCATCTTCTTCGCTCCATCCCTAGCTGCCGCCACACCCATTTCTTCCTTCGAATCAAACCGTTGACAATTCATAGAAGCCCTATGATGGATCTCCACTCTCTCAGGTCAATCTCATTGCTTACGAAGACGAATTGCTTCGACATGCCATATCAGCCAGAGGCATCCTGTTGGAATGAATCACTCGCGTCGACGTTTCCTCAAAACAGGCACCACTGCCGGAATCGCAGGATCTCTAGGTTTTAATCTGAACCTCCAAGCCTCACCTATCGCCAAAATCCTCGATACGAGAATTATCAGCCAACTCCCAAATCGCTACCATGGATGGCCCACCCTGACCCGATGCAAGAACGGACAACTTATTGTCGTTTGCTCTGGTGGCCGTGATCAACACGTTTGTCCCTTCGGACGAATCGACTTCCAACGATCCAATGACAACGGAGATTCATGGACCTATCCCCGTACAATTCTCGACGGCCCTATCGATGATCGAGATGCCGGCGTTCTGGAGACAATGAAAGGTTCCCTCCTTGTCACGACATTCACATCTCTCGCCTACGTCCCAAGCATTCCAAAGGACAACCGCAATAAACGTTGGCTCGCCGCCCACAACCGAATCCCCGAGGCGCAACGAAAAGCCGAACTAGGGCAATGGATGATCCGTTCCACTGATGGCGGAATCACTTGGTCAGAGCGCTACCCTACCATCGTAAACAGCCCCCACGGCCCAACCCAACTTTCCGATGGCCGACTTCTTTATGCCGGCAAAAAGCTCTGGAGTGAAGGGAAAGAAATCGGGATCTGCGAATCACACGACGATGGAAAATCATGGCAATGGCTCTCTGCTATTCCAACTCGCGAGGGCGATCGCCATCAAGATTACCACGAACTCCATGCCATCGAAGCCGCCAACGGTCGCCTCCTTGTACACATCCGGAACCACAACACGAAAAACGACCGTGAAACCCTCCAAAGCGAATCAGATGACGGAGGAAAGTCCTGGTCTAAACCCCATCCGATTGGAGTTTGGGGACTCCCTTCCTTTCTGACCCGCCTTCGCGATGACCGTCTGCTAATGAGTTACGGCCATCGTCGCAAACCATTTGGAAATCAAGTTCGCCTTAGCAAAGATCACGGCATGACTTGGTCCACCCCACTCACCATCTCAGATGATGGTTCTTCTGGCGACCTCGGCTATCCCAGCACTGTAGAACTCGATGACCATTCGCTCCTCACCGTCTGGTATGAAAAAGTTTCGAGTAACCGCTTCGCAGTCCTACGCCAAACTCGCTGGACAATTTCCTGAAAAATTCACACCCACTTATTTTTCAAAATTGCCAACCCTTCTTCAGAATGTAGCGAGCAATTCGATCCTTTGCTAAACCACTCGGATTCATAAATTCCAGCCTGCACAAAATTTCAGTGCTGCCATCCCGGGCCACTGAAACCAGCGGAGCATCCTAACCCTGACCGATGTATCTCGCACCTTCCGGAATTACCTTTTTTCTTACCGTCAACCGCGATTAACGCCCCATCCGCTCCTGCTTGTCAATTTTACCACTAATTTCTCTTCTTCAAGACAAGACAAAGTAACTCATTCTGTTCATACTCCTCACATGTCCAACGATAGTCCCATTTTTGAAGGTTGTATTCCTGCCCTAATGACCCCGTGCGATCCCACCGGGGCTATCAACTACGACGCACTCGTCGAAACCGCCAAAGACCTGATAGCACAGGGCATGCGCGGAGTTGTTTATTGCGGCTCAATGGGTGACTGGCCACTCCTCACCGACCAACAACGCATGGAAGGAATTAATCGGCTCGTTGAAGCTGGAATTCCGACTGTCGTCGGCACGGGTGCGCAAAATACCTCTATTGCTGCCGCCCACGCCGCCCACGCTCGCGAAGTCGGTGCCAATGGCCTCATGGTGATCCCCCGTGTTCTCAGTCGTGGATCATCTCCCGCTGCCCAAGTTCATCACTTCAGCGAAATTCTCAAGGCAGGCGGTGACCTTCCTGCGGTGATTTACAACTCTCCTTATTATGGGTTCGAGACTAAGGCCGACCTCTTCTTCTCTCTTCGTGAAAAATTTTCCTCCCTCGTCGGTTTCAAAGAATTCGGTGGAGCCGATTCCCTCAGCTACGCCGCCGAGAATATCACAAGCCAAGACGAATCGCTCATTCTCATGGCTGGGGTTGACACGCAAGTCTACCACGGCTTTGTCAACTGTGGAGCGACCGGAGCCATCACCGGAGTTGGCAATGCTCTTCCAAAAGAAATTCTCCGTTTTATCGAACTCTGCGAAGCCGCCGCTAAAGGTGACCCCCAAGCCCGCCGCTACGCACTCGAACTCTCCGAAGCGCTTACCGTCCTTTCCACCTTCGACGAAGGCCCAGACCTCGTCCTTTACTACAAAGAACTCATGGTCCTCGAAGGTCACACTGCTTACCAACAACAGCTCAATTCCTACGATCAATTGAGCCCTGCCCAAAAGCAATTCCTCCACGACCAACACGCCCTCTTTCGGAACTGGTGGAGTAATTGGGAAGGCAAGTAAATCAGATGAGTCCCTTGGAGTTCTCTCCTAGCACCCTTCTTCATTAAGGTGAAAATTATCGATTCCCACACCGGCGGCGAGCCCACTCGCACCATCGTTTCTGGCCTCGACACTCCCCGCGGTGCCAAAGCTACCCGCGACTTTCTCGAGAAAGAAGCCGACTGGGTTCGAACAACCCTCATCAACGAACCTCGTGGCTTCGATGCCATCGTCGGAGCATGCCTCTGTGAACCCGAGGATTCCACCTGCATCACCGGCGTTGTCTTCTTCAACAACCTTTCGTGCCTCCACTCCTGCCTCCACGGGACAATTGGCATTGTGGAAACCCTCGCTTACCTTGGACGGATCAGGCCCGGTGAGCACCACATCGAAACCCCGGTCGGAATAATCACAGCCCTCCTCGCTGAAGACCATTCAATCACAATCAAAAACATCCCTTGCTATCGCTTCGCAGAAGACGTTCGAGTCACCCTGCCCAACGGTCAGGAAATCGCTGGAAACATCTCATGGGGTGGCAATTGGTTCTTCCTCATCTCCAACCAGGGCCCTGAAATTAGAGCCGAAAATATCGCTGCTCTTACCGATTTCACCAGGACTGTTCGTGATGCCCTTCGTATCCAGAACATCACTGGCGAAAATGGCGCTGAAATCGATCACATCGAATGCTTTGCCTCACCCCAAGCCGGCATCAATGCCAATTCCCAAAACTTTGTCCTTTGCCCTGGCTCCGCTTACGACCGTTCTCCCTGCGGCACCGGGACCAGCGCTAAAATCGCATGTCTCGCCGCCTCTGGTGAACTGACCGAAGGTGAGACCTGGCTTCAGGCTTCCATTATTGGTAGCGTCTTCGAAGGATCATTTGAATCTATTCCCGACTCCGATAAAGTCATTCCAATCGTTACCGGTCGAGCCTTCATTACCAGCGAAACCACTATCATCGTTCAACCCAACGATCCTTTCAAACATGGGATTTCTTCTCCTCGGATCGGGGTTTAATTCGAGGAACTCATTCCGAACTTTCGTCCCTTCCGTAATTTCCATTCTTGGTTAATCTCTTTTTAGCATTCAAAATCCACTACCATCATGAACCTCACCGGACACTCCTTCATCGGCTCCTCCCGCGCTTCCGACAGTAACACAACCTTCCAAGTCACCAATCCTGCTACTGGCCAACTCCTCGATCCAGCCTTCCATTCGGCATCACCCGACGACCTCAACAAAGCCATCTTCCTTGCCGCCGAAGCTTTCCAAACCTACTCCAAAATCGATTCAAAAACCCGCGCCAACTTCCTCCGCACTATTGCGATAAAAATTGACGCCGCCGGTCCCGAGATCACTCCTCGCATGATGGCCGAGTCCGGACTCCCCGAACCCCGTTGCGAAGGAGAGCGCGGACGCACCGTGGGGCAGCTCAATATGTTTGCCGATCTCATTGAAGAAGGATCATGGGTCGATGCTCGCATCGAATTAGCAAATCCTGACCGCTCCCCCATCCCTAAACCCGACCTTCGATCCATGCGCCGTCCTCTCGGACCTGTCGCCGTATTCTGCGCATCCAACTTTCCTCTCGCTTTTTCTGTTGCCGGTGGTGATACCGCCAGCGCCCTTGCGGCCGGATGCCCGGTCATCGTCCGAGCCCATGCTGCTCACGCCGGCACAGCCGAAATCGTCGCTCGCTCCATCCAAGCCGCGGTTGCCGAATGTAAAATGCCCGAAGGCACTTTCTCTATGATATTTGATTCCGGCATCGAACTTGGTTCGGCTCTAGCCACCAATTCTGACATCAAAGCCATCGGGTTCACCGGCTCCCGTGCAGGAGGCCGTGCCCTCATGGATGCCGCCGCCGCTCGCCCTGAGCCTATCCCCGTCTTTGCGGAGATGTCATCCGTCAATCCCATCTTTATTCTTCCCGGAGCAATGGCCGAGCGTGGCGAAGCAATCGCTCAAGGACTCGTTGGCTCCGTGACCCTAGGAGCTGGACAATTCTGCACCTGCCCGGGCCTCGTCTTCGGAAACGTCTCTGAAACATTCGAAAGCACTCTTAAAAGCGGCTTCTCCGAGATTACCCCTGCCACTATGCTACACAGTGGCATTCACCAAAACTTCGTCAAAGGGCTCACCAATCTCCAAAGCCAAGATGGCGTAGGCACAATCGAGCAAGTCGAATCAAAGGAAGCTAATAAAGCGGGTGCCGCGATCCTAAAAGCAAGCGCCTCCCAGTTCATCAATAACCCAAAACTCAACGAGGAAATTTTTGGGCCCTCTTCTCTTGTGATCGACTGTAGTTCAAGGGATGAAATGCTCGCCACCGCCTTAAAACTTGAAGGTCAACTCACCGCCACCATCCATGGGACCGATGAGGAAATCTCCGAAGCTGGGGACCTCGTCCAGATCCTAGAACAAAAAGCCGGGCGCGTAATCATCAACAGTTTCCCAACTGGCGTCGAAGTAAACTCCTCAATGGTTCATGGCGGACCCTACCCTGCTACTTCAGACGGCGCGAGCACCTCAGTCGGAACCGGAGCAATCGTCCGTTATACCCGCCCTGTCAGCTATCAAGGCTTTCCTGATGCCGGACTCCCCGCCGAGCTCCAGAACTCTAACCCTCTTGGTATCGCACGCCTCGTGAACGGGAAGCTCGAGTGTTAGAATTAAGAGGCTTGGGCTTTAGCTCAAGCCACCGAGCCATGTCCAAGGAAGTTCTAATCGTTGGTGGCGGAGTCGTCGGCCTTTCCATCGCCTACTATCTCGCTTCGACCAATCACTCCGTCCGCATCATCGAGCGCGACGATTCCTTGGCCAGAAGCTGTTCCGAAGGAAACGCCGGCATGGTGGTCCCCTCACACTTCATTCCACTTGCTGCTCCTGGCGTAATCTCTCAGGGATTAAAGTGGATGTTCAATCCGACAAGCCCATTTTATCTTCGCCCCCGGCTCTCCCCTTCACTGGCTCGCTGGATCTGGCTTTTCACCAAACACTCTACCAAGAGACATGTTTCCAATACTCAGGAACTCCTTCGCGATCTTTCGCTTGAAAGCCGACGCCTACACGTCGAACTTTCCAAAAATGAAAACTTCCCGCTCATCCAAAAAGGACTCCTTATGCTCTGCCAATCCAATGCTGGATTAGAGGAAGAAGCCAAGGTTGCCGAAGAGGCACATACCCTAGGACTAGAAGCAGAGGTCTGTGATCAAAATCGCCTTAAAGAACTCGAACCTAATGCCCAAATTAATGCGAAAGGCGGTATCTGGTGGCCACAGGATTGTCACCTTTCACCCGAAGATTTCATTCAGGCCCTTCGTGATTCGATCCTCCAAAACGGAGGTGAATTCACCCTTGGCGAGGTCGAAAAATTGGAAGTAGACCATCGCAAAGTTAAGAATGTCATCACCAAGTCCGGCGAAATCTACTCAGCCGAAACTATCGTTCTTGCTGGAGGCATCGACACTACCGAGCTCGTAAAACAAGTCGGCCTTACTCTTCCCATGCAAGGCGGCAAAGGATACTCAGTGACCCTCCCGGAACCCATCGCAAATCCACTTCTCTGCTCACTTCTTAAAGAAGGTCGAGTTGCCGTCACTCCCATGGGCGGGACGCTCAGAGTGTCTGGAACGATGGAAATTTGCGGTACTGACACCTCTGTCAGCAAACGACGCCTTCGGGGTGTCCTCGAAGCCTTCTGCAAATTTTACCCACAATATTCCCCGTCCAACTTCGAAAATCTCGAGCCTTGGGTTGGCCTCCGTCCCTGCTCGCCAGATGGCCTCCCCTACCTTGGGTTTTCACCTCAACATGATAATCTGATTATCGCGACTGGACACTCCATGATGGGCCTCTCGCTCGCCCCCGTCACGGGAAAACTTGTAGCGGACCTCGTCTCAGGAAACAAATCCACAATCAATCTGAGTCAACTTTCTCCTGGAAGATTTTAACTCGCGTCGATCTCTACAAAACTGTCGCATCAATTATTCATTGAGACGCTCCACTAATTCCTTAATCACTGGCATCATCCGAATGAGCCTCTGTGAATGTTCCTCGCGCGAAAACAGTGAATCATCGCCTAATCTTACCTCGAGAACCCCATGATCTCCAATTTCGATTTTGGCCTCCTCATCCCAAATTTTCGAGTTACTTAGCGTATCGATTTTTCCCTTCAGCGAAGCAGGGACTAAGAACCGTGAGGATCGGTTAGGTTCTTCGTCTCCAGTCACCATCAGAAATCCCTTCATTGATTCACCTTCTTCGCCACATCTTTCCCAAATCCAGTCATCAAGATCTCCTTCGAATAGCGGAGGGTAAAAAACAACCCTCACACCGACTTCGGTCTGATGGGATGTCAGGTATTCCGCAAAACCAAATCCGAAAGCTGGACCCGAACCCCGCGACGCCTGCGGAATCGCCAAAACCACTGGCTCACGAGACTCACGATCACCAGCCTTAATCCAGATGGTTGACCAAAGAAGCCCGTTTACAGAATCAATCTGATTCCGAAAAATTTCGTAACCAAGATTTTCGGACCCAAGAGTCCCAGCCGTCATCGCATTCAACCGTCGAAAAGCTTTCTGCCCAGCCTCTGTGCCAATCTCACGTTCTCCAATCAGATTATTCAATTTAAGAAGATAATCGGACATCTCGGGAACCGTGATATCACCCTCAAGTGGTTTTGCTTCTTCCTGGTCCGCATTCGCCCCCAAATAAAGAGCGACGCAAATCGAAACGATAAGCAAGGCTGGAATTACCGCGAGCGTAATTTTGATACCACTGATTTTCGAAGGTTCAGGCATGTCGATTAGTCTGTAAACAAGAGTCCAATTTCGTGAGCTGCTCGCTCATGAACACCAGGTTCGCCGAGCCTTGATGCTGCTTCTAAAAGATCCTGTGTTAACTTCGTCCTATCACCCTTATTCGCAAGTGCCTGCCCCAGCCATAAAGCCACTTCATAGGCATTCGCTTCATTTTGGATGAACTCACGCACCAACTCGCGTCCGGCGAGAATATTGATCAATCCAATAAATTTCAACTTCACCAACTGCTTTGCCATCAGAAAAGTTGGCCAGGCCACCCGGTAAACTAAACAATAAGGCATCCCATAATAAGCAGCTTCCAAAGTAGCCGTGCCACTAGCCACTACTCCGCAAGTCACTGTTTGCATCAGATGTTGGCTTTTTCCAGTTTGCACCTCCACAAGGCCATCTGGTAAGCCACTTATTTCTAAATAATCGTCCATAACCCGAGCCACTTTTTCACTAGCCGCCGCCGCAACGAATCGGATTCCCGGATTTTCCTTCAATAAGCGCGACGCTGATTCCAGCATCATAGGGAAAAGTCTGCTTACCTCCTTGATCCGGCTACCAGGAAAGAGACCTACCAGATTTTCAGCCCGGCTAGCAGCGATCCTCCTCTCCTCTAATTCATCAACCAGTGGATGGCCCAAGCAACGGCTTCGAAGACCTGCCCTCTCAAAAAGCTCTACCTCAAAGGGAAAAAGGCAAATCATCAGATCATGGGTCGTCGCTATTTGAGGTATTCTTTTTTGGTTCCAGGCCCAAACCTGGGGAGCCACATAGTGAACAATCTTAGTTTCTGGCAGTTTTTCGTAGATCTGCTTCGCTAGGCGCAAATTAAATCCTGGATAATCAATTAGGAGTAAAACCGCAGGCCTTAGCTCCAAAATTTGAGAGAGAGTCTCCTCGAACCGTTTCTTAAACCAACCGTATCGACGAAGAACCTCCCAAACCCCTACAACAGCAGCATCCTCAACCCAATCACGGACCAGTCCTCCCGAAACACGAGACATTTCAGGACCTCCTAAACCCCGAAAATCGAAGTCCCCATCTTGCTTCCGGAGTGCATCCATCAACTCGGATCCATGAGTATCTCCACTCACTTCACCGGCAACCACATAGACTGTTCTGCTCCTCACCGGCGGCAAGTTAGGGCAAGTAGAAAATATTCCAAACTGCAAATCACGTCACAAGGGCTTGCTTCTCTTTCCAGTAGGCGTTAATTCCTAATTTCCCAGAAGAATTATGTCCGAAAAAAACGAACAAAATCCCGACAACGGACCAAGCCCTATCGGTGAAATTTCGCAAGAGCCGTCAGCCTTCGAAGCCTTTCTTGATGCCAACCAAAAGAAGCTCATCATTTTTGGGATTCTCGTAATTTTTTGCCTCGTGGGTTACGTCTTCGTAAAAGGGTTGGATAAGATCGACAAGGAAGAGGCAGCCGCTGCCTTCGCTGAAGCCCGCACCGGGCCCCAATATCAGGCAGTCAGTCAAGAATATGACGGAGAGAACGCCGGGGGGTCTGCAATGCTTCTGGAAGCTCAACTTCTCTGGAGCGACCAGCAACAACAAGAAGCGATCGAGGTGCTCGAAACATTTGTTTCCAAATACCCCGAACACCCTGCTGTTGGAAGTGGCTATGCTAGCCTCGGATCTTACCAACAACAACTTAAGAATCTCGACAAGGCCAGAGAAGCTTTTGAGATGGCCGCCGAGAGTGAATCAGCAGCATCTTCACTTGCGCTGCTTTCCCTGGGAGACCTCGAACTGCAAGCTGGTAAAGATGAAGACGCCAAGAAAATCTACGAAAAGATTATCTCCGAATACGAGAGTTCACACCTCCAAGTGAAATCGATAGCTCAGAATCGCCTTAAGCTGATCAACGTCCAATCACCTTCGGAAAAGAAATCTGAGCCGACTCAACCTAAGATCACACCGGAAGCAGCAACTTCTCCGATCACGGTGCCTGGCATAACCCCAGAACCAACCCCAAGCCCCGTCCCCAAATCGCCAACTCCAGAAATCAGTCAGCCTGTCGAAAAGACACCTCAACCGGAAGCAGCTCCAGAACTAGAGAACTCCTCCGAAGGAGCGACTCAGCCAACCAGCGAAAAGAGTGTGAAGCCTGAAGCTCCAATCGGTTCATCTTCTGAATAATTCTCACTTCGTCACTTCCGACTTCACAAAAAGGCCGCTCTAGCTCACTAACTTAATAACAAAACTACCAATCCAGTGTTCGAAAAAATAATCAGCAAAACTCCTGAGACGCCTCAGGCCCCCCGTCCTGCGGCACCGACCCGGACTACTCCTCAAGCACCAGCTGCTGCTCCTGCCCGAGCTCCTCAGCAGGCTGCTGCCCCTGTCAGCCCTACCGGCGGACAGCGCAATATTCTTAGCAACGACGTGCATATTAAAGGATCGGTCAGATTTACTGATGATCTCCTTGTTGATGGGCGAATCGAAGGCGAAATCAGTAGCGATGGTGCCCTCACAGTTGCCGAGAACGCCCATCTTAAAGCTGAGGTCTCGACCAAATCTATCGTGATTTACGGCAAGGTTCATGGTAATGTTACCTGCACTGAGCGAGTTGAAATCAAAGGCAGTGCCGAAATGGTTGGTGACGTTAAGGCAAGCATGATCTCCATCGAGCCCGGCGCGATCTTTGTTGGTAAATCCGAAGTCGGAAACCCATCCTCTGCTCCCAAGAAAAATGCTCCAACCCCTCAGAGTGGAGACAAAAAAAATAGGGATCCACAGTCTAATAACGTCCAGGACAACAAACCTCAGGACAACAAGGCTCAAGACAACAAG
>DIHU01000131.1:12454-16641 GCA_002420315.1 Akkermansiaceae bacterium UBA5688
CAAGGCTCAAGACAACAAGGCTCAGGAGAACAAGGCTCAGGATAAACCCTCCTAGCGTTATCACTTCCCCAGTTCCTTGGCTTTCGGTTTTTTCAAAGATAAGAGCAATTTGCCCCGCAAGGTCACTTGTCCTCTTTGTCAGCACTGCCAGCAGGAATCCCAGCTGGCAGTTTCATCATATTGTAAGGGTTGCGGTGCTTATTTGACCTTCGAGGAAAATGGTGAAATCAAAGCCCGTCCGCAAGCTCCACCCGATCCTTTCGCCCATCGCCCTCCGCAGCCGAAGGTAGAAGTCGAGTATAAGGCCAGAAAAGAAGCATTAAACACAACTCCAAAGGATTCTTCTTCTCCTCAAACCGCCAAAATAGAAGAGGAATCGCTTCCTTCAGCTACTCCAAAACTTCCAAAGTCGTCAGAACCAAAGGAATCTAGGAGCACCCTCCCGATCCCGCCCGATCCACCAGCTCCTGCACCGGAACCCGCGCCTCCTGCTCAAGACGAGGAATCTCCCTTAAGATATCATGGAAACGAGGAAGAAAAAACTATTCCCGTTCCGACTAAAATCGAGACCAGGGAAATCGCTTGTTTCGAATGTGGAGACACCCACCAGGCAAATGTTCGTGCCAATTCTTCTCAATGCCGGAGCTGCGGGCGTTTTATTTCGATGGAGAATCGCGAAATCAAGGATGCCATTAGTAGCTGCATTCAAACGCGAGGGGACGTTCATATCTACAAGAAAGGGATCGTTCATAGCGCCCCAATCCAGTGTAAAAACCTCATTGTCGAAGGTGATTTCACCGGTGACGCGGAATGTTCAGGCGACTTGATTTTGAGACGCAACGGAAAAATTACCGGTAAAGTTACCTGCAAACGCCTTTTCGTAGAGAAGCGGGCAAAAATTGAATTTATCAACTCAGTCGTCATGGACGAATGCACGATCGACGGCCTCGTCACCGGGCACCTCGCCTGCCGTGGGCTCCTCGCTCTTAAGAAGAAAGCAACCCTGACCGGTAACATCAAAGTTGGCCGCCTCACCGTCGCGGACGGAGCCAAACATACTGGCCAGATTCAGATGGGCGGTTTTTAGTTCTGGCCTTGGCCAGACCAATCTCAGAAAATCAATTTATGACAACTCCCGCGCCTCTCCTTGATCTGAAAGAAGACATTCTCCGTCTCAAAAAGGAAAAAAACGCTGTCATTCTCGTCCACAATTATCAGGTCGGCCCTATTCAAGATATCGCTGACTACGTCGGTGATTCGCTCGGTCTCGCTTACAAAGCCCAAGAAACTGAAGCCGAAGTTATTGCATTCTGCGGTGTTCATTTCATGGCGGAAACCGCCAAAATTCTAAACCCCGAAAAAACAGTTGTTCTTCCCGACAAAGACGCAGGATGCTCCCTCGAACAGGCCTGCCCCGCCGATGATCTTGAAGCCTTTCTGAAGGAACATGCAGATAAGAATTACTACGTCATCGCTTACATCAATTGCTCCGCTGGAGTGAAGGCGCTATGCGACGTTATCTGCACCTCGGGGAATGCTCCAAATATTGTCAATCAGGCTCCAAAAGATCGACCAATCCTTTTCGTCCCAGATGAAAATCTCGGCCAATGGGTCATCGAACAAACTGGTCGCCAAATGGATTTGTGGAAGGGCAATTGCTACGTTCACGTTGAGTTCACCCAACAGTCCATCCAAAGGATCAAAGACGATTACCCGGATGCTGTAGTCGTCGCCCACCCTGAGTGCCCCAAAGCAGTGCGACTCCTTGCCGACGAGGTGTGCTCGACGGAAAAAATGATTCCCTTCTGCAACAACACGCTCGCTCAAAATATCATTGTAGTCACTGAATCAGGAATGCTTCACCGCCTCAAAAAAGAAGTTCCCAATAAAAATCTCATTGCAGGCCCCACCGATCATTGCGCGTGTGCGGATTGCCGCTACATGAAAATGAACACTTTAGAAAAGCTTCATCATTGTCTAGATAAGCTTGGACCAAAAGTTGAACTCCCTGAAGAAATTCGCAAAAAAGCCGAGGTTTCACTCATCCGTATGCTTGAACAATCCAAGTAGACTTTGGTAGTTGATCATGCTCAAAACTCATTGAAATGGTCCTGTATTAGAGAATCTGAGATTCCACATTTCCGGCAAAAAGGAGAGTAAAGTAACCCAAGGCGACACCAAAAAACTCAAGTTCCCATGCTCCCAGCAGCTGAACTCGCTCGTCGCTTGTCAATCCCTCAAGATCTGCCATAGGGTCGTCTTATGCCCACCAGTCCATTTCAGGTCGCAATCGTCGGTCGCCCGAACGTCGGGAAATCCGCGCTTTTCAATCGTTTGGCCGGGCGACGTATCGCAATCGTTCACGATCAGCCAGGTGTGACCCGCGACCGAATCGCAGCGCCGTGCCAGACAACTGAGACTTCCTGCGAGCTGGTCGATACCGGTGGAATCTGCGCGGTCAACGAAGATGGATTTTCAAATGCGGTCACTTTCGAGGCCCGTATCGCAATGGAGTCCTCCGACCTCATCGTCTTCGTCGTAGACGCACGCGCGGGTATTAATCCCATCGACGAAGAAGTAGCGCAACTCCTGCGTAAGTCTAATCCCAATGTCATCCTCGTGATGAACAAAGCCGATAGCGCGGATCATGACAACACGTCCAGCGATTTTGCCAGACTTGGGTTTGGATCTGGCATCCCTACGTCTGCCGAACATGGCCGAGGCATGGACATTCTCACCGATACCATCGACGAAGAACTCTCAAAACTAGAAGCGCGTGAACAAGAAGAAACCGACGTCGATGAACTGAAAGATGGTCTTAAGATTGCAGTTGTTGGGAAACCAAATGCCGGTAAGTCTTCTCTCATCAACGCCATTCTTAAAGACGAACGGACAATCGTCTCCGAAGTCGCCGGAACCACCCGCGATGCTGTCGATATCCCTTACGTCTGGGCAAATGAAAAACACAATCTCATCGACACCGCTGGGCTTAGAAAACGTTCTAGCATGGAAGATTCCATCGAAGTTTTTTCGGCGATGAGAAGCGAACGTTCCATCCGACGAGCCGATATTTGCCTTCTTGTGGTTGATCTCGCAGCCGGAGTTGCCGCACAAGATCGAAAGATCGCACGCTTAATCCAGCAGGAGAAAAAACCCTGTCTTATTATTGCCAACAAATATGATCTCTTCCATCCCGAAGGTCAAAAGGCCGCCCGCTTGGAAGCCGCAGAGGACCATCTTCGTCGCGAACTTTTCTTCCTAGATTATGCACCATTCGTATGCGTATCAGCCATGAAAGGCCATGCTATCCAGCACATTTTCAAGACCATCACACGCATTCGCGACAATGCTCAAAAGGTCATAGGAACCGGCCCTCTTAACAGACTTTTACAAGACTCCTTCATTAAAAACCCGCCACCTGAGCACAAGCGCCACCGCAAGCGTATGAAACTTTTTTACGCTACCACTGCCGTCAACGACCGCTACCAAGCGATCCCGGTTCCTGAATACGTTCTCTTCGTGAACGACAAGCACCTTATCATAGAATCCTTTCAAAATTACCTGATCAATCAGATTAAGGATAAACACCCAACCGACGGACTGCCTATCCCCCTATCCTTCCGGTCGCGGAATAAAAAAGACCGATTCGAACGCTCCTAGTTGGAGCTAAAGAAGGGTGCTTCTACCATAAAAGTTAGTATTCTTGCTCCTTCCTTTTTCCTTCCGCTTCAGCACTCGCCAAGGCATTCTTTAGTCAACCGTATGGCTTTGCTCGACGTCAGAAATCTCACTACCCGCTTTCATACCCGAAACGGGATCGTTCACGCGGTCGAAGATGTTTCCTTCGCTCTCGAAAGAGGCGAAACTTTAGGCATCGTTGGAGAATCAGGCTCTGGAAAATCTGTGACCTGCTATTCTTTGCTCGGCCTGATTCCTCAACCTCCGGGAAGGATTCACTCCGGAACCGCCATGTTTGAAGGGACTGATCTTATTAAGGCCAACGAAAAAACTCTTCGTAAGATTCGAGGAAAAAAGATCTCAATGATTTTTCAGGATCCCATGACCTGCCTTAACCCAGCTCTCAGGATTTCCACCCAACTTACCGAACCACTTGAGTTACACGAAGGGATCAAGGGGAAAACCGCGCTTTATCGGGCCATCGAAGCTCTTGAAGAAGTCGGCATTCC
>DIHU01000131.1:17045-20925 GCA_002420315.1 Akkermansiaceae bacterium UBA5688
CGCCCTGAGGTTCTCATCGCCGACGAGCCAACAACCGCTCTTGATGTGACGGTCCAAAAGCAGGTTCTAGACCTAATCAAAGATCGCCAGGAAACCCTAGGTACCGCCGTAGTGCTTGTCACCCACGACTTGGGGGTTGTTTCCCAAGTGTGCGACAAAGTAAATGTTATGTATGCCGGCCGTATTGTAGAGTCCGCAAATGCCACCGACCTCTTCGCTGATCCGCGACATGCTTACACCCGAGCGTTGCTCAAAAGTATTCCAGCGATGCACGAAAAAGGGGACGTCCTTTACACAATCCCCGGGCTTCCCCCCAACCTAAACGCTCCTCCGTCGGCATGTTCTTTCCAACCCCGTAATACATTGGGAGACAGTAACCGCTGTCTCACCGATGAGGCCCCGCAGCTCGCAGAAATTGTTCCCGGACATCACGTGCAGAATTGCCCCGGCTGTCTCGCTTCCTGATTATTATGGAATTTCAAGTTGATGGGTTTATCCTTTATCTCGCTACCGAGAGGGGCCTTTCGACCGCCTACCAACTCTCTGTCCGACAAACTCTAGACAAGCTTCTTGAATGGACTGCAAAGCAAGGGCAAGAGAGCTGGCGGGACCTCGGCACTGATGAACTTTCCTCCTTTCTCAGCCACCTTCGCAGAACTGAACTCGATGCCTCTTCTTTGCGTATCGCGCTTGTTCATCTAAAAATATTTTTCCGTTTCCTTCAAAAGCGCAACCACATTGAAATTGATCCGGCAGACCCCCTTCTTCCGCCTAAGACAGTAGCCAAACTCCCAGAAACACTGAATGCCGAGACGGTCGCACAACTACTTGGGTCGATCGATCCCGGGAAAAAGCTTGGTAAACGGGACCTCGCACTGCTTGAGCTCTTCTATGCTTCAGGACTGCGCCTTTCAGAAATGTGTCGTGCCAGACTCGAATTTCTGGATCTCGAGGACCATTTCCTACGTATTACCGGCAAAGGTAATAAAACCCGGATCGTCCCGGTTGGCGGAAAAGCTCTTGCTGCTTTGAAGCACTACCTCGCTAGCGAGCGCCCCAATCTCGTCACGCGTAAAACTTCCTCATACGTTTTCCTTTCAATTCGCGGAGGTCCACTCTCTCCCGATCGCGTCCGCCAAATCGTCAAAGAAAGAGCGAAGCAAGCCGGAATTGATCAAAACATCTATCCCCACCTACTCCGTCACTCCTTCGCAACTCATCTCCTAGAAAACGGGGCAGACCTGCGCGTGATTCAGGAACTCCTCGGCCACGCTGACATTTCAACGACTCAAATTTATACCCACGTCGATCAAAAGCGTCTCAAGGCCATTCACAAGAACTTCCACCCTAGAGGATAGAAATTACCCCACCGCCGGAGCAAATAGGGCATTTGAAAATTAGACGATAAAGGTCTCTAGAGCAGAGATCACTTCTTACCATCGGTTACATCACCGCTTGGAACCGTTTTTTCTGAGACTGGGATATTTGGGTTTGAAGAAATCTCCTCAACCTCCTTCGATTTTGTCTCATCCGAAGATGGAAGCATGCTACGACGCGGTGGCAAGAAACTCTCAGCTTCGCGAGTACTCTTGCTCATGCCACTATAGTCCGAGCGGAACAAATCAATTTCAGCCTGGCTGACCATAATTCGAGGCTGAATCATAATGATCAATTCTGATTCGTTACTCTCGAGATCATTACTACCAAAAATACGGCCGATGCCGGGGATCCGGCTCAGAATCGGAATTCCACCACTAGCATCTGAACTTGTTGTGGTCATAATCCCTCCAAGAATAACCGCAGAACCGTCTCTAACCGTAACTGAAGTAGAAAGCGATTCGGTATTAATATCGGGCACCCGAAGATCACCAACCTGTCGAAGTGTTCCCACCGAATCTCTGACCAACGAAATTTCGAGAGTCACTTGATTATCTGAGTTGATGAGAGGCTGGATCTCCAGCTCTAACTGCACATCCCGATACTCAACATTAGTATTAATACCACCTTGGTTGTTACCTCCAGTGAAAGTGCTAGAAGGAATAGCGATTCGCTGACCAGAAGTCAGGAGAGCTACCCGGTTATTTCGGGTGGTAAGCACCGTGCGTTCCAAAGTCTGGAACTTAGTTTCAGTTTCGAGAGCGTTCACAAAAACACCAAAATCGTCACCAAGGAGTCCGTATAGAGAGACCCCATTACCAGAAGCACCATTCGCGCTCAAGACAGCACCAAGATCGCCAAGGGTCGTAGGATCAATGATTGAAGGAACCCCGCCAAAGCTCGCAGAACCTGCAGCGGAAAAGTCTGATCCGGTATTTTTAAGAGCCTGCGCTAAGTCGATTCCAAAATTTAAACCATCTCCAATGCCATAACTTCCAACCACAGCTGAGAGAGCGACTTGTTGAGCCTCCGAATCTAAATCTGTTATGAGATCACGGATGAGTTCAATATGGTGCGGAGGACCATTTACGATGATCGTATTCGCGACATTATCTGCGACAAGCAAAGTCCGTCCTCCCACGAGCCGAGACTCCGGCTCGGTTGGGATCGTCTGCTCCTGAATACTGGTTCTTGATCCGTTAGCCCCACCTTGGCCACCCTGTTGGCCAGTCGTCCGATTCGTGGTGCTATTCCGACTACTGAGGTTGTTACGGCTTGTCGTATTTTGGTTAGTAGTAGCGCGGCCTCCACCTTGCCCTGACGCGCCATCGCCAAGAGTTGCAGTAATCCCATTCTCCGCAATATTCAGGAATTCAGAGACCCGGAGATAGCGAAGCCTGAAAGTCTGACGAGTATTACCACTACTGGGCTGGTCAAAACTACGGATCATAGCCTCAGCGGCCACCAAATCAGCTGGACGGCCAAAAAGTAAGATCCGGCTTGTTCGGCGGACTCCGATGATGCGGATCGGAATTTCTTCGCCTGCTGTTGATGCCCCGGCGGCGGCTGGGGTAGGTGGGGTTGGAGTAGCACGGGTTGTCCTAGTCGTCTGGCGGCTACTACCCTGATCATTATAGATCTCGTTCATGCGCTCGGCAATCTCATCGACATCACCGTAGACAACCTCGACCCATTTTTCGCTAACTGAAGTCGGTACATCGATCGCTTTCTGAATCTTAATCATCTGGCGAATGAGGGAAGCATTCTCGGTGATGATCAACGAAGAGGCATTTGGAACTGCTGCAATTGTTCCAGAAGCACTCAACTGGCCCAAAGAAGACTGCAGAACCTTCAAAGCCTCTTCCGGCTTGAGATATTTGAAAACCATCTGAAACATCACAAGCTGGTCATCAACCGGGAGCTTGAATTCGTCATCATAAAAATCTTTTGGCACCTGATTCGGACTCGTAATCGGTCCTGAAGGCACTAAACGAACGATATCAGGCTCCTCTGGAATTGGAATCATCGCTAGACCTTCAGCAAGCAAGGTCAGTTGGAGGAACCTTGCCGCTTCCTTATTAGTCAAGGGGCCTCGCATCGTGAAAGAAACCTCACTTTGGGCGACATTATTAGTCATAATGACACGCTTGCCGCTGAAATCTTCGTAAAGCTGAGCTGCCTTAAGCGCTAGAATGTTAGCCTCGTTGATCGAATCATTAGCGGTAACAATGATTTGATTAGGATCAACTCTCCGACCTTTGATCGGGGCAATTGCAGGCGTTTCGCCAGGCTGGACCTCCGCGACAGCTGGAACAGGTTCAGGAACAGAAGGAGGCGTAGTGGCCTCCTCGCCCGGAGTAGCTGGAACAGGAGCAGGAGGCGCGGGCGCAGGGGGTTCTTGAGCTAGAACTCCGGCGGTAAGACCGAGAAGAAGAGATAAAACAAATTTCATAACTAAAGTGGACTGGATAAAATGGATTCGAGTGATTGATTACTTTTTGGG
>DIHU01000168.1 GCA_002420315.1 Akkermansiaceae bacterium UBA5688
CCAAATATAAATCCCCACAATGAGTATGACCAAAAAGCCGCTAAAGACCTTGGTATGTTTCCATTCTTCAATTTCCACAAGTCCTTGATCCTTCGGTTGGAATGGGTTCTGGTTTGGATAAAAATGTGTCACCACAAACATGACAGCCATATTCAAAACAAATTCAATACCCCAAATGTGAACATAGTGAATTTCGACCTTAAAAATGAATTCAGCGCTGATGTAAAACACAAGCCCCACACACATTGCGGCTTTCGCTCCCGGAGCTGAAATTTTGGGCAGGAACAATCCAGCGAGCATTACTGAAGCAATAGGAATAAAGAAGATCCCATTGAGTTGTTGGAGTAGGTCATAGAGCCCGTCTGGAGCTCCCGCTACTAAGGGAGCTGTTAAAATCGCGATGACCGCAAGAATAATGGAAACGGTCTTCCCTGCGCGCACCATTTGGCGATCATTTGCCCCTGGATTCATGAGTCTCTTATAGATTCCCATGCTGAAGATGGTCGCGGTGCTATTTAAAACACTGTTGAAGGTGCTGAGGACCGCGCCCATTACGACCGCCGCAAAAAATCCTACGAAACTTAATGGCAGGACCTTTTTGATCAGTTCTGGATAAATGAGATCTTGGTTATCGAAGAAGCGATCTCCAAAATAATAGAAACCGATCACCCCAGGTAGAACGATGATCACTGGGACAAATATTTTTAACAAGCCCGTGATTAAGAGCCCCTTTTGAGCCTCTACCAAAGATTTTGCACCCAGGGCACGTTGAATGATGGTTTGGTTCATCCCCCAGAAATAGAGTTGGTTAATCACCAATCCAGTGAACAAAGTCCCGAAAGGTAGGGCCGAATCTGAGGCCCCCACGACATTAAATTTTTCGGGGCAATGCTCATAGACTTTCACTAAGCCTCCCCAGACGTTACCATCCCCGATATTCCAGAGCGCCAAGATTGGGACTAATAATCCTCCTAAAAATAATCCTATGGCATTGATAGTATCACTGTAGGCGACCGCTTTGAGGCCGCCAAAAATGGCATAGCATGAACCTACGCACCCAATCGCTATAACGGTGTACCATAATCCGGCCTCCTGGCTGATCCCAAAGTTTTCAGAGATGCTAAAGATGCTCTCTAAATTAATAGCTCCCGTATAAAGAACGATAGGCAATAGCGTGACCACGAAAGAAACGAGTAAAAACAAGGCAACCATTGTCCGGGTAGTGGCATCAAATCGTTCTTCGAGATATTGTGGGATAGTGGTCAGTCCCATTTTTAAATAGGTGGGTAAAAAGTAGGTGGCTGCAACGACTAAGGCTAATGCCGAAGTGACTTCCCACGCGATGATGATGAACCCATTTTTATAAGCGCTCCCATTCATCCCGATCAAATGTTCGGTCGAAATATTAGTTAAGAGCATCGAGCCAGCAATCACGACTCCGGTCAGGCTTCGACCACCTAAGAAGTACCCATCTTGGGTAGAGAGTTCCTCTTTTCGCAAGCGGAACCACGAGTAGAATGCTACGAAAGCGGTAAAGCCTATGAATGTGATAAACACTTGCATCGCTGTATGATGCGATTTGAGGAAGCTGCTAGGAAGTTAATTCCTTAGGCTAGAAGAGGGTTTCCTGGGTCCAAGTTATTCCTCTTGTTTTTCGATCCGAAAGTAGAGGACTTTCGAATTATCAAGGTCATTAAGCTTAAAAGTTCTTGAGGTGGTGTCACCCTCATCAGCCAGAATTCCATCATCAAGATCGGTATCCCAGTTGATAAGATCTGTGGAATATTTGACGGCATAGAGTTCGCCTATGTTGGAGTTCCAAGTGAGGGTGAATTCGTCCGTGATTTCGGAGAGATCAAATGAGGTAATAGCGAGTTCCTTGGCTGGCCTTTCGACCGCAAGAGGCCCACTGGTGAAGACTGTTACAATTTCCTCGGGGCTCAGCGCCCTATCCCACATCGCGACATCATCAAGAATCCCCGTGAAGGTTTCCTTCCCACCCCGAAGATAGAGCGGAGCGGTGGTGTTGTTTACTCCTTCACAATATCCGCCCTCGCCAGCGATCCCGGTTTTTGGATTGAGGGTTCCGTTTTCGGGTAATTTGCCATTCACGTAGATGCTAGCGGTGTCAGTAGCGCTGTCATAAACGCAGACGATATGAACCCATTCCCCATCCTCGTAAGCACCAGCAGGAAGCCTGCATTCAGTCCCCCATCCGCCATAGGCCTGCCAACCACCGATCCGAAAGCGAAGCGGGCTGTCTTCGGTACCCCTTGGGCGAACCAAAATATCGAAACCTGAAGTACTATCAGTGAAAGACTTATCCATGATGGTTCCCCAACTGCTCTGGTTATCGATCATCCACCAAGCTAGGGTGAGGTCCTCGGTAGTTGAGATGGCCTCTGCGGGACATAAGACTTCATTGCCTCCTGCTCCCTCTAAAGCGCCCGCGCCTACCTTGCCTGGCTCGAGCCAAGTGCCACCGTTGAGTATTCCGTTATATCCCCCAATGATATCTTCCGCAACCTCTCCACTTAAATCGTCAAAAGGCCAGTAAGCGATCAAGTTGGCTTGGGCCAGGGATGCCGAGAGTAAGGTCAGGAGAACAAGCGAGTTTGTGAAGTTCATTACTAGTAGGGATTTTCTTTTGAAGAACAAGGAAGGGAGTTGGAATGTTTGCCTATTGAAGCGACTGCGTCATTTAATAGTTTCTCACTTTTAGCAGCGTTTTATTCTTTCAGCAATCACACCGATGAATATGAAGATCCCAAGAATGACTGGGTATCGCAGCGAAAGATTAATCTGCAGATAGAATTGTTTCAGGACACTTCCTCCGGCGAGGGTTGCAAAGCCATAACCGAAAGCATTTAAGAGCACGAATCCTGTCACACGGATGATAAAATGGTTCGGGCGTAGTAGCCTCCGAAAACAACGGTCGATAGTGTCGCTACAGAGGACTAGGACCGTCACGATTTGGGCCAGACAGATTTCGAAGAGATAAGGTTGCAGTAGGCTCGCAAGCTTAAGAGAGAATTGAGCGATCATCTTTTTAAAGGTCTTTATCTATTAATCTGGGCCCCTCCAATTTGAAATAGTTTTCCCGTTCAGGGAAGCTCCAAAAATTACTTCAGACCATGAATTCCTCAAAAGGGGACCCTAGTGAGTTTTTCAAATGCAGTAGGGGCTTCCCCGCAGAGATCGCATGCGTCCTTATCGTAATCTAACGCGTTGAACCACCGTCGCCCTTGGCCTTTATTGCCTCCTTAAGAAGGAAATCGAGAGCGGGTTTAGCGTTGGGGTCAGCGAGGCGGTTTTTCTGTTCCTTTTGATCGATGGCAAGGTTGTAGAGTTCGATTGGATGAAGCTCGCCGTTGTAGGCGAAGCGATGATCGAGGAAGAGTTTCCATTGGCCAGGGATGGGCGTAGCGTTTGAGCGCACTGCGACGACGGCGCGCTTGTCGGATTTCTTCTTGGAGGCTTCGTTATGATCGTTTGGGAAAACTGGCGCGCGCGGGCTGGTTTTTTCTCCGCGCAGCGCGGCGAGTTGTGAGTGACTATCTTCTGCGCCTTTTTCTCCCTTAGTAAGATCTGGAAGAGGCTTGCCGATAATTTCTCCGAAGGTGGCGAAGAGGTCGTTGAGCGCAAGGAGCCGGCGGCTTGTTTGGCCTGGTGTTTTCGCATTTCCATCGCCGATTTTTCCGGCGGGCCAAGATGCGAAGAAGGGCGTGCGGTGACCGCCATCGTAGGTCGATCCTTTATTACTGCGCAGCGGGCCGGTGTAGGTCTTGGACCTGTTCTCTGATCCATTGTCGCTTGCGAAGATGACGAGAGTATTCTCGATGAGCTTGTGTCCCGGATTACGCGGGTCTTCATGTCTCTCGAGATAGTCGAGGATTAGACCGAGTTGGACATCGTTTTCGTAGACGAAGTCAAGGCGCTTGAGACCGGTTTTCTTTCCAATCACAAACTTGCTCGCACCGATAACTTTTTGTCCGGCAATGGCAAAGCAGGGTGTGTGTGGCGTGTGATTACTCGGGGAAGCGAAATAGAGGAAGAAAGGATTGCCTTCTTTATGTGTTCTGCGGAGGAATTCGAGACTAGCTCGGTGGAGCTTCGGGCCGATGCCTTTCAGGACATACGAGCCGTCGAGTTTCTTCGATGTCGGGGAGGTTGCCCCGAGGATATGGCTGTTTCGTATCCAGCCGGGGCCGATACTTTGGTCAGGTGTGTTTCGCTTCATCCCATCTGGTCCGGACGTGGGGTGGCTTCGTGAAATCCCATAGAAGAAGTCGAAGCCATGATTGTTCGGACCGTCTGCGATTCCTTTCGTGAGGTCAGCATCGTCCCAGCCGTCTGCCACCGTTCCGTCAGTTTTGCGATAGCTAAGACCGAGGTGCCACTTTCCTACCATTCCGGTGCGGTAGCCCGATTGGCGGAGAAAGGTGGCCAAGGTTGGCCGGTCTTTTTCGATGAGTGGATCACATTGCACACCGAAGAGAACCCAGTGTTTGAGAGACGAGCGCCAGCAGTAACGGCCGGTCATGAGTGCGTAGCGTGAGGTCGAGCAACGGCTATGAGGGGAGTGAGCGTCAGTGAAGCGAATCCCCATGTTTGCGAGGCGTTGCATGTTAGGCGTATGCAGTTGCACGTCGTCGCTATTACCGCACCAGTCCTGATAGACGGAGGTGTCTCCTAGGCCCATATCATCGGTAAAATAGATGATGATATTGGGTTTCGGAGCGCTGAGAACAACGAGGCCGGAGCCGAGGAGGAGAAAGATGGAAAGAACACGTCTCACAGTAGAATTAAGGTGTTTGTTTGTTTGGGACTTGCAAGAAAATGCTGCGGGACCCGACTTTTGATCGGGATCTGGACGATCATTGCTGCGGAGACATAGAGGATTTAAGAAGTAATAGAAAGTGGGCTTTGCAACCGGTTCGTCAAGTGACAGACTAGGGTGTGTCGCAGTTGATAATGAAGAACCGATTCCGCCACAAAGGATTGATTGGAATGATCTCTTTTGGGATTGCGGTGGCTGCGTTTGCTTGTCAGGTGCCGGTTTTCCGTTTTGCATTAGAGCGCTGGGAGACGGACTCATACACGGTTGTTATTGTTCCCGGAGCGAGTGGGAAGTTGTCGCCCAGCGAGAACGAAGTGCTTAAGTTTCTGCAATCGAGAGAGGGGGCTAATTCGGGGAATATGAATTTGGAGGTTAAAATTGATTCCAAAAAATTTGGCGAGAGTTCCGCTGCGGCGATGGACCTTTTCTATCCTCCAAGATCGGCCGGGCCAAGAACCCCTCCAATCTGGTCAGGAGCCCTGACTATGGAAAATGCCAAGACTTTGGTTGATTCGTCGGTACGACGCGAAGTGGTGAGTCGGCTTCTCAGCGGAGAATCAGCGGTCTGGGTCCTGATTGAATCAGGTAATAAAGAAAAAGATGACCGCGCAATGATAGAGATCGAAAGGGCTATTGCGAAAGCTGAGGCTGAATTGAAGATTCCCGATGGGGTGTTGACAGTCGCGGAGGCACGCAAGGTTTCGGCAGGGAACGAGCGCGATTTGAACGCTACGTTACGTTCGTCAATCCCACTAAAAATACAATTTTCTCTTATACGGATTGCAAGGAGCAATCCAGGGGAGTCGATTTTCCGGGCGATGTTGTTACACATGGAGTCAGATCTTGGAGAGTTTCGGAATGAACCGATGGTGTTCCCGGTATTTGGGCGGGGCCGTGCTTTAGAACCACTTATTGCCCGTGGAATCAATCGCGCCAACATCTTCGAGCATTCTTCGTATTTTTGTGGAGCGTGTTCGTGTGAAATCAAGAATCAAAACCCTGGAGTCGATCTCTTGATCTCAGCGAACTGGGAAGCCGCGATTGCGGGGAATGAGGTGGTGGTTGAAAAGTCACTTCCCCCTCTGCTAGGGATTGGGGCTTTAACGGGTAAAGCTGCCGACGGAGAGGAGGTCACAGAGACTACCGGATCCGTTTCCTCGGATTTGATAAGCCGCCCGTGGATAATGGTCGGTGGGGTGATACTTTTAATGTTAGTGTTCGGGAGTGTCCTGATTCTGAGGAACAAACGATATTAGTAATATATAGTCAGAGATGGTGTTTTTTATGATGATTAAGGCATTTTTAAAGAGGACAATTATGGTTTTAATTTTCTCTGGCTTGGCTCTTGGGGCAGACTGGCCAATGTGGAGAAATGATACCGGGCGGACAGCTCAATCGGCCGAAGTATTGGCCGAAAATTTGAGCCTTCAATGGTCACGTAGATTGCCTCCTTTGAAACCAGCCTATCATGATAATCGCTTGCAATTCGACGCAGGTTATGAGCCGATTGTGCTTGGGAAAAGACTTGTCGTAGGATCCTCACGAGACGATAGCGTAACAGCTTTTGACACCGAAACAGGCGAGGAGGTCTGGAAGTTTTTTACCGATGGCCCGGTTAGGTTTGCTCCTGTTGGTAGCGAAGGAAGAATCATTTTTGGATCCGACGATGGCTGTCTTTATTGCGTCAGTGGCTCAAATGGGGCGCTGATTTGGAAAAAACGAGCAGTACCGTCAAATCGGAAAGTCATTGGGAACGAGCGCATGATTTCGGTGTGGCCGATCCGGGGAGGTCCGGTTCTAGACGAAGGCCGTGTTTATTTCGCTGCGGGGGTTTGGCCACTTGAAGGAACTTTTGTTTTCTGTGTCGATGCCTTAACGGGCGAAACGATTTGGCGAAACGATCGATCGTCTTACCGTTATGGAGTCCACCCTCATAATGCTAGGGCATTCGGAGGATTAGCCCCCCAAGGATATCTTTTGATCGACGACGAAGCTAAGCAATTGATCGTCCCGAGCAGTCAGGCTTATCCGGCCAAGTTTGATTTGCAAACCGGAGAGCTGAAGTCCTTTGAACTTCCGGCTCCAGGCCGGCTTCCCGGCGGATGGTTCGCGTCAACTCCATCTGAGCTTGAGCGACAGAAGTTGAAGCGGCGTGGTTTGTTATTCGACAATGAAGTCAACTACCGGGTTCACGAAGATAAGCCGCACTTCAAGGGAGAGAAAGGAGTCCGGAACAAAATTACGGTGGCGGGACGTGAGATGCATTTCGGCGAAGGATTTCTCGAAGTAGAAGGAGGATTAATTCACTCTATGTTGGCGGCGGACGGAAAACTTTTTGTAGTAACCAAGGCAGGAAAAATCAGCTGTTTTGGAACCGGTTCGAATCAGCCGATCAAGCATAAGATTCCAAAGGTTAGCCTTGCTAAAATTCAGAAGCAGAGCCCTTTTGCGAAGTTGGACCAGACCCACGGCTACGCGCTGCTATTAGGCGCCGGGGATGATTTGGAGCTTATTGGATCTCTCCTGTCAGAGACTAACTTCCGAGTGATCGTAGTCGATCCGCGGCCTGAGAAAGTCAGAGAGCTGCGGGACGGCCGATGGACAAGTGCTGCAACGGGTGAGCAACTCTCAATTGTCGAGGATGATCCGACTACTGTCATTCTACCACCTTATTTTGCCGAGTTAATCTTAATTGGTAATTCGACTAGTTTTGAACCTACCCAATTGAAGCGAGTGTTTGAATCCCTCCGTCCATTTGGAGGCAAGCTGATGGCACGATTGAATCAAGAGCTGCCAGATGACCTTGATCTTGAGGGTGCTAAGAAATTCCAGACCGAATCTGGCTGGAATATAATAACGCGTGAAGGAGCGCTCTCTGGCTCAGCCAACTATGAAGGAAATTGGGAAGAAAGTTGGGATAAGAGAGTGCGTGGCCCTCTCGGGGTCTTGTGGTTCGACGACTCCCTGAGCCATTTTAAGCGTTCGCCGCAACCGAAATTTATCGACGGTGTGATGATCTCAACTCCAAAGGACTGGACTGATGAGACAACCCGCACTGGCAAGGTTGATTACCGTTTGCTAGCACCCGTTTTTTCTGATGTCTACACGGGGAGGATCCTGAGTGATAACGAAGCTCCTTCATTGCGAAAATCATTTTCAAATATTGACCTCGAGACAGTCCAGCCAAGCCAGTATCGCCCACCCAGACAAAAGGACGATTGGAAACCAAAAGCTCCGCAAGCTGGAACACGCACGAATCCAATGACTCTGGAATCTGAGCCCCGCGTTTTCCCAAAAAGCTATGGATGTGACGGAGGGGTGGACTACGGGCTGCTCTACACCATGCGATCAGGAACCCCGGCATTTTACGATAAGCAGATTGAAAGTGGCACTATCAACATTAGCGGTCCCCGGTCTGGTTGTACGAACAGCATTATCCCAGCAAATGGATTGTTGAACCTGCCTTACTTTTACGAAGGGTGCACTTGCAGTTACCCCCTGCCGATGGCGGTGGCTTTAGTGAGTATGCCGCCCGAATTCGAGCAGTGGGCTTCGTGGGGAGAATTACCAATCGAGAAGACGCGCGGGAAAATCCAAGTGATTGGGATCAACCTAGGAGCGCCGGGTGACCGCGTTACTGAAGATGGTACGATATGGCTGGACCAACCGGAAGTGGGAGGGCCTTCTCCGGAAATTGACTTTGTGACCGTCCCACCGTTGGCCGAATTAGAAACATTCTACCATCATTCGCTTTTTCACGAGGGTGGTAAAAGCTGGCCCTGGGTTGCTGGGTCCGGCGTGAAGGGACTTCAATCCGCGATTCTTGGAGGTCTTAAGCC
>DIHU01000072.1 GCA_002420315.1 Akkermansiaceae bacterium UBA5688
CGATGGCTCCGACCTGTCACCTTTACTGATTGAGAGAGGAACGTTTACGCGCTCTCAACCCATGTTCTGGCTTGCCCCCTCATCACGCCATCTAGCCACCCTACGGGAAGGCAATTACACGCTGATGGGCTACCGTAGTTACAAATTGCCTGAAAATCAGGTCAGGAAAAACGAATTGACGCAGGAGATGGCCAGGTTGGCGGGTATCGATCCGTCGACGCCCGAACTGGGTTCCCGCGTCAGCAACACAACCTTNNCAAGGCGGTTTGCGTTCGCCCGGCATTTTCTTCTGGCCCGATGGCGTTCGCGGCGGCCGGATTGAAAGCACGCCATCGGGAGCGGTTGATCTGTTGCCTACCATCTGCGGCTTAGCTGGCATTGATAAACCTAAAGGCGTGCACCTCGATGGCTCCGACCTGTCACCTTTGCTGATTGAGAAAGGGACGTTTAAGCGCTCGCAACCCATGTTGTGGCTTGCCCCCTCATCGGGCCATCTGGCCACCCTGCGGGAAGGAAATTACACGTTGATGGGTTACCGTGGTTACAAATTGCCTGCGAATCAGGTCAGGAAAAACGAGTTGTTGCAGGAGATGGCCAAGTTGGCGGACATTGATCCATCGATGCCCAATCTAGCTTCCCGCGTCAGCAACACAACCTTCACCAGCCCCGAATACAAGCGACTGAAGAACGAGTTCGTTCGTTTAAGAACCTTCCAGGAAGCGTGGATCCCAATCATCAAAAAAGGTGGTTTCAGTCGATTCGCACTTTACGACTTAAAGGCTGATCCGTTTCAAAAAAAGGATATTTCAAAGCAGCGCCCGGGAGTTACCAATCGTCTAAAGAATAAGCTGCTGACGCTCTACAAGGACGTCATGACCGATGCGCCGGACTGGCCCTCAAAATGAATCAATTTTTAACCATCGCGCTTCTATTTTTTGCCCTGCCAATTTATGGACAGGCTTTCAAGGGGGCATGGGCTCCCTTGGTGGAAGCTTCCTGCATCGATTGCCATGATGCGAATACCGATACGCCGCTCAATCTGGAAAAGCTCGGGCATGACCTATCGGATCCCAACACCTTTCGGCAATGGGTGAAAATTTTTGACCAAGTCGACAGTGGCGAGATGCCGCCCAAGAAGAAAAAACGTCCAGATCGTGTAATTAAGAACAAGGCGCTGGCAACGCTTCACAAACACCTTCGCGATGCAAGTCTGGCGAAGCTGATAAAGGAAGGACGAGCTCCGGTTCGGCGTCTGACACGGACCGAGTACGAGTATACCTTGCACGATCTCCTCGGTATTAGTGGCGATTTTGCTTCGAAGCTACCGCCGGAAAGCACGACCTCCACCTTCGACACGATTGCTGCGGATCAAGGTATTTCCACGGTTCACATCCGCAGCTATCTTGCGGCGGCAGACCAAGCGATCGACGAGACCATCGAACTACGACCGAGACCTGATCACAAACCACGCCTGATCGATTACCCTAATCATCCTTATCTCCAGATGTGGTTTAAAAGGGAGCTGCGACGCGGCGGCAATACTGTGAAGCGAAAAAAGGACGCACTCGTGATTTTTGACGACCGCCCGCACACCACTCAGAGCAACAATATGGGCATCCGCTTCAAGGTGCCGGGGCGGTATCACATCAAGGCAGAAGCGCATGCTTTTCAAGCAAGGACTCCTGTCACCTTTTGCATTTACCGGGGGAACGATCTGGGCGGGGTTCGTGAGTTGATTGGCAGCTGGCAACTCAATCCGGGGAAACCAAGGCAGGTCGAAGTTGAACACTACTTTACTCCGGGCGATTACTTCTACCTGGCACCTGCTGATCACGACTGCGACCCAAATGGTCGAAAGGTGTTGGCGGTCGGAGCTAGAGATTATCGTGGCGAAGGAGTCGCGATTCGCCGTCTGACTTTGGAGGGACCTGTCGAAGAGCAATGGCCTCCCGAACGCACTCGGAAGCTGCTCGGTGACGTTGAGTTTCGAGCCGGTCCGAAAGGCAATTACGCCATCGTTCTCGGGAAAAGCCCGATGGAGCAAATTAAAGAGATAGTGAGCCGGATTGGACCACGTGCCTTACGACGTCCACTCCGGGATACTGAGCCCAAAACTTGGGCGGCGCTTGCAAAACCGGTCCTTGAGAGCGGTCGTGGTTTTGAGGAAGGGCTTCGAGTCGTCCTTCGTGCCCTGTTGAGTTCGCCTGAGTTTCTCTATCACGAGGCCGCACCCGGCCCACTTGACGATTATGCCCTTGCGACGAGGCTTTCATATCTTCTCTGGAAGAGTCTGCCTGATGATCAACTCTTGTTTCTCGCTGCCGGAGGCCGACTGAATGATCGGGCGGTTCTCACTAACGAAGTCAATCGGATGCTCGCGGACGAGAAGGCGCAGCGCTTTGTCGAAGACTTCCTCGATCAATGGCTCGAGCTGAAAGACATCGATGCCACGACTCCAGATGAGAAACTCTATCCCGAGTATGATGATGTTCTCAGGCAGGCCATGTTGGAGGAGACCAGGCGCTTTTTCTCCAAGATGATACAAAGTGATCTTGGCGTGCGGGAGTTCATCGATTCGGATTTCACTTTTTTGAATCGTCGGCTCGCCGAGCATTACGGAATTCCTGGCGTCCAGGGACTGGATTTTAGGAAAGTGACTTTGCCCGCGGAGAGCCCCCGGGGTGGTCTTCTGACCCAGGCGAGTATCTTGAAAGTCACTGCCAACGGCACAAACACTTCACCCGTGCCGCGGGGGAGCTTTGTCCTCACAAACCTGCTCGGCACCCCGCCCAGTCCACCACCTCCGGGAGTCGGAGCGGTCGAACCGGACACGCGCGGAGCCACCACGATTCGTGAGGAGCTAGCTGCTCATCGGGAAATGGAAAGCTGTAACCGTTGTCACCGCGAAATTGACCCGCCGGGATTTGCACTGGAGAGCTTTGATCCCATCGGCGGATTCCGAAGTCGATATCGATCGACAGGGCAGGGCGACCGGCCTTTGACGAAACTCTTTGGGCGCCCGGTTCGCGAATACCGCTTAGGACTCCCAGTTGATGCCTCCGGGGAAACAAGTGAAGGCGAACCCTTTGCCGGGATCCGGGATTTCAAACGGCTGATGAAGCCAAAGGAAGATCAGCTTGCTCGTCATTTCCTCAATCAGTTGATCGCCTACTCCACAGGGGCGGAAGTAGAATTTGCGGATCGTAAAGAGCGCGACCGGCTTCTCGAGCAGGCAGGGCGCGAGGGATATCCGATCCGCGGAATGATTCATGCCGTGGTGCAAAGTAAGATGTTTCGGAACAAGTGATAAAGCCATGAATACACGTAATCTTAATCGCAGAACATTCCTCCGGAACTCTGGTGTCTCGTTGGCAATTCCTTGGCTGGAGGTCTTTGGAAAATCCGCTGAGGCACCACCGAAGAGGGCCTTGTTTATTTGCAACACCTTGGGCTTTTATCCACCTGCTTTTTATCCCGCGAATCCAGGAGTAAATTACGAGGCTTCCGACTATCTTTCCCTGCTCAAGGAACATCGTGACGATCTGACGGTCTTTTCCGGCTTATCCCATCCAGATCAAGGGGGAGAGCACCAATGTGAGATGACCTGGCTGAGTGCGGCGCGCAATCCCGGACGGGATGGGTTCCAGAACTCGATGTCTGTTGATCAATACGCGTCGGGCAAGCTGGGATACACCACTCGCTTTCCTTCTTTGTCTCTGAGTAGTGATGGAGCGATGAGCCAGTCCTACACCGAGAACGGAGTCATGATTCCCGCGATGGACCGGCCTTCCGAAATCTTCTCGAAATTGTTTTTGCAGGGGAAGCCGCATCAAGTGGCCCGGGAGAAAGAAAAACTGAGAGACGGTCGCAGCATTCTTGATTCACTCGGGGATCAACGTAGTCGTATTCTTCGCAAATCCTCATCCAGTGATCAGGAACGACTCGAAGCATACTTTGAAGCGGTTCGCGAAGCCGAACGCAATTTGGCGGAGGCCGGAGCGTGGATGGATCGGCCAAAGCCAAGTGTCAAAAGTCCGGTTCCTGAAGACATTGCCGACAAAGCGGATCTTGTCGGGCGCATCGAATTGCTGTTCCAACTCGTTCCTCTGATTATTCAAACCGACTCATCTCGCGTGATCAGCATTGTGATCCAAAATAATCATGGGATTCCCCTCATTAACGGAGTGGCCGCGGAACACCACAACCTTTCTCATCATGGGCGTGATCCAAAGAAAATCGCGCAGCTTTTCAAAATAGAGAGCGCGATTATGGGATGTTTTGGCAATTTGCTCCACCGCATGAAAGAGCATCAGGAGGCAGGCGCCAATCTTCTTGATCAGACCCTGACGCTTCTTGGAAGTAATCTTGGAAATGCCGCTGCCCATGATCCTCGCAACAACCCGATCATCCTAGCAGGAGGAGGGCTGAAGCATAGCGGCTACGTCACGCACAATCGCAACGACAATACTCCTCTTGGTAATCTTTTCGTCCGAATGCTTCAGGAAATGGGCATGGAAACCGATGCCTTTAGTACTAGTTCTGGTGTGTTGCGGTGGTGAACTAGTGAAGGGGTTTTGCCTCGAATCTTTAGCGATAGAAAGAAGCGAGGCATCCATAAATTGGGCTTTCTTTCTAGAGGGCGTTTTCGCCAGGTTTCGTTTCGAATAGTGGGTTCATACAGACAATAGAAAACCCGGTCAGTTTTTTTGACTGCATAATGTTATTTGCGATTTTCGTGGTTTCC
>DIHU01000214.1:0-14099 GCA_002420315.1 Akkermansiaceae bacterium UBA5688
ACCGGCCCGGATGGCCGCGACATATCCGCCTGGGCCACCACCGATAACGACAAGATCGTAGGACATGCCGTGACCGTGGATAGGGAAATCAAAAAATCAAGACTGAACGGTTCGTGTTTCCTGAGGTCTTTGGGTTAGTGGTGCCTACAGCCTTCTCGCCATCATTAGATTTGCGATAAATATAGCCTAAAAAACAATAATTGAACCCGGTTCGATTTCTACAAAACTTGGCCCGTAATCTCAAGCGGTCGTGCTCGTGCGCTGATTGATTCGTTGTTTCACTGAAGAGTCTAAATATGAATAGGAAAGGATAAATTTGCTTAAAATTGCATTTAAAATGTTCCTTCAAATCTAGAATCTTAGAATATCTAAATCCTACAGATTAGAAAGAAGATCCGTTTCAAACATGTTTAGGTAGATGCAGTTCCAGTGACTTGGTATGCAGCCAAACGCAGTCCCTCATTACGAAATCATGATTGAATCTTCTCTAAAAAGACTCCCTTACTTTCTGTCTATCTTTCTCTCAGGTAGTCTGTCCTTTGATGTCTCTGCGACAGATAGACCTAAAGAAGTAATAATTACTTCTTCCGTCAATGAAGCGTCAGTTGAATCGCTTCTTGATGTGGACGAACCATCCTCGTCATCAGATTACGGTATTTCCAGACTCAGTTTTCACCCTAAAAAGGGGAGTCTTGAATGGGTTCAATACGAATTCTCCAAAATAAAACGAATTGAAAATATCTCGATTTATTGGTTCGACGAAGCTCAAGCGGCGGCTTCTTTCCGCAATGAAATCAAAGAGATTCTTCCTCGCGCTTGGAAAATCTCTTTTTGGCAAGATGGCCAGTGGCAGGCAGCCAAAATCAAAGAAACAAATTTGGGGATTGAACGAGATCAATACAACCTCGCGCGGCTTACCAAAGCAGTAAATACCAAAAAACTTAAGATTGAGGTTCAATTAAACGACGGACTCTCGGCGGGAATACTTGGCTGCCGTATCAATCAGATGTCCCCATCCAAAGCGGAGGAAATTTTCACTAACCCTGATAGAGAACTTAAACGAATCCGGACGAAAGCCAGTAAGACTCTTGCTCTCGATGTTGATGAATTCAACGGATATTCTCATCTAAATGGAAATCGGCCTGAATTTGATGGCTGGCTTAATAAGGAAAATAATGGAGCGTTTCTGGAGAGAAATGTCCCAAAATTTCTTTGTCCAAACGAGGATTTCACTGAGGTCTTTAATTACCGTTGGTGGATGATTTCCAAACATCTTAAAGAGTGGGAAGAAGATGGGAAAAAATTCTACGTCTTTACCGAATTTCCAGGTTTCCCGGGCTGGGCAGCCAACAGTGGAGCGATTCCGGCTCCAGCTGGTCATCAGTTCTATGATCTCCGGTGGATGCGTGATCCAAAGTATCTCAAATCTTATGCCGAATACTGGCTCGCAGGGCCACCCTCTCACAAAATGCAACACCAGAATAATTGCTGGTTAGGCACTCTGCCAAGACCCCAAAGCCATCACTACACAAGTTGGATGGTGGATGCCTCCGAAGCCATGCTGAAGGTCCACCCAGATGCCCAATGGCGAGACCGACTCCTACCAGCCATGGAAAAACACCAACAAGTCTGGGACACAATTTTTAAGGTAAAGGCTCCAGGAAAAATTACGGATGGACTCTATAAGTGCCTCGATATGTATGATGCCAACGAGTTCACCATCTCTACTACTTTGGGTCTAATTGCTTCTGAAGGTGCGTTCTCAGCCTACACTGCCGAGATCAATCAGGAAGACCCATACAAAAATCAAGAACGTTGGCGTCGCTATTTTACTGATGGAAAAGGATGGCAACTGGCCTTTGCCGAGGGGATGAAAAGCGAGCCCCTAGTTTACCCCCAGCCATTTAGCCTTGAAAACTACGATACTGTTCCTCAGCCCTTTGGCGGAAATCACGATTGGTATATCGACAAGGACGGAGAGCGTAAGAAAAAGACTCCTAATAGCTATCCCAACTGCTTCACCGTTCGGCCCTCCCTTAATTGCTATATGTTTGGAAACTATCAGTCGCTCGGAAATTTATATTCACTCCAAGGCAATAATTCCAAAGCTAGAGAATACACCCAGAGAGCAGAAAAAATACAGAAGCAGGTGGTTACCGCTCTCTGGCACAAGCCTGCGAAAAAGGAAAATCATTCCTATTATGAAAAACGAGGCAGCATTAGTGATCCCTTTTTCTACTCGAGGCTTTCTGGCGACAATCTCTACACGGGAGATGTTGGTGATCCATTGGGACTGATAAGGGAAACGGTGGGTTATACACCCTGGTATTTCAATATGCTCCCCGAGGAAGAATCTAAATTTGATATTGCTTGGAAACAGTTAGATGACGAGATGGGTTTCAAGCAACCTTTTGGGATGTCGACGGCCGAATATCGTCACGACTTTTTCAATGAGATGTCCTACGGGTGGAATGGTCGTGGATGGCCCTTCCAGAACTCGATTGTCTACAAAGCTTACGCCAACTATCTGCGAAATTACAAAGGGCGCCGCGGCAAAATTACCAAAGCGGATCGAGAATTACTCTACTATCACATGGACCAATATGTGGAACTTCATGGACGTAGGCGCACGATTGGCGAATGGTATCTACCTAGAACCGGGGGATACCGCATGCCTGGTGGTGGCGACGTCGTCCAAAGTCTTCCCGCTATGGGAAAAGGTTTCGGCGATGTACAGGATTATTTTCATTCTACCTTTCCTGATATGCTTATTGAAGACCTTCTCGGGTTTCAATCGGATCATGAAAAGCAATTTACAATTCATCCACTTCTTCCAGAAAAGGCTTGGGATTACTTCTATCTTGGAGATTTGCGCTACCACGATCATAATATTGAAATCATTTGGAAGAAAGACTGGGACAAACGTAAGCCTGGAAATCAGAGTAAGCTTATTGTTTGGGTTGATGGAGAGCGGGCTGCTGAGGGGAAAGAATTGACCCAGGCTCTAAAGGTTCAACTTCCCTAATGAAAAAAATTTAGTGAATCTTTGTCTAGTTGAACCTAGCAAGGAGATTTTCCTCCTTTCCTAAGAGGTCGCTAATTTTCCCACGGAAAGATTCTAGTTAATACAAAGCTCACCTCCTGTTCTCCATAAAACCCGGGATTACAACCAGTGAAATTGAAAAGAAAGCGCATAGCACTCCTTGTGGAAACCTCTCTTGGTTCAGGAAGGGAAATCCTTAGAGGAATCGCTGAATTTGCTCGCAATCACGATAACTGGGAGATTTTTCATGCAGCTCGAGGGCTTGTCGATCAAGTCCCTGATTGGCTTGAAACATGGGAGGGGGATGGCGTGATCGCTCGAATACAGAGTGATAATATGTTGCAATCCCTTAAAGATTTGAACGTTCCAGTTGTTGATGTTCTCGGAGTTCCACCTCATAATTTACCTTTGATCCGAGTGGATGATGAGCAAATTTCCCAGCAAATTGGGCAACACTTTATTGACCGAGATTTTCGCCATTTTGCCTTTTATGGTATCGAGGGAGAAAGCTGGTCACAGCGGAGAGGCGAGGCCTTTCGTAAGGTTAGTGAAAGCGGAGAATCTTTTGCTTGGATTAATTCACTTCGTGGTATTTCGGAGGGTGATTCCGCTCACTTTTCAAAACTCAAGCAATGGCTTCTTGAGCTCCCAAAACCTTGCGCGGTCATGGTATGTAGTGACCAATGTGGCCTGACTCTTCTTGAAGCTTGTCGAGCTGCAGAAATCATAGTCCCCGAACAGCTAGCGGTGGTCGGAGTCGACAATGATCTCGCGCTTTGTGAAATTTCGACCCCAAATCTTTCGAGTGTTCGAGGAGGACACCGGCGCGTGGGATTCGAAGCTGCCAACCTCCTTAACAAAATCATCAATGGTGAACCAACTCCATCGGAAAGAATTCTGATACCGCCCAATCAAATTGTTGTGCGGGAATCTTCTGACAGCCGTAGTATATCAGATCCCGAGGTAAGAAATGCGATCCAGTTTATTCGGGAGCATCTTTCTGAGCCTATCACCAACGAGGATGTTGCAAAGGCGGTTGGATTATCCAGAACCCGGTTACAGGTTCGCTTTCGCGACGAAGTTGGTGTGAGTCTCCACGCTTTTCTTGCCGAGATGCGATTGCGGAGAGCGGAGAGGCTGATTCAGTCCACAAATCTAACATTCGCTGACATTGCTGAACGCTGCGGATTTAGACATCATGAATACCTTGGTTATATTCTAAAAAAAGCACGGGGGATCACACCGAGACAGCTTCGGATGCAGGCAGCTCCTCCTTCCCACTCGTGAAAAGCTACTTCGCAGAGAAACGATGGATCATTATGTGCCGACATGTATCGCCCAGAGAAAGGAGTGCACTTGGGGCAGCTGGATTGTTGAGGGCATCTGGCCGATTTTCTCTTTCAAGACAAAGTGCGGGACGATGTTGATACTCAAATCCTGCTACTCTGGCAGTATATCGTAAGCAGAGCTTTCTAGCATCGGAATCTTTTTCACAATTTCAGAATAAAAGGCCATCAGTAAGCCTGAGAAAGACAAAACAGACCTGTATAAATTTATAGAGCAGGCTTCAAGGTGTTTAAGGGTTGAAGGCGAGCACCATCTGAAGCTTGAGTAATGAAACAGTTTAATTCACGTCCAAACGCTTTTTGGTATCGCGAGCGCAGATGTTCAATAAAACTGGAAGCAATAGACTCGTGAACGAGATGAATTGTAGAACCACCAAAACCAGCCCCAGTCATACGAGAACCAGCATGTCCCTTTTCCACGCCAAAGGCGAATCCGGCATCCACAAGGACATCAAGCTCTGGACAGGAAACTTCGAAATCATCACGAAGTGAATTATGGCTATCTTGCATCAATTGAGCCATCTTTGGAATTTGATTATTTATTAAGGCATCTGAGAACTCATTTACCCGTTGCATTTCAGTCACTGCATGTCGGGCTCTCTTAAAAAGCCGATCTCCCAGCGCATCTTGATTTTTAAGGACAGATTCAAGTGAAATGTTTCGCCAAGAATTTTCATGCAATATTTCCAAAGCTGCTTCGCAAGCTTGACGCCTTTCGCGATACTCTCCATCGGCCAAGGCATGCTTTACACCGCTGTCTGCCACCACAAGGTTGAGCTCTTTTGGTAGTCGAACCGGCTTGATACTTTGCTCTTGGCAATCAATCAGCAAAGCGTGATTTTTAAGCCCAGCGCCAACTGAAAGTTGATCCATAATTCCACAAGGAACCCCAACCCATTCATGTTCGGCTCTCTGACAGCGTAACGCTCGTTCTAAGATAGAACAGGATTGACCGCTAAGTTCTTCAATCAGTAATGCGAACGCTGTTTCTAGAGCTGCGCTGCTACTTAATCCGGCACCAGCCGGCAGGGTAGAAAAAATGCCAACACGACATCCCGGAGTCATAACCCCTTGCTCGGCGTATGCACCCATGACGCCGATTGCATAATTTAACCAATGCTCCTCAGGAATAGTCTTCGGAGTAAAATCTTTCGGTGAAATTTTGTATTTGGTATCCTCTTGCTCCGCGGACCAAAGCTCAATTTTACCTCCATTAGATTCTGGCGCGACCAAGAGCGTAATTTTAGGTTCGATGGCAACCGGCATGACGCAACCGCCAATATAGTCAATGTGTTCTCCAATCAAATTGACACGCCCAGGCGCTTCAATTCTCAAACTCGGAGTGCAGCCATACTGGGCGCAAAACTGGTCCAAATCACTAATCATCTCCCAGCCCCAATTGAAACATTAAGTTTCTTGTAGGCAAGCCCTAGCCCCCAAGATTTTGAGCCAGTTTTTGTAGAAATAAACCAACATCATTGCGCGATCTCACTCAAGCATGCGAACTCGATAAAAAGCTCTTTCTTCAGGAGGCAACTGGTCAAATATCGTAAAGTAATTAGGCAATATGTTCGATTGAATGTTTGCCCCAAGAATTTCAGCCTTACTGTCGATTTCATATCGATAAACCTCATTAAAATCATTCGCTTGCAAGCTACTTGATCGTTCAAGGAGAATTGTTGAAAAAGAAGTGGAGAGATTACCGATCCCAAATCGAATGCATACCTTATCTTGCTTATCGTGTAGAAGCGGAGAGACGGTAAAGCTAAGATCCAAGATATCGATCTGATCGGGATCGGCTAACTTAAGGCTCAAGGAGAAGTCAACTTCATTTTGAAATTGATAGGTAATTTGACTAGAGCTAGTCGTAGAGTTGTAATTTGGAGGAGCTTCAAGGACCGAAATATCCTCAAGCCAAGGTTCAATATTCAAATTGAGCAGCCTATTATTTTCAACTTCAAGGTCTTTGTAAATAATCCCGCCTACTTCGTTGCGTTTGATTTTGAAACGTGTCCAATAATTTTGACCTCCGTTTATTATTGGAACGTATGTTTCCATAAAAGTCCATTCTTGGGGCATATGGTCAGCTATTGTGAAAGAGTTTTCTACTAATGAGTATGAAAGCCCACAAATATCCTCGAGAATGAGAAGGATCTTCCCGGCGTTAAAATTGGAGTATTGATCGCCATGAAATCCGTAATCAGCCCTGACTGCCTCGGGCGCGCAAGGAATCCCCCATTTCATATGGTAGTTTTTTAGGTGTGCTAGAGTAAGCCTATTTGCGTGGTCATAGACCCCAGAACGATAGATCCCTTTAAGAGCGAAAAAATTGGTGTCCGGTGTGATCATAAAGTTTGTGTTACCACCATTATCAATAAGCTCTTGCCACGAGACTAAATCATTGGTGCCTATTTGTCCTTGGCGATTAAATCCGGTCACATCATCCAAGGCCCATGTTTCGACCATATCCCGGGCGAGATCTTCAGGAAAATCTTTGAGGTTCAAGTAAGCGAAAGTAGTCCAGCTAAGTTTGTTAGGATCACCTGCACCGAAGTAGTCTTTGACGCCATTCTTTTGCCACAAGGAGTCGAACCAATTTTGATAATTAGTGACGTTTACAATATTTTGCCAATGATCGGCTTCCTGTTGGTGATACCCGAGTTCCAGCGCCATTTTACTAAGGATATCTGCTGCTTCATATTGGTGCCCCCAAAAACCAGGGATGCTATTCCACATGAGAGCTCTGTAAAAATCGTAAGCGTTCCCGAGGAATGCTTTATCGCGCGAGTGCTCATAAATCTTCCAGGCGCCATTTACGTGGCCAGTGACGCCACCTGACAAACCTGAATACCACGTTTTTCCAATATTATCGGCGGGGATCCGGCCAGTGGTTAAATCAGCAAATGGTAGCATCTCTTTCCAAAGTAAAACATTACCATTGGCATAGGATTCCTTATCTGCGATCCACGAGCCTACTGGAATTTGGATGTTTGCATCGTAACGATGCATCCCGAGAAAGTTGTTTACCGCAGTTTGGGTATGCGAATATCGCTCGAACCCTTCATCGACATCGATGTAATACATCATGTAGATTGCCCAAAGAAAGTAATAGACTTGAACGATCTCGTCGTCTGAGCAACGGAAGTATGGAATTTGATTATTGAGCAGATCATTCATGTGATCTGTTTTTTCCTCTAGTGCTGCATTAGAGTCGGCCAACACGCTCTGCGCCTGAGTAATCGCGATAGCTTTATCATCGTTCATTGCCCATACGAGTGATAGCCCGTTGGAGTCGCAAGGTAATGTAAAGCTGTATTTTTGCTGACCTGTAGCCTCGGTAGTGTTCGTGTAGTTTTCCAGTGTTTTCGACGCTGATAAAATAGTGCTCATGCCATCATACATCATGACGCCCTGTTTGACTTCCTGTTGGTATGGCTTCACTAGATTTATCCCGCCTTCGACAAGGTGAACAAGATTGTTCGTGCTATCAAAGGTGCAAGTAGCCGTAGTGCTCACTGTTGCTCTAGGGTCATAAAAACTCTGACCAGCGAACTCAAGAGTGATAGGAGAGGCCGATGTTATAATGGAACAGGCTGTATCATTGAGTGCGATAAATTTTTCTTCACGGATAGTGACTCCGCCAACGAGGTATTCACAGATCATACGATCTGGCCTCCAATACATCGCTATGGGAACGGGACTCTCGTAGCGTTGCCCATTGATAATAACAGTGCCGTATGCAACCTTGGTGGATTTGTAGAATTCCCAACCCGTTAAGTCGTGTCCATAGCCAGTCTTCTCATCATTAACCATACCGAAGCCTCGGCTTCTTAGGTCGTTGTGAAAAGGGTGTGTAAATCCTATCGTTTCATCTTCTTGCTGTCGCCAAGATGGCATAAATCCACCAATATAATTAGTTTTGTTCCCGGCAAGAAAGCCATGCTTTTTTCCTTGGATTTCTTGCTGTAGAAAAACGCAATAGTCATTCCATGGCGGAGCAATATTTGGGCATACGTTTGTGGGCCTTTGAAAAAATGACCAAATTGGTCCGCGATTTGTGAATTCTCCTTTCGTAGTATCAACCCTCCAATAATAAGTGGTCTCAGGATTTAGTGTTGGCAGCTCATACTCAGTTCTATTTCCACTGACATTAGCAACGAGTGGTGGATTGGAACTGGTGCCAAAATAGATTTGCTGCCTCTCTGCTCCTTCTGCGGATTTCCAGGAAATAGCGGCGACAGTATCACAAGATTCTAGTCCATTTGGAGGATACGGTTGACCTGCAAACCCCCTGTAGCTATTGTCGATAATTCCAGCAGTGATTGTTGTCTTACCTTGATTGGAGGTATTAAAATCAACCTGAATGGTGTTGGGCTCCGTGGTGGTGATTTTTTCATCGGCGACATAGTCTTGAATTTGGCTTGTTCGATCACCGTTGAGAATGAGAGTACCATCCGTTATATGCAGGATTCCCAATCCCCCATTAGATCCAGTCTGGCCATTTCCGATATGCAAAGTCGTGGCGCTGAGAATACCGTTCAATAAGTCCACGCGGCCGTAGCCGATTTTGTTAGGGTCAACTTGTGTCGCAAATTGGGTAGGAATGTTCAGATAATTAGCAATCTTGATTTCCCCGCCTGAAATAGTGAGTGTTCCATTACCGCCATTTTGATCACAACGCCCGACATCTAACCAAGTACATTCAAGCAGACCTCCTTTGACGGTAGCAGAATTAGTTTTGCCATACATACCAAGCATGAACCCCCTGCAGAGTGCGGAAGTGGAAGAATCGAGGACGACTTGGGTTCCCTCTCGATTGAATGCGGCTCCAGTTCTTGAATCATTGGGAATCGTTCCACCATTCCAGTTGGCCGCGTAATCCCACCGATTATTGTTGCCTGCGCCGGTATAAAAAATATCAGCTCCCTGGCCTAATAAGGCTGAGCTAAGTAGCGCAAGACCCGTTGGAATCAATACACTCAGGCGATTTGAGACTTTCTGAAATTGCATGTTACTTTTCTACAAGAGCAAGAGCAAGAGCGCTTTGTCTGAACTTTCGTTATAGTTGATAAAGCCCAGTGCAGGAATAGGCTCCATATGAGGAATTAGGGTTTGTTTTGAAGAAATCGGACTTTCTTAATTCTTGGTTGCGGTGTCCGCCATCTTTGCTCCCACTTTATTTCGCCACGAACTCAATTTGGCCTTTAATTCGGCAACTTTACTAGGATTTTCGGAAGCAAGATTCTTCTTCTCTGATGGGTCATCAGCGAGCGAATACAGTTGCGATTTACCGGTATCGAAATGCTCTATCAACTTCCAGTCTCCAGCTCGGATGGCACCGGCTGATACTCCACCAAGGAAATGATGCCGATCTAAGGGGTAATGCCAGGCGAGAAATTCACGGTTTGGTGCTGATTTAACATCTTTCCAATTTGCGAGAATCGAGATTCCATCGATTTTTTGCTTGGGGCTCTTTTTCACTCCAGCTGCTTCGAGTAAAGTCGGGTAGAAATCCGTATTCATTGTTGGTAACGTGGAGGTTGCCTTCTTCTGAACACAACGCGGCCAACGAACAATCAAGGGAACACGAATACCTCCTTCGTAGAGCTCGCTCTTACCACCACGGAGAGGAGCATTGGAAGTGACATTAGTTTCACCCCCATTATCGCTGGTGAAGATAAGGATCGTATTTTCTGCAATTCTTAGCTCCTCTAATTTAGCCGCGATTTTTCCGACGCCATCATCAATCGATTCTAACATTGCCGCTAAATGAGGATTATGGTCGATCGCCCAGTGGTTACCAGGATCGCCTTTTCCTAGACCCGCGTCTTCGGAGATGTAGGAGTCTTCCCTCCCTGATTTACCTGGCGGGTGTTTCTTCCGGTATTTTTCGACAAGATCTTTTCGACCATTTAAAATTGTGTGAGGCGCATAGTGGCTTAGATACAGAAAAAATGGCTCCTTTTTCTTCGCATTCCGTTCGATGAAATCTACTGCTTCCAGATTCAGTCGGTCGGTAAGGTATTCCTCTTTTCCAAGCCGATTTGTCTTCAGGTCAATCCACGGAATTGGCTGTGTGCGAAACACATAAGGCCATGTATTAGCACCGTTACCGACACTCTTAACTTCACTACCAATATTCCATGAAAAGCCATGATCCTCAGGGCGAGTCTCGATCTTCGCTCCATGATGTCGGTATCCGGTTAGATGCCACTTACCAATCATCCCAGTAGTATAGCCGCCGCCAACCAGCATCTCTGGTAAAGTTAGATGATCAAGTGAGAGACCATCTGAAGCATCGGGCCGTAGGTAGTCTGTGATCCCAACTCGTGCAGGTACTTGTCCCGTTAATAATGCTGCGCGATAGGGCGAGCAGACTGGTGCCGCTGCATAAGCATTGATGAAACGTGTTCCCTCGTTTGCCAGCCGGTCAAGGTTTGGGGTCTCGTGGAAGTCGTTACCGTAGCAACCTAATTCTGCCCAGCCGAGATCATCGGCCAGAATAAAAATAATGTTTGGCTTCTTCTCATCTGCAAAGACAGAGATGATAGAGAAACATAGAAAGGAGAGGGCTTGTTTCATATGGCTATTTTTGACTTTTGACTTTTAAACTTGGGCCCACGGGTAAGCGAAACTGACTGAAGGCTTCATGTAAATCTGCGAAGGCGGGAATGAGGCGGGCCTTTTTAAGATCTCCAGATTGAATCAAGACGCTTCTCTCAATACAAAATTGTGGGTGAATGAGCGGTGACAATCCATCAAATGAAGCTGGATCACGAAATGGATCACCATCAAATTGTTTCGTAGACTGAAGAAGAAAATACTTTGTTCCCACTAACAGATTAACGGAATGCGAAAGCTCCTTATAGTGAAATTCTCCATTTTTATTTTTCTCACCTCGGACAATTTCAACACGGGCCAATTCCTTTCCCTCTAAAGTCACAAGTCTCACAACATGATTTGTCGATAGCGTATTTCTTCCCTCTCTTGCTGGCCGGTCACGATCTAACTCGCTACCTACAGCACGTGCCCTTCGTGCCGGTCGCGCCGAATCCGGAGCGACCCACATCCCCAGATGAGTCACACTCTGAGCTTTTTCTACCGAAAATTGAAAACCGATTTCACCATCCAAATCATTGCGTAAATTATGCCATCCCGGATCATAAATTAGGTCATTTCCTACTTTCAGATTCAATTTTCGGGCATGGCCGCGGTTGTGGATTTTCAGTAATTCTTCTGCTAAGGCTAGAGTTTCTTTTGCCAATTCCTCCTTATCTTCGCCGCCTTTGTTCTTTTGCTTTTCATAGGCATTTGCTTCTAGGTTGTAGGCTTCAACTGGGGCTGATGCCCCTAGTTGGCCACCTTTGCCCCATGGCATGACAAGGCCACCATCTACAATTACTTTGAGATTACCTTTGCGAATCGCAAGCACGTCATTCGAATACGGAGGTCCAAGATGGCAGAAAAATACTCGAGGCCTTGTATCCGGAGTCTTTATGGCACCTTCCCAGTAGACCAATGAATCCTGGCTATCCTGCGCTTCGCTCGGCATCAACTCGTATCCCGTTAAACTAGCCAGGGTGGCAAAGAGGTCAGTAAGCGAAAAAATTGAGTCGATTTCAGTTCCACCCTCAAACCGCCCCGGCAGAGATACCAAGAAAGGAACACGAATACCCCCTTCCCAAATCTTAGCTTTCTTGCCTCGTAATCCGCCACTCTCTGGATTCCAGCCCAAATTATCTCCTACATTTGGACCATTATCGCTGGTGAAAATGACAAGAGTATTTTCGATCATTTTGTGTCCGGGCCAGCGGGGATCATCCATCTCTCGGAGAGATTTTATAAGTGCGCCAAAGGCTACATCGTTCTCAAGAACCATGTCTTCGCGGTCACCACCAGTAGAGTTATCCGAGTAACGACTCTTATCTTTAATTCTCACTCCAGCAATCACATCGGGCACAGCGTAATCTCCACCCGGATTTCGCTGGAAGTGGTTCGCACATGGGACGTAGTAAAGAAAGAATGGTGATTCTGATTGAGATTCCTGCCGTTTCAAAAATGCTAGAGCTTCGCCAAGGAAGGTTGGTCCAATTTTAGCTAAATCCCAATCTGGTGCAGCGAGGATCCGATTTTTGCGATTCTTCATACCAATATACTTCATGGCTTTACGATCGTTTAACGTCCAATGATCATCACGAATGAAGACACGGGGTTCCGTATCGAGCGGATCCTCGGTATTTCCCGGCACTCCAAAAAACTCTTCAAACCCATGATGGGTCGGCCCATCGAGAATTCGTTTTGTGAAATCGACATCATGGTAATCGAAATCATCAGCAGCCTTGCCGAAAGAATCGCTGAACGACATCCCCACGTGATATTTACCAATCGCAGCTGTTCTATAACCTTTTCTTATCAGCATTTCTGGTAGCGTCGTCAACTCACGCTGAATCATAGGGGCATTTGGGCCATGTGGCAGCCATCCTTGCTGCTTAAGATAGGAGCGATGGGCAAACCGACCAGTTAGTAACGAATAACGAGTGGACGAGCACATCGAAGCTGGTGCGTAGGCATTAGTGAATACTAGGGCCTCTTCTGCAAACGATTCTAAATTTGGGGTCCGTAGAGTTTTTTTTATAAACCCCGCATGAGGAGACGCCTTTCTTCCTAGATAGGCACTGGTATCTCCAATGCCCATATCGTCAGCCATCATGAAGACAATATTCGGAAGATCTGGGCGAGGATTGTCAGCCGCTACCTTCAGAACAAAAATAAACGACAAAAGGAAGGGGACGAACTTGGATATCATTTTGAAAAGAAAAAATGGGAATCGTATTAGAACCAATCCGAAGAAGTTCGTTGCCTTTCGAGCTCTTTAAGTCCTTTTTGATGCCTTTTCGAATTTTGAAGCGCCTTTTGCATGCCAGTTTTCAACTTACTCTTAGTTTCAATTTTTAAATCTTGTTCTGTCAGTTTCTTTCTAGTTTCGGTGATTCGCTTCAGATCCTGCCTTATCCACCCATCCAGTTCTTCTTGTCGTGTATCGTAAACTTCTTTTATCGACCATGCTCCGACTCTCATGAGGTAGCCATCCAATTTCAGCACCATTTCTTTAACCTTTTTTGGCATTTTTTTTGAGAGTTCCTTTGATTCGCCCATATCTTCAGCGACATTGAAGAGTTTGATTTCGCCTGTATTAAGTTGGCGCATAAGCTTGTAATCACCTAAGCGGAAGGCCGTGATTGGGGTGGTGTAAAAAGCGGGAAAATGAAAGATGAAGCCAGATTCGCGCTTCGCAAGTTTACCGGCGTTCCCTTTTTCAAAAACTGGACGAAGGCTGATACCATCGAGATTCTTAGGCAATGGCACTTCGCTACCAACTAGATCGTGCATGGTGGTGAGATAATCCCACTGCGCAACCGGATGATCACATTGCGAATTGGCCTCGATACCTGGTCCGGCAACAATCATCGGGACACGCAAACCACCTTCCCACATTTTGGCTTTACCGCCCTGAAGAGGCGGATTTTGGTTTCCCCCACCATTGTCGGAGGAGAAGATAATGTAGGTGTTTTCCTCAAGCCCTACAGCCTTCAACTTGTCCAGCACAAGGCCGATGGAAGTATCCATGTCTTCCATCATCGCAGCATAGTTGGCCTGCTCCCAAAGTGAACGGAGTTTATTGTTCTCCCCAGCCTTGATATCAGAGATGC
>DIHU01000214.1:14475-19346 GCA_002420315.1 Akkermansiaceae bacterium UBA5688
TTTCTAGGGAGCTATTGCGAACGTGAACTGCGTAGTGCGAGATTGTTAGGAAGAATGGCCTATTGTCCTCAGCCCGTTGTTCCAGAAAATCAACCGAGCTTTTGGCAAGGCTAAAAACACGCTTTGGGTCGTTATCAGGAATTGGAGTTTTAGTATGAGGCTCCCACCAGTCACCGTGTGCATTTCCGTTTGGATGTTTATGATTAAAGTCGGTAACATCGTAGCCGTGGTCCTTAAACCAGCCCATGGGTGTGCATCCTTTTCCAAAAAAAGCAGTCACATGATTCTTATTTGCGGCCTTAATCATCTCAGCGATTGAGACATTTTTGCCCATATCGATTCGTCGTTTATTCATCACAACATCATGGATTGAAATACATCCGACGCGGGCGGTGGTCATTCCGAATTGAATGCTGGCCCGTGAAGGTGTGCAGACCGGCGAAGGCGCGTAGGCACTTGAAAAACGCATCCCGCGTTTTGCAAGTTTTGCAATATTTGGAGTCTGATGGAGCGGATGAGCATATTCCGGCTTCTCCTTCATCATCGGAATACTGAGTTGGCTATAGCCAAGATCGTCTGCGTAGATAATTACAAAGTTCGGAGCCTTAACTCTAGAGAGAGAAGCCGCAGGCAGAAAAAAGATTAAGGCAATCAGATAACGGTTCACAAAAATTATTACGGGCCTGAATACGTACATAGACTTTTTTTCTCCCATTAGAGAAGGCGATAAGGCGATTTTAACACCTTTAATTTTTGTTTCCGGGAACTATCAGGTCCCTGGAACGACGCTCACATTATCGACATAAAAACCTGCAAAGACGTTAGCGTCGTCGTCGGACACAAAGCGAAATTGAAGCCTTACCTCTTGGCCATTTGCGGCCTCTGGAAGAGGTAAAGACTCTTTGGTCCACTCTTGGCTTGTTCCTTCTATATTCAGAGCAACATCTCCATCGACCAAAGGAAGATTCGTAGCAGCTGAGAGTACTACGATGGAACCAACATCAGCTTGGGGAGGGAAATCGGTATCGATATATTGGCTGTAACTTAATGTTGCTCCTGAAGCGGGCACTGTGAAAACACTCGTGGTCAGTGATGCATCTGCTGATGGCGTGTAATCTCCGCCAATGTTAATGCCGGCACAGGTGACGCCAGATGCCGCAGCGCTAGGTTCGGTATTAACTCCGCTTGGTGTGCCCACTTGCCATTGGCTCCCTTCTCCATTGTCGGAAGCTTCCCATCCTGCGGGCAGACTTAAATTTCCAAGTGAATCAAAATTCTCAATTAGAAGAGGCTGAAATTCTTTCTCTACAATAGCGAATAAGCGGGGTGATCCCAAAATTCCGACCTTACTCAAGGTGTTGGTCCCTGATCCAGATGCCGCGATATTCTCGTATGAAGAGTTAACTCCATCGTTGTAAGGTGCCCAAATAGCAGGAGAAGTTTCCAGAGTAGTTGAACTTACCAAGTCGTAGACCTTACCTTCCTGACTTCGCCAAGTAAACTCTAGGCCGTCACCGTCAGGGCCAATCGATAAAACTAGAGGTCCCGCAGGCGCCTCAGGCTCTTGAATAGCACCAAGGTTCCAGTAGTTTACCGCGACGACTCCTTTTGTAACTTCTGAATTGTTCCATTTGAACATTTCAACCTGAACAAAATTTGTGATCAAATCTCCAACTCGTCCGCTAATTCCCCCTCCAGAATGGAACACGACAGGGTCGTCGTCGTTGATTTGATACGTGACCTCCATCTTATCGGTATCGATGTCATAATCAACAATGAGCTTGATACGGTCTCCATCTACTATTCCGATATCAGAATTCTCGGTAATGTTGCCAGACGACCCTTCAGAGTCATTGTGATACAGCCTTAATTTTCCAAAGCTATTTAAAACTAGTTCCATGAACCCATCGGGACCAAACATTTTCCATTTGAAGTCAGATTGGGTTCCGGGATTTCCAAGAAGACGGAAAGGTTCCATCACAAATTCAATTTCATTTCGGAAGGAATCAATTTCTCCCCCAGTCGAACGTGTGATCTTGGTTCCTTGCCCGTCTCTCTCGTCAGTCAAAAAATAAGCCCCGTCTGTAATTCCCAAATGAGCATCTTGCAATCCCTCTTGCCTGTATGCTTCATCTAACGAGGGGCCGTCAAAATTATCTGTAAAGGCCTCGTATGCCCCTTCAGATGCGGTGACCAAGAGTGCGGGGAGAAGTATATTTTTAAGGGATAGTTTCATTGCTTTACGTTGTTTAGAATGACGGATTGCTAAAAAATAATACCCATAGTTAGGGTGACCGTCTTCGTCATTGTGGAAATACACGACCTCTTAACAAAGTCATGGCACCCCCGAGAATCAAAGAATTTAGGGCATTTCACAATGTTACGAGTTCTAGGATTTGGGCCAAAATTTGTAGAAAACGAACGGCCTACTCTTGCCTTGATGATTACATTTAAAGCCCTTGAGGCAGGTAGTCTCATAATCTTAATCTTCTCGTTTTCACAACATTTGATGATTCTTCTCAAATGCATCGTGATTGCTCAGCTGCTTACGCTAGATCCTATCGAGGCGAAATCTCAACATGAAGGCGCAAAAATCGCGAAGACTTCATATCGAGCGGGTAAATTGAACGAATGATATGAGTATCTGTTCCGTCGCCATTGTTAAAGGGAGGAGCTACGATGACGGTTAGAGCGTCACCGCTTTGCCAAGTCTGAAGATTTTCCGATACTTCAACGCGGTGAGTGAGGTCGCTCGCTTCTTGGCGTAGTCGGTAGCTCAAAGCAGGGTAGGAAATCCCTTCATTTTCCACAACAATCATATTGGGGAGCGCAGTATCGGGATTTGCCTTGAAATCAGCACCCAGCGAATAGGCAAGCAGATTAGATAAGGAAGAGGACCCAAAGTTTGAATAAGGATTAGCCTGACTTTGGGCGGCCATCCATTCAGCGAAAGGCCCGCTTAAGATATCTTTCCCAGGAGTACCGAAGGGCACAGAACTAGACTTCCAATTCGCTGCCACGTTGGGATCTGTTGAAGCGTTCTCGGATTTAATCACGAGAGAAAAACCGGCCCCATCTGGTTCAGTAGGCCAAGGCGTCTTATCATCATAGGAGAAATCTCGAATTGGAACCCCTGCTCCAAAGGATAGTTTGATACGCTCTCCCCCATTATTGAGTTTATCTTTTGTGTCCCATTCGCCAGCAATTGGAAGCCCCAAGCCATAGCGCATTTCCATTGCCTCAAGATTTGAAACAACAAGAACGAATTCACCTGGATCGAGCTGCGTTATTTTTGATCCTAAAAAATCAAAGTCTACCCCCTTGGTGAGACGTAAATCAGTGAGGTCAAGAGAGGCCATTCCAATATTGCGGAGCTCAATGAACTCAAAATCATCGTCGTTTGTATGACCCGCAGCATACTCTGCATTGCTAGGATCACTTGGATGATACATCACTTCTGATATGATCAGGCCATCTAAATAAGGAGAAATATCTGGAAGAGTCGGAGTAAATTCTATCGGGGATGACCAATGACTCCAACGACCGGTATTGTCCTTGTGGCGTAGCCGAGCTCGGTAAGTATACCCTGGGTAGACCACGCTGGAAGAGAGAGCTAGAGAAGGGTTAAAAGTATTCAGTTCACCAGATTCCCACTCGGCTTGCCATTCTAGTTTGAAACGTTCTTCCGCATTGTGTCCTGGTGCATTAGGATTGGTAATTTTGGCAACTCGCCACTCCATAGCCCGGAAGGTATTTTCTCCTTGAGGGTCAGTAAAACCACTACTCTCAAACACTAAACCATTAGCAGGAAAATTTAATGGTCCAGAGTATGTGATGGTCGGGGTGGAAGGAATACTCGCACCTTCTCCATTTGAAGCTTGAAGCTCGTCAAGGTAAGCAGCCCGCCCGCCCGGACCGACACTTGCACCTGGCCAAGTTCCCCCGACAAAGGCGAAGCTTTTCATATCACGTGCAAGAGAAGAAATTGACTTTGCACCTGCACCACCTAGCCCAAAATAATTTCCTGCATCCGATGGAGCGTCCTTCCAGCGGGACGCATCGGCAGCTTCTAAGGGAGTAATAAAGCCGGCAAATTCATCAATGAGCGGAAAAATTTGATCGCGCTGCCATAACAAGTCTCGTAATTCCCGAACCGTGTTAAAATAGTCCGGCCAGAGTTCGGGGGTAGTGTTAGTATCTCCCCCATCGCCAAAAGCTGGGAATAGAGAATTATAAACTAAATCATGCCCTCTGTTCCAGTTTGGTCCCCAACTTGCATCCGTGTCCCATGGTAGGATCCAAAGCTTTCCCTTGTAACGATTCGCTGCTGGCTCGAAGTAGTAGACCATGTTTTTATTTGCATCGGGCCAATAGTCGTAATGCCTGATTGCCTCTACCAAAGCATGCCAGCGATTCCAGCGATCAAGGTTCACATGTTGGGAGATAAATGAGGCCGTGTCTGCTCCATCTAACGACCTCTCAACATGGTCGTGATCTCGGCCCATTGTAATTCCGTCTTTTGCCTGATAACGTTGCTGCTTTTCCCAGTCACGGGTCTGGTTAATCAGCTTATATAAGTTTCCTTTCTCTAGTCCATGCGCCTCAAGAAATCGAACGTCGTAGGTTTCCATGACGAATGTCATTCCTTGGAAATCACCATTCCACTTGTCTGGCGCTTCGGCGGTTCCGTCAACCACCCGCCAATGGGCCCAATGAGTATCAATCGCGGGGACTCCGATCTTGTTGAAAAGATAAAGACTAAGAGCCTCGTTGAGCCCAAAGGTTAAAGTAGTTCGATTATCAAAGCCTTTTCCAAGCGTGAGGGTCCGCCATTTCTTTGGGTATTTCTGACCAAGTTGATTTCTAGCCTG
>DIHU01000094.1 GCA_002420315.1 Akkermansiaceae bacterium UBA5688
GAGATGAGAAACCTGATCGAAGGAGAGCTCAAAAGAAAATTTTATACATCCTCAAGACCCGTAACTATAAAAAGCGCCCGACCTTCTCAGGACGGGCGCTTGGTTAATTTTTAAAATCCTCTGGACTAGCCAAAGGTCACAACTTCTTCCTCACTGGGAGGGACTTCGTCGTCACCAGAAGGAACATCTTTCGCAGGTGCTGAATCACCACCGCCGCTTCCTTCACGGAGAGCTGCACGCCGGGACATTTTCACGCGGCCTTTATCATCAATGCCAATGCACTTAGCAGTGATCACATCACCCTTCTTGCAAACATCTTCGACTTGATTCACACGCCCTTCCTCAAGTTCGGAGATGTGAACGAGTCCGTCCTTACCAGGAAGCACTTCCATGAAGGCACCGAAGGTGGTGACGTTCATAACTTTACCAGTGTAAGTCTTTCCGATCTCCACTTCGGCGAACATCATATCGATCATGTTCTTGGCAGCCTCAAGTCCTTCCTGCTTAGAAGCATAGATGTGAACAGTGCCATCGTCTTCGATGTTAAGCTCAGCACCAGATTCAGCCTGGATGGCTTTAATATTCTTACCGCCAGGTCCAATGAGCTCGCCAATACGATCTTGCGGGATCGTAACAGTCTCGATTCGAGGAGCATACGGACTCAATTCACCAGGCTCACTAATGGACTCAGCCATCTTCGCAAGGACATCCCCGCGGCCTTCGAGAGCGAGGTCAATCCCTTCTTCAAGAATAGAGAGAGGAATGCCGGGAAGCTTGAGGTCCAGCTGGTAACCGGTGACACCTTCGCTGGTTCCACACAATTTAAAGTCCATATCACCATAGAAATCTTCAGAACCAATAATGTCGAGAATCACGACATGCTTGGTCATGTTACCATCAGCATCCTGCTCGGTCACAAGACCGGTGGAAATACCCGCAACAGGACGAATCATGGGAACACCTGCGTCGAGAAGAGCCATAGTGCCGGCGCAAACGGTAGCCATCGAAGTGGAACCATTTGATTCCATCACCTCGGAGGAAATCCTCATGGAGTATGGGAAATCTTCAGTGGAAGGAAGCATAGGAGCAATGGAGCGCTCAGCAAGAGCACCATGACCAATCTCACGACGGTTCATGCCCCCGAAACGACCAGTCTCACCAACCGAGAATGGTGGGAAGTTATAGTGAAGGAAGAAGTTCTTCGAATCCTCACCACCAGCGTAGTTGTCGACGTAGAGTTTCTCGTCGGCGGGTGCAAGGGTGCAAATCCCTAGAGCTTGGGTCTCACCACGAGAGAAGATCGCGGAACCATGCACCCGAGGCAGCGTCCCAATTTCTCCATAAAGAGTGCGGAGGTCGCGAAGCTTGCGACCGTCGGCACGGACTCCTTTTTCCATGATGGAAACGCGGAAGGCTTTTTTCTGAATGTATTCGAAAACCTGCTCGATTTCGAACTCAGTGGTCTCAGGGAATTTTTCTTTAATCGCAGTTTCTACTTCGTCGCGAAGAGCACCTACCTTTTTACCCCGCTCTACTTTGGAAGCAGCATAGATGGCGTCCTCAATCCGGTCACCAGCGACAGCGTATCCGATCTCAAGAAGATCTTCCTTGGCCACGGTGACTTTGTAGTCGCGCTTCTCTTTCCCAGCAAGTTTCATAAGTTCTTCCTGTGCCTCAACGATCTGTGCAACAGCAGCTTGAGCGAAGTGGAGAGACTTTTTGAACTCTGCATCAGGAATTTCATCAGCAGCGCCCTCGATCATGATGACGTCGGTCTTGTTCCCGACATAGATGAGGTCAAGATCGGAGTCTTCGCGTTGTTCGAAGGTGGGATTGATGACAAATTCGCCGTCGATGCGTCCAACGCGAACGGCACCGATGGGGCCAGCGAAGGGAATGTCGGAAATCGCAAGAGCGGCCGAGGCACCATTCATGGCGAGCACATCAGCATCGTTCTCCTGATCGGCGCTCAAAAGAAGAGCGATGATCTGGGTGTCATAGAGATAACCCTTTGGGAAGAGCGGACGCAGCGGGCGGTCCGTCATGCGGCAAGTCAGGATCTCTTTCTCGGTCGGGCGACCTTCGCGCTTGAAGTAACCGCCGGGAAAAGTTCCAGCAGCAGAGGCACGTTCTTTATATTCCACCGAAAGGGGGAACCAAGTCTGACCCTCTCGAATTTTTGTTTGTGAAACAGCCGAAACCATTACGATGGTCTCTCCCATCTGAACGGTGACTGCTCCGTCGGCCAACTTGGCCAATTTTCCGGTCTCGATAACCAGAGGACTCGGCCCAACGTTGGCCGTTACATTTTGTATACTCATTGTCTTTGTTTTTTGAATCACGTTGGGACCCTCCCGTGCGATTTTTTGGTTAAATACGGAGTGGTTTTCCCGGTCTTAATTTTGGGTGGGAAACCCGCTCCGCTGAAGGCGCCGCTATCAAATCGCGACTGCTCTCGAAAGCAAAAGAACCACAGTGAAAATCACCGTGGCTTTTTGCAGATCATTTTACTTACGCAAGTCGAGTGCTTTCAACACCGACTCATAACGTTCACCTGACTTATCCTTGAGATAATCAAGGAGTTTGCGGCGGCGCGCCACGAGGCGGAGAAGTCCGCGCCGTGAGGCAAAATCTTTGTTGTGCTCATTCATGTGCTTGGTCAAGTGCTTGATCCGCTGCGTCATGAGAGCAATCTGGAAGTCGGCGCTCCCGGTGTCATTTTCACTTTGCTTGAAGTCAGCAAGGTTGATTCCGTAATCGTTAGTCATTTTGGTGATAATCGGGATGAGTCGAGCCACTTGATTGCAGCCAAACCGTCCTTCGACGGGCGGGAGATAGGTCAGGATTGGGAATAACTCAACCTTTTTCGGATAAATTTGGCTTCGCTTACTCGACCACGACCTCGCTAGGATCCCAAGTCACCTTAGGATATTCTAAATTCATTCTGTCCATGGCATGGGTCACGATTTGAGCCACAGCCATGTCACGATACCATTTGTAGTCCGCTGGGATAATAAACCAAGGAGCCTGATCGGTGCTCGTTCGCTCGAAAACATCTTCATATGCAACCTGAAAATCATCCCACTTCGCACGGTCCTCGAGGTCCTCAGGGAGGAATTTCCAGTGCTTCTCCGGCCGATCAAGCCGAGCTTGCAAACGCCGTTTCTGCTCTTCTTTGGAAATGTGCAGAAAAAACTTCAAAACCGTAGTGCCTTCATCGACGAGCATTTGCTCAAAATCCACAATATGCTTGTAGCGCTTTTGCCAAACCTTCTCAGGAGCAAGATTTTTAACTCTCACCGCGATGATATCTTCGTAGTGGCTTCGATTAAACACCGCGATCTCTCCCTTTGCCGGAACAACCTTGTGAACTCGCCATAAGAAATCGTGCGACAACTCCCGGGTCGACGGGGCTTTGAACGGAGTCACCCAAACCCCTTGAGGATCGACACGCGAAAATAACTTCCTGACACATCCGTCTTTGCCTCCGGTGTCCATAGCCTGCATGACAATGAGCAATCTCTTTTTACCCTCAGCATAAAGGACCCGTTGCTGGTTCGCCACCTTGCTTCGGAGCCCTTGAAAAATCGGCAATACTTCCTCCTTAGGCCGACCAAGAATCCCCAAAGTTGTCGTAGTAATATCGTCCAATTTCACCTGTTCCCCAGGCTTCACGATGCACTTATTTGTGAATTCCTCACCAAGCATGCCCAAACAATCCTTGCCCCCGCTACTCATGCAAGAAAAAGGTCGGGAAATCAACAATTCCGACCTTCCCACAAACGTCACGATTTCACTATTGCCGAAGCCCACCCCTTTCGAGTCTATTACTTTTGTCACCATGTCGAATCCTTCTCCCGAAATACTCCGTGCCGCCGTTCACATCGGAGCCAGCCACGCTTCTATGATCATCCTCCGCATTAGCGAGGACGGCACCGAGGAACGAGTCGACTTCCTCGAAAAGAATATCCCACTGGGACGCGACATTTTCGGCTACGGAAAAATTCTCGCTTCTACTATTGAGCAAGCCGTTAGTGTCATCCGTGGGTTTCAGGAATCCCTCACCGAACTGGGCCTCCATAATATCCCCGTCCGCGCTGTCACTACCAATACGCTTGATGAAGCCGCGAACGCTGAAGTCTTTCTCAATCGCCTCCACATCGCCTGCAAATGGCAATTTAAATCACTCGATGATGGAGAAATGACACGCCTCGTATTCCTTAAGACCCGCCGTCGGCTCGAAGACACCCCATCAATGCAGCGTCGCAACACTATCGTTGCGCACGTCGGCCCCGGCAACGCCCGCCTCATTCTTTCCAAAAGAGGCCGTATCGTCCGCTATCAATCTTATCGCCTCGGCACTCACCGTTGCTGGGAACGCCTACAATCCCCCGACCTAACTGGCGAACCTATCATTCGTCTCATACGCGAACAAATTTCCGGACTCATCGCCCAAATTCTCTACGACTTTGGTGAGGAAGATGTCGAAGATCTAATCATGATCGGCACCGAGATTCAAATGCTGGCGCCCTATCTTTCCAAACCACACAAAACTAAATCCCGCTACCGCATCCTGCGACAACTCACCTCAGACATTGCTTCCCTCACTGAGCCAGAGCGCGTGAAAAACTATAACCTCGATTACCAAACCGCCGGCACGGTTCTTCCTGCTCTCGTCATAAATGCCTCCATTGCCGAATCCTTTGGCCTCGAGACCCTTCGCGTCTCACGTTCCGATTACGAAGAAGGCCTTCTAACCGACCTCGCCCACCCCGACGCGGCGCACGACGAACTCAAATCTCAGCTCCTTCACTCCTCAAAACTCACCGCCAAAAAATTCGGCTGTGATATGCGACACGCCCGCCATGTCGCACACCTTAGCGGACGCCTTTTCGAAGAGACCCGCAACCTTCACGGCCTTAGCGACCACGACGCCCTCCTCCTTGAAGTCGCTGCCATTCTTCATGAGGTGGGAAATCACATCTCACCAAAATCCCACGAGCTCCACGGGCTCTATATCATCCGTCATTCCGAAATTTTTGGCCTCAGCGATCCTGACCGGCTTCTGGTCGCTCTGATCACCCGCTACCATCGTAAAGCTGCGCCCCAACTTTCGCACCTTCACTACGACAAACTTACTCAGGCCGATCGTATCCGAGTCGCAAAGCTCTCCTCAATACTGCGAGTCGCCGACGCCTTGGAACGGACCCACTCCCAGCGAATCAAAGACCTTACGGTCTCTCTGGGTGAAGGTAAAGCTACCCTTAACCTTGAAGGGACTCTCGACGCTTCAGCCGAGCGCCTTGCCCTCCCCTCCAAAGCAGATCTTTTCCAAAACCTCTTTGGCCTCAAACTCATCCTCAGCGAGAACGCGTAAGCCTACCCTCAACTTTTAATCCCTCCTGCTCAGCTCTATAACCTCATGAAGCCTCCTTATATCAACCGCGAACTTTCTTGGCTTGAATTCAACCAGCGGGTCCTCAATGAAGCCTTGCGCTCCGACCTCCCCATCCTCGACCGCGTAAAATTTCTCGCAATCACTGGATCAAATCTCGACGAATTCTTCCAAGTTCGCACCGGGGGACTTCATACTCTTCACGCATCCGCACCTACCGTTCGCGACATCTCCGGTATGGACGTAGGCTCCCAACTGAATGCAATCGAAAAGCGGGTTCGCCGTTTTAAAAAAGATCAGGAAAGACTCTTTCAAAAAGAACTCCTCCCTTCCCTCGCTAATGCGGGCCTCCCTCTGCACACCATGGCAGATCTAACCCTCGAGCAAGTCGAAAATCTTTCGCACTACTATGAGTCCAGCATTGAGCCTTTACTTTCCCCTCTCATCCTAACCGCTGAGAACTCTCGCAAAATCATTCCCTCCCTCAGCATTTGTCTCGCACTGTCGATCCACGACCCAAAGACATCCGAAACCCGGATTGTCATCGTCCCTCTCCCGCCCACAGTCCCCCGAACCGCGCTAGTCAACGAAGGCGGTTTCGTTCTTCTCGAAAATCTCGTGGCTCACTTCTGCTCCTCTCTTTTCCCCGGCGAAGAAATCAAAGCCCACACTGCTTTTCGCCTCACCCGTAATACCGACATTCCAGCGAACGAAGACGAGGCCTACGATTTCGCAGAAGAAATCCATCAGGTCGTCACCGCCCGCGGCCAATCCTTTCCCGTCCGCCTTCAAACTTCACAAGATAACGAGCTCACAAAGGAGCTCATTAAACTCCTCGACCTAGATCTCCAAAAAGTTTTCCTGACTAAAAACGCCCCTCTTGCTCTTGCCGATCTCTTTTCAATTGCGATGGCTGATGGCTACAACCACCTCCGCACTGCTCCTATCTCAGGAGCAGAATCACCACAAATCGACCCTACCCGAAGCATTTTTGAAATCCTCGACCAAGAACAAGACATTACGCTCGTTCATCCCTACCAAAGCTATCGCCCAGTCGTCCGCTTTATCGAAGAAGCCTCCCGCGATCCTCATGTTCTAGCGATTAAACAAACTCTCTATCGCACCGCCAAAAATTCTCAGATTGTGGATGCCCTCATTCACGCCGCTAAATCTGGCAAGCAAGTCACTGCGCTTGTTGAACTCAAAGCACGCTTCGACGAGGCCCACAACCTCGAACGTGCCGAAGAGCTTCGGCGCGCCGGAGCCCAAGTTCTTTACGGTGTCAAAGGCCTCAAAACCCACGCTAAAGTGACCCTCGTCATTCGTAACGAAGACGGAAACCTCAAACGCTACGTCCATCTCGGCACCGGAAACTACAACGAAATAACGGCCCGCTTTTACACTGACATCTCCTATCTCACCTGTCGCCCCGAATACGGCACAGATGCCTCCATCTTCTTTAACGCGGTCACCGGCCGCACCAAGCTCGAGAATTTTCGTGTTCTCGTCCCCGCGCCCACTCAAATCAAACGCACACTCATCAGCCTCATTGAAGAAGAAACTTCCCGCGCCCTCGAAGGCGAAGAAGCCCGTATCATGGCTAAAATGAATTCCCTGCAAGACAAAGAAATGATCGATGCCCTTTATGCCGCATCCAAAGCCGGAGTTGAAATCAAACTAAATATCCGGGGTATTTGTTGCCTCAAACCCGGCGAGCGAAAAGAAGCTAGGAACATCAAGATCGTCTCTATCGTGGACCAACAACTCGAGCATATGCGCATCTTTCACTTCCATCAAGGGGGAGATAATGAAGTCTATATTTCATCGGCCGACTGGATGACGCGTAACCTTGAAAAGCGCGTCGAGCTCATGACTCCTATCTTGGATCGGGCCTCTAAAAAACTGCTTATCGGCATCCTCAAGAGTTGCTTCCGCGACAATCAAAATAGCTATCTTATCCAGCCTGACGGTTCCTCAAAACGCATCGAACGCGAAAAAGGCGAAGGCCGCTTCCGCATGCAAGCCCACCTGACCCAGTTATTCGCTAGACAGGCTGCCGCCGCCCAACAAGCTCGCTCCAGCTCGCTTGAGCCGCACCTCCCTAAAGACTAAAACGTCAAAAGCTGAGATCTTCAGCTACACTCTCCCTAAACCTTAACTGCGGCAATCTCACCTGTACTGTCGGCGAAACGTTTCATCTTCACACCCATCATACGGGCCTGGGTTAGCCATAAGTTCGCAAGCGGTGTCCCTTCTGGCATATTGATGTGTTGCCCGGTTTTTACCCGATTACCACCTCCCGCCATAATAATCGGCAAATCATTGTATTGATGGGTCGAACCATCACCAAGGCCCGAGCCATAGGTGAAGAGAGTGTTATCCAGTAAAG
>DIHU01000230.1:0-4212 GCA_002420315.1 Akkermansiaceae bacterium UBA5688
AGAATCGTAACATCTTTTCCCACTCCTAAATTAACCCAATCAGGCGGATCCTCTAAATTAAGAAGGTGGTAACAAGCTGCCGCAAGATCATCAACATGGAGAAACTCACGACGAGGCGTGCCGCTTCCCCAGATCACCACCTCCGAATCACCCCGCTCCTTCGCCTCATGAAAGCGTCGAATTAAGGCAGGAATAACATGGGAATTCTCGGGATGGTAATTGTCTCCCGGTCCGTAGAGATTGGTTGGCATTGCCGAGTGATACTTTAGTCCATATTGGGCTCGGTAGTGCTGGCACATTTTAAGACCTGCAATCTTGGCTACTGCGTAGGCTTCGTTTGAAACTTCCAGCGGGCTTGTCAAAAGGCAATCTTCCGGCATCGGCTGAGGAGCCATCTTGGGGTAAATACACGAACTCCCTAAGAAAAGGACTCTCTCGACCCTAGCTTGACGAGACCCTTCGATCAGATGAGTGGCGATCGCGAGATTCTCATAAATAAACTCCGCCGGATAAGTCGCATTCGCATGGATCCCGCCCACTTTTGCGGCTGCAATAATAATTTGATCGGGCTTTTGATCTTCAAGCCACGCTCTGCACTCCGCTTGATTGAGAAGATCAAGCTCCTCACGTCCAGCCGTTAAAATTTCATAGCCGCCACGAAGCTGGGCTTCGCGAACCAAAGCCGATCCGACCATTCCACGATGACCTGCAATAAAAATTTTCATAGTTGAGAGATATGAATATTTAAGGTTGATGATGTATCAAATCGAGAAGTTTAAAGCTGAAAACGCTGCCGCCCTTGGTCAGTCACCTACGCTTAAAGTGAAACCTTTTTGAGAATTATTGAATGGACTAAGACGAGTAAACATCCGAGCTGTCGAAAGATAGACGCATAAAACCGTCTTTTGTTCAATTAAAAATGAACTATCGAGAATCTCCCTCCTGCCAACCCGCGGGAATCTCTGGCCCCGCTAAAATTAAGGAATACAAACTGACCTCGACAGTTTGTTGCTCTCCTAAAAATTCTAATAACAACCCCACCCGTTCACCTCCGGGCCTCACCTCAACCACTTCTCCCGACATCCCTTTAAATGGACCTTCCGCAAGTTCAACTTCCTCCCCAACTGCGATCTTCCAATCCACCACAATTTCTTCGTCACCGGAATCTACCTTCGCCACTTCCTCTTGAAGGCTTTTTACAAAATCTGCTGGAACCTCCGGGACCTTGCCTCCAAAGCCAATAATCTTGCTCACTCCCCCCGCATAAGTGACTGCTCTGCCCATCTCAACCAGCGAAAAACGAGCCAATAAATAACCAGGAAACAAAGGTTCTGTCCACCAAACCCGGCCCCGCCGCGTCGTTTTTTGATATTTAAGACGCGGCAGAAAAACCTCCACTCCATCAAGTCGTCGCAAATTGGCAGCCGCCAATTTCTCGCGCTTCAACTGCGTTCGGAGCACATACCAAGCAACTTGATCATTCATAAGTTTAGCGCCCTAAAAATTTCTGGATAATCGGCAATAAAATGCGCGATCGCTTTGACCACCGCCCCAATCTCTCCAATCGCCCGGCATAAAAGTCAGACTTCGCGTCACCCGGCATTTCGCGAACTATTGCTTTCAAATTTGCGAGTTTCTCCTCACCACTCGCTAGGTGCGGCCTCACCTGCTCCTTTATGAAACCTCCCACCAACTGCTTGAGTTCCACGTCAGGCTCGTAATACACCCGGCGGCCTAGCTCTCCGTCGACTTCCCGAACCGCACCCAACTTTCGAAGCATCTTAAGTCCCTGGCTTGTAGAGCCTTTACTAATTCCCAGACGGCTCACCAAGTCATCCAGCGACAGAGCCTCTTGCGTGACATAAAGCAGACCGTAGATCTCCCCGATCGACTTTGGCAGCCCTAACATCTTGACTCCATCACAAAAGAAACCAATGACCTGAGCTTCAAATTCGCTCAACCCAGTTTTTTCACCCACCTCGCCGGACATGATGCAAAGGTAGTTAAAAAACTGCCAGTGTTCAATTTAAAATGAATTAACTTACTTTCCGGGAATCCTTGGCTTTACCTCCTTGCCCGATTCATCAACCGGATAATTTGCCCCACATTTCTCGAGCTCCCGAATCATATCGGCCATCATCTTTTTCAGCAAAGTCGATTTTACAGCCGCCAAGTTCCGCTCCTCGAATGGATCGTTCGCCAGATGATAAACCTCATAATTTCCGCCACTAAACTGCACCCGATTACCTGTGGTCTTCGTCTCAGGGAGCGCATGATAAATCACCTTATAATCTCCATCACGCCACACCGTGAAATAATTGCTGCGATGTGGCCCGTGCGGATAGTGCATCAGAAATTGCTCTTTGCGCGCTTCATCTCCCTCACCCGTCAACAAGGTTTGCAGCATGGTTCCATCGATTTTATGATGCTCAGGTTTCTTTGCTCCAACCGCTTTTAGCAACGTTGGAAAAATATCCTCTACCGAAGCAACCTGCGGCTGAATCACACCTGCCGGAATTGCCAGAGCTTTCTGAGCTGCCAAGTCATCGTTCCGCTTTGCCCATGACGCGATGAAGGGCACACGCATTCCACCCTCATAATGCGCACCCTTTTTACCCCGCAGCGGTGCCGCACAAGCCACCTCGTGTTGATGTCCCAAAGGTGCGTCAGAACCATTATCACCAAGGAAAATAACAAGCGTATTCTCAGCCACTCCCAGCTCTTCGAAACAATCCAGCATGTCGCCCAGCGACTTATCCATGCCTTCGATCAAAGTCGCAAAAGCCTGCGCATTTTTAGGCTTCCCCGACCTCTCATAATTCTTCGCAAACCGCGGATCTGAGTGGAAAGGCGCGTGCACCGCGTAATGAGCAAAGTGAAGAAAGAAAGGCTTTCCGTCTTTCACTGACTGAGCCACCCGCTTCTTCGCTTCCAAAGTCAGCGCCTCCGTCAAAAATGTCTCGCTCCCGTGATACTGTTTCAAATGCGGGACCGCGTGCGACCTTCTCTTGGTCAATGCTCCATACCCTGCCTTGCCATAATAACTGCCAGGCGCCCCAAAAGCCGCCCCACCCACATTCTCCTCAAAGCCAACGTTCAAAGGCTCCTCGCCCTCGCTTCCCTTCGGCCCAAGATGAGCTTTTCCCACGTGAATCGTCCGATATCCTTCCTGAGCCAAAACGCCAGGCAAGGTCACCTCCCCTTTCTTCAGTCCCTTCCAATTCCACTCCTGAGGACCAAATTTCCCTCGATTATTCGACGATGGGTTAATCCAATTCGTTGCGCCATGTCGGGCCGCATTCTGCCCTGTCAACAGAGAGATCCGAGAAGGTGAACACACACTCATGGCATAGAACTGATTAAATCTCACACCTTGCTTTGACAGCCGTTCCATAGATGGCGTCCGATAAAATTTGTTCAGCGGGTAGCGCTTCGGGTTTCCTTTGCTATCCGTCAAAAATGCCACCGAGGTGTCCATCAGGCCCATATCATCCACTAAAAAGACCATGATATTGGGTTGATCTTTTGCCTTTAAAGCATTGATCAGCAATAAACTAAAGAAAATAGAGAGAATCTTCATATGAAGTAAGATTTTTTAGAATTAGTCGTTTTTTGTAGATTTTTCCCAAATTTTCTCCAATAATCTTGAGCAATGCCCAAGAAAAGGAGGAACAGCGGGAGCTTCTATAGCAACCATGTTGGTAATGTCGAGCAGACTGCTAGCGGAAAATGGAGAGTAAGGGCGAGAAAGCGAAAGATCCCTAACAAGGAACAGGAAACCACTGTCGATACTTTAGAAATGGGCAAGGCTCGGCTGACGAAATTAGATAAGCTTTACCTAAAGAAAGTCCCTGTGCCTCTTTCCGATATTCCAGACAGTGAACTCCAAGCAGCAGAAAGAGCTAGAGAAGACTTTTATGGCACATACAAGAACGCGCCTCAGTTTGAGTTCAGTGAAGTTGTCGCTGCGGGTTTGGAAAGTTTGCGGCTTAAGGATCTGAGAGAAGAATTGCCATCTATAAAAGAGGCCATCGACTGGTTTCACGAATTTCGCAAGTCTCCAGAGGCAAAAATAAAAGGCAGAGGCGCAGTTTCAAAAAAATCTCAAAGGAAAGAAAAGCAGGTGATTAGCAAACTCTTTGAGCGAGCAGCCAATGGCATCAACGCAAGAACCAAAGAAGGAAAGAAAGTAAAACAAAAAGCCATTGATGA
>DIHU01000230.1:4585-5493 GCA_002420315.1 Akkermansiaceae bacterium UBA5688
GCAACAGGAGAGAACTGGTTTGAATTTTGCACTAATCATTTAACCGAACAAAAAACTCAGCAGGGACAGCCTATGGGGTTGTCAGCAAGGTCTGCTCAAGCAACGACGTTAAGGACGTTCTGTGCAGCAGTAATGAACCACAATCGCGCTAAGTTGCCTTTACCACACACGAATCCACTGCAAGATCTCCCAAAGAACCACAGATATAAGAGAGATACTGATTCCACGCCAACTTTTCAGAAACCAGATAAAGTTAAGGCGTTGTTTAAGCTCCTATGCAAAGACGCGAAAGATAATCCCACAATTACAGACAAAAGAAAAAAGGGGAATCTTTGGGACCTAATACCATACTTTGCTTTAGTATACTTTTCTGGACGAAGGCAGTCCGAAATTGCATTTTGGGATGAGGCTTATCGGAGATTGAATTGGAGCCAATTCAAAAGTTGGACAGAGCCATCAGATGTTTCTGGTGGTTATCTTTTTTCCATTCCAGCTTTTGATGAAAAGGGACGAAGGAAAGCGAAAAAAGATGTGGCGACACCAGCAGATCTTCATGAAGTCGGAGTTAAATGGTTAAGATACTACTTTGAAGGACTAAAGGGGCAAAGCTTACCAGAGAATGGAGTTATCTGGTTTTCTACAACTTATGCTAAAAAAATCCGTAGGATGTTAAACTTTGAGGAGAATGATATCAGGCATACATTTGTTTCTGCGGCAATGAAGGCTTTCCCGCGAGAAGCACACTACTGGCATCGACATTGCGCCCATAATCAAGGGGTCGCTATGAGTGATTACCAAAACCTAATGTTGAGCAAACCAGAGGCTGAAGAATTCTTTAGAATTGATCCTGTGAGTATTGTTGGATGGGATGATGTCACTCGTCGCTTGTTTGATCCTGAAGGAGAACT
>DIHU01000230.1:5877-6410 GCA_002420315.1 Akkermansiaceae bacterium UBA5688
AAAATTATGCCTAGATGCTCCTCACATCGCTCCTAATGGCTCTAAACGTAGATCTTGATCAGAAGGCAAATGCGGTAAGTTTGGCGAGGGAAATGGCTGCTTGCTAAAGCAACCCCCATTGATCAATCCAATTTCAGGCTTAGACATATAATTGGCTACGGCTCCTTTGTTTTGAATCAAATATTGATTATCTTTGTTCGCTAGTGACGAGCAGAAGTCGCACCAACCAAACTTACCAATAACTCTTTTTCCATCCGCACTTTCTTTTTTGCTTACACCCTTAATTTTCAAGACAAACTCATCCATATGTTTAGCTGGGTTTTCGTAAAACGGAGAACTTTTTTTCCAGCCAATAGCAATATGCAAATGGCCGCAATCACTCTTCAAGAAATGCCTGTTTCCGACACCGCTTTCGTTGATAGCAAACCAAAAAAAATCTAAATCATTTTTTCCACCGCGAACCCCATACGCTTGTCTGAACGTGGTCATAAGATGTTCGCAAATCTTCTTCCGATTTACATAACCAGAGCCAA
>DIHU01000106.1 GCA_002420315.1 Akkermansiaceae bacterium UBA5688
CCCAACCATCAATTTACAAGCCGAAATGTTGGTTTAGGCTTCCCTCGGAACGGCATCGAAATAGCGTCGCAGAACTCCACGATTTTGACGCCTTTTCACTAGATTGCTGCGTTGTGTGGAGGTTAGTCTTCAAATGACGAAGTTATTAAGAGATTTAAGAAAATGAAAAGAATATCCATTTGCATGAGGCTGATTTCGGGAACTGCTTCTCTTGCCACGCAAGGTGCCCTCATCAACCGAAATTATTCCGGCGGGATCGCTAGCCAAACTTGAAAGATTAGAAAGATAAACCGAGTTTACAGTAGAACCCTTTGAACTTGTGAAGCACCTCAACACCATCTTTATCTCTTTGCTGCTGAGCCCCACTCTGGTTGCGCAAAGTTCTGACGACAATTATTGGGCCTACCAGCCTGTGGAGAAAGTCTCTGTCCCACCTCTCGAAGATTCGTCAACCCGAAACCCGATTGATGCTTTCATTCTTGCCGGGCTTCGTGAAAACGGGATAAAGCCAAATGAACGGGCGGATAAAGTCCAGTTACGCCGCAGGCTCTCGTATGATTTGACGGGTCTGCCCCCCGAAAAAAACGAGATGTCCTGGAAAGAGTTGGTGGATCACACGCTAGACTCGCCTCGGTTCGGTGAAAAGATGGCCTCTCATTGGCTCGACTTAGTTCGCTACTCTGAGACTAATGGCTTTGAACGTGATAGCGCGAAGCCTGATATCTGGCGTTACCGTGACTACGTGATTAAATCTTTTAACGAAAATAAACGCTATGACCGTTTCATTTTGGAGCAGCTGGCGGGCGATCAACTTCCGGATAAGACCCTAGATAGTTGTGTCGCCACCGGATTTATGGCGCTCATGCAGCGGGATGACGAACCGGCAGATCGCCCTCAAGCTCACGCTGACCGAATCAGTGATATTGTCGACGTCGCTTCTGAGGCCTTCATGGGCACGACGATGGGTTGTGCTAAATGCCACGATCACAAGGTTGATCCAATCTCCCAGGCCGACTATTTTTCGATGATGTCGTTTTTTGATGGCATCAGGCAGGATCTTTTCAAATCGGGGAATCATACCTGGAACGATCCCGAAGTGATGCGCGAGCGCGAAGAGGAAAAACAGGCCAATCGGGGGAAGATTGAGGAACTTTGGGGGAAAGTTGATCGTCAGTCATTACAAGCCTATTTGAAACGCTCGAAGAACCCTCGTGATATCAAAACTAGCTGGCTGTTCTTGCCGAAGGTGCCTAAAGCTCCAGGGTGGTCGCTCCCATCATTCGATGCAGGTGGCGTAGGTTTCACGAAGCTTGATAAAATACCCCGCAACAAGATGGTGACACTTCGTTCGGACTTTGGACTCCAGGAAATCCCCAAGCAATTTTTGATTTATCTCAAGGGAGAGCTGCAATATCTCCAAATTTTCATCAATGGTGCACCGGTTCACGAGGGAGTGATTGAGAAGGTTCATGGCGAAATATTCGTGCCACTTCCGATTGACGAACTGACGACTGGTAAAAATGTCATCGGAATCATTACTAAGTTTAATCGTAATCGTCCTGAGATCAGAATTACGCGTGAGCCCGTGCACGACCTCAATGCCGATCAATTTTCTTCTATCCACTCCGGAATGATCGCTCGTATTTATGGTGATGATTTTGGTTCCAGAATGAAGTCTTTGCAGCAGAAGCGGCGTGACCTTGAGCGACCGATTCAGGGGGTTCGCTATCACGGTGTTCACGAAGAAGGACAGGTCGCCGCACCAAGGATTCACACCCGGGGCAGCGTGCACGCCCAAGGCGACGAGGTCCCAGTTGCTTTTCCCGCTATGCTAGATTCCGCCAAGCTAAAGCCTAAACGCAACCGCCTGGAGTTTGCTCAGTGGATTACCTCGCCAGAACACCCAACGGCTGCCCGCGTATGGGTGAACCGTCTTTGGCAGTATTGTTTCGGAGCTGGGTTAGTTGAGAGTTCCAACGAATTCGGTAAGCTCGGAACAGGAGTGTCCAATCAAAAACTTCTCGATTGGCTCGCAGGGGAACTTGTGAAATCAGGCTGGGATACAAAGCATATTCTTCGGCTCATGCTGAATAGTTCTACCTATCAGCTTTCGTCAAAAGGAATGAACGATAAGGATCCCACCAATCGCTTGCACTGGAAATATTCATCCCGTCGCCTCACTGCTGAGGAAATATGGGATAGTTACCTTGTGCTCACCAAGCAGATGAAATTTGAAATCGGCGGTCCTCCAGTCCGACCTAAAATGCCGGACGCGGTCCTTCAGACATCATCGCGCCCTAGAAATGTTTGGCCACCTTCACCAGGAGACTCGGCAAATCGCCGTGCAGTTTATATCCATGTGAAACGTTCTATTAAGCTTCCTTTATTGGCGAATTTTGACTCACCCGAGCGAGATTTTTCCTGTCCCTCAAGGTTTGCTACCACCGTGCCCACGCAAGCTCTCACCATGCTCAACAGCGAGCGTATGAATGAATTTTCGGAGAAGTTTGCTGCCCGGTTGAGCGGTTCGCTTGACGAGAAAATCCGAGAAGCATTTCAGCTAGGGACTAGTCGTGAGATTACCGATGGCGAACTTCACGAAATCAAAGGGCTAGCAACTGATCTCAAAGTGAAACACGATGTTTCAGATGATCAACTTATGTCACGAATTTGCCTTCTCATTCTAAATTTGAACGAAACTCTCTACCTCGACTAATTATGACAGACTTTTGCGGACAAACTAACCGGCGTGAATTTATCTCTACTGTTGGAGGTGGCTTCACCTCGCTCGCTTTGACGGGTATGATGGCTCAGGGAAAAAAGAAGGAGACTGATTTTGCGCCTAAGGCAAAGAGCGTTATTTTTCTCTTCATGTATGGTGGGCCTTCCCACATCGATACCTTCGATTACAAACCTGGAATGAAGGGGATGGATGGAAAGACGGTGAAGGTGAAAACTTTTGGGCGTGGTGGGAAAAAAAACGAAGGCCGTATCGTTGAGCCAAAGTGGAATTTCAAGCAGTATGGCCAGTGTGGTAAGTGGGTTTCTGATCTCTTCCCACATCTCGCGACCTGCGTCGATGACATCGCCTTCCTTCATTCGCTTACCGCAGAATCTCCCATTCACGGCTCGGCGATGTTAAAAATGAATTCTGGATCGCTCATCAGCGGAAAGCCTTCGCTCGGAAGTTGGGTGAATTATGGTTTGGGTAATATTAATGAGAATCTTCCTGGCTATGTCGTGATGCTCGATAAAACCGGTGGTCCTATTTCTGGGGCCAAGAACTGGTCGTCGGGATTTATGCCTGCAAACTACCAGGGCACGGTTCTTCGTTCGAAAGGAGATCCCATTCTGGATCTCAAAAATTCTCGTGGCATGGGGCGTGACGAGCAATATCGCATCATCGAATCGCTCAACCAGCTCAATGCTGGTCATCTTTCACAACGTCACGGGAACACGAATCTACAGGCTCGCATTGATAGCTACGAACTCGCGTTTAAGATGCAATCAACTGCGCCCGAAGCGATCGATTTCGATCAAGAAAGCGAAGCGACCAAGAAACTTTATGGTATCGATGAAGGTCGTACCGAGGACTTTGGTAAGAAATGCCTTTTGGCACGTCGATTAGTCGAGCGAGGCACTCCCTTTATTCAAATTTATTCAGGTGGTGCTCATAACGATGACAACTGGGACGCGCATGGTAATCTTGAGAACAATCATAATAAGCATGCCGGTAATACCGATAAGCCAATCGCAGGGCTTCTTAAGGATCTCAAACAACGAGGTCTTCTTGATGAAACTCTTGTCGTTTGGGGCGGCGAATTTGGTCGCCAGCCTACTGCCGAGTATGCCAAAGGCACGGGCCGCGATCATAATTCAGCTGGCTTTACGATGTGGATGGCCGGTGGTGGAATTAAAGGCGGCGTGAGTGTGGGGCAGACTGATGAACTTGGTTCGGCGGCGGTGGATAAACCTCTCGAAGTGAAGCACCTTCATGCCACCGTTTTACGTCAACTCGGGTTCGATCCTAATGGACTCCACTTCCATCACGCTGGTTTAAACGAAAAGCTAGTAGGAGTGGAAGGGGCTGATCCAATCGCCGAGATTATCGCTTAGCCTTTTAATTTGTAATTATTTTAAAGGAAGGCGGTATGCTTCGGCGGCGTTTTTCCAAAAGTAG
>DIHU01000083.1 GCA_002420315.1 Akkermansiaceae bacterium UBA5688
AGAAACCCTTTTCTGGCTTCTGCTGCCTTATCCCGAGTTTTGTAAAAATATTGCTCCCTTGTTCCTGTGGCGGAAACTGATCTTGGCACATTAATTCTCCAGCCCTTTTGGCTATGGTTAATCTTGAATTGCGGCCTCCTTGGCATGCATCAAGGTAACCTTAAGTAACTCTAAAAACCGAGAAATAACATAAATGATGGAATCAAAATGCCGAAAAACCTTAGCTCAGTTGGTAGAGCTACTGATTTGTAATCAGTAGGTCAACGGTTCGAGTCCGTCAGGTGGCTCCATTTTATAGCCCTGTAGCTCAGTGAGTTACAGGGCTATCTGCTTTTTACGCGGCATCCATCAATTTTTATGGTGCGCGAATTCCGCCCTAATCAGATGGAAGGCAAAATAAATACCGAATTTGCCAAGGAATCAGCTTTGATGCAAATTTTTCGGTAAAGCTGACCTTGCTGGTTAAAGACGTAAACGGTCATCATGATTTACACAAGAGCATCAGGGACACTTTCAGCTGAGTTTGGATCGTAAGAGTTCTAAAGCTTACACAGGTCTTTGAATTGCTTCAAGAATCCTTGGGCTGCGTCGATAAGTTCTCGGTTAACAAATATTAATGGTGGAATGTCAAATAAGAGGTTTAGGCTAACACTCCTTGTTTTTTTCTGTATGAATAGAGATCCCTTGAGGGAAAAAATAATGGAACGAGAACGGAATAACGAAGATGGGTCCATCTTCAATAATAGTCGGAAGAAAATCCGTTTGATCGTAGCAGTGATGCTAGGTTCGACGGATTTTTTATGTGCAGGTAGTGCTATGAGCGAACCACTGGTTGACAGTCTGCTCGCGGAGAAAGAAGCAAAATCCTTTTGTGACGCCTACCGGAATTTAGGCAAACTCTACAAAAATCTCGACAACCCCTATATTCAGAGCTTTTCGCTCTTTGGTCGGATGCACTGGCAATTTGGTCATGTTAACGGCTCTGATGCTTTTGGGCGAGACATTGATTACCAAACAGCCGACTTTCGGCGATTCCGTTTGGGAGCCAAGGCGACGGTTTTCAACCATTTCGGTTTGAAGGCTCAGGCTGAACTCTCCAACGATGATATACCTAGAGGTGGAACAACCCGCGATGTCCGATTCCAGCAAATGTGGGATATGTATGTTACATACGACGCCCGATCTGCGCTTGGGATTCAGTCACTGGAAACTCTCAGTTTTGGTTATGGTGCGCGGGAAACTCATACTTCATACGAATGGCATACCTCTTCAAATAAGTTAAAGACAGTGGAGCGTTCCGCTCTTTCCAACAAAATTTGGCCGTCCAACGGGGAGTTCGCCAACGCGACCGGAGCTTGGATGAAGTTTGGACGTAGTGGCTGGTATACCGAGCTTGGAGTGTTTACCACGGCACAAGATGATTTTTGGGCACCATGGTCTGACGGCCAGATGTATTGGGTAAACCACCAGCATGATCTTACTTCGGTAACCGGGGCTGACGTTTCAACTCTATTCTTCACGGGTTATTCCCAAAATTCTGATTCCTCTGATCCATTTGAACGACTAGGGGGAGGGATCGAATGGTCTACTTCGGCTGCTTTTGTATATGGCCGTGATCCTTGGCAGGTTCTCGTGGAAGCCGTTTATGGAAGTAACTCCGAAGAAGTTAGTGAGTCACGCCAAGGCAATTACTGGGGGTTTGTTTTTCTGCCAAGCATTTGGTTGGTGGAAGATAAGCTAGAAGGAGTCTTCCGATATCAATACCAGGGTTCCGAAAATCCCGAAGGTATTCGGATCAACAGCCGCTATGCCCGCAGAGCGGACTCTAAGTTTGATGATGTTGGTTTGTTGGGTGGGAGAGGAGACGAGCATCATGCCTTCTATCTCGGCCTCAAGTATCACTTTTGTAAGGATAATATCCATTCGCTGATCGGAGTAGAATACGATAATATTAACCGTGAGGGTCAAGATATCTATGATGGATGGTCGGTCCTTGCAACTTTTCGTACGTATTTATAATTGGAAAAAAAATCTGGTCTTTTTAAAGACTTTTGATGGCAGGAACTGAATTTAAAAGCTGTTGTTGACCTGAAAATTTGAAAAAAATGAAAATAAAACAATCTAATATAATAGGCTGGCTCGCTATCCAGATGATGAAGAGCTGCCTTGGCAGAATCGCGGTTACCTCAACAGCGCTGCTGGTTGCTAGTTGTGGGGATAGAGAAAGATCGGCCAAGGAGGGCGATAGGGAGAAAGCTCTTGTGATCACCGCGATTCCTGATGAAAAGGTTTCGGATCAGGAAGCGAACTATAAATCCTTACAAGAATATTTGGCCGCCGAGCTCGATATTGAGGTGAAGTTTTCGATTTCGTCTAGTTACGATGCCGCAGTTGAGCGCTTTAAAAATGGCGAAGTTCATCTTGCTTGGTTTGGAGGCTATACTGGAGTGCAGGCTCGTTTGGCGGTGTCAGGCGCACGTGCCATTGCGCAGGGAGATGTGGATCCAAAATACAAGAGTTACATGATCGCAAACAAGGATACGGGACTCACCAGGTCGGATGAATTTCCGAGTGGAATTAAAGATCTTGTCTTTAGCTTTGGTTCGAAGAGTTCTACGTCCGGGCGACTCATGCCGACATACTTCATCTTAAAGGAAACAGGCATGATGCCTGACAAGTTCTTCACAAAGCCTGTTCAGTTTCAAACAGTAGGTGGTCATGACGCCACGGCTCGGGCGGTTGCCGGTGGATCGGTGGATGTGGGGGTGTTGAGCTATAAAAAGTATGATTCGATGGTGGCAGCTGGAGATATTAAAGCGGAGGATGCCCCAATTATTTGGGAGACTCCATATTACGCCGACTACAATCTAACTGTGCACCCTACGCTCGAGGAGATGTTTGGTGAAGGTTTCATCGATAAGTTACAGAAGGTGTTAGTGGACTGCACTGATAAGAATGTCCTAAAGGCCTTTAATCGAAATGATCTTATTCCGGCTTCGAATG
>DIHU01000252.1:0-2248 GCA_002420315.1 Akkermansiaceae bacterium UBA5688
TCTCCACCGGCCCAAGTATGTTTGGTGTGTCCGACATAAAGGCTCCCATCCGGAGCCCACGCCATACGATTACAACCACGCGCGAGCGCTCCCCCATCGATAAAGGGGACACAAGCCCCTTGAAGTTCACCACCGACCTCTTCAAGCATAACTCGAACAATTCGATTTGTATTCATTTCACCAACTAAGAGTTGTCCGGTAAAAGGTCCGAACCTCGCATCTGGAGAGATCGCTAGAACTTGGGTTGGAGAGTTAGCCATAGATCCGTGAGGAAACACGACGGCGGCGCGGGTTCGCATCTTGGCAAGGTCTTTGGGATTGGCCTCCAGGGGAGCACCTTTAAATCCGGACTTCCAAGTAAGACTGGCAGCATGGCCGTAGAAGCGCCCCTTTTTAACATGGAACAATTTACTTGAACCAACCCAATCGCCCTGGTTGTCGGTGACAAAAAGGTTCCCTTCCAGGTCAAACCCAAGTCCGTTTGGAGTCCGATGACCGTAGGACCAAGGAATGGTTTCACCATCCTTTGTCAACTTCATTACACAACCACGAAAAGGAGTAGATGAGTGCATGCGACCGGGCCTTCCACGCGGATCAAACTCTCCTCTAACGATCGGCCGAATCCCGTCTCCTGAAGAGCCGGTGCCAAGAGAAAAAAAGTAGTTTCCTTCCTTATCTTTTACCGGAGTAAAGTGAAACTCGTGATAATTTCCCGACATGCCAAACTCATCTGACATCACTTGATAAAAGTCGGCTCTCCCATCACCATTAGTATCACTGACTCGGGTTACTTCGGGACGTTGGGAAATCACTAACGATGAATTAGACTCCGCAATGACACCTAAAGGATTGTGTAAACCTTCCGCAAAAATCTGCCAACCAAAGGTTTTGGGGTCATAAAAGAAGATTTCACCACTAGGCAAGCAAACCACCATCCGTCCATCAGGAAGGAAATCAAGACCATCGATTTGCTTGGTTCCAAACTTCGACGGCGGATTAGGAATTTGTGTTACCTTATAATTGGGAGGTGTCCCACCGAGTGCGGATTTCGCAACCGATGAAAAGACGAGTAGGTAGATGAAATTTTTCATTTCTTTGATCCTTTAATTTGGGTGGCAGCAGGAGTAGCTGGATTTTTTTCAATGATAGTGAGGTCAAATTCCATGGCCTGCTTCGCAGTGAGTTTCAGAGTTCCATCATTGGAAATGCTCCCTGCAGAACTTGAAGAGATCGAAGATTCATCCAGAGTGACTTTGAAAGTAAGGGGGGTTTTTGGAGAGACAGAGAACTTGCGAGTGATTCCCAAATTATTCTCCGAAGTGCGAATCAATTCTCGGATCTCGTAATCGCCAATTTTATAAATAAATTCAGGATACCCTTTAATCAGCCTATATCCCTTGTATTTAGGAAAAGCATCGACACCCTCAATCTTGATCGGAAAATCAACCGCTTCGGTCGTATCATAGAAGGGGCTGTTCCTCGCAGTCTCCGCCAAGTGCTCATAATCCTCCGGCTTAAGTTTGCTAGATCGAGCGCGGTAATAAGGAAGCCCGTTGAACTTTGCAACCGGTTTACCATTACTTGACCAATGCACTTGATTTCCGCGGATAAAGCCACCCTTACTCCAAGCATACCTCAGACGACACTCTCCGGCGTCCCAGCAATAATAATGGTTTCCGGGAAGAGCGACGGCAAAGGCCGCCGGCGATGCTCCAGGCATAAAAGTGCGGTAAACAACCGGCTCAGTTATCACCATCAACGTGTCATCGAAATCCGGAGTATATGTTCCATTTTGCCTCTCCTTCTTTTTGTCGAAAGGAAAAGCCCTCAGAAGAGTTTGCGGCGTATAAACAGCCTCTGGAAGTGCTTTCCTCGCCTTGGCAACCTGGGGAGCTGTCACCGCAGCTCCCTTATTTCCCCAAGCATGATTCACGTAAGTGATCATATCAGCGATCTTCTCATCATCGAAAAGAAGCTGAGGCGGCATTGCGGAGTAATATCGCTCACCATTCACTTTAACTGGCCCAGCCATCCCTCGCAGAACAATTGCGATCGTACGATCTGAATTATCCAACCAATAGCTTCCCGCCAGGGGTGGAACCGACCCAGGTTGTCCTTTACCATCGGCCATATGGCATACCACACAAGAGCCTGCTCCATTGTAGAAATCCTTACCATTTGCAAGTCTAGCAGTATCCGAAGCCGAATAGGCCATTCCTACGATTGAAATTGCGAAAAGAGGAGTGAG
>DIHU01000252.1:2621-51262 GCA_002420315.1 Akkermansiaceae bacterium UBA5688
TAAAAAGGATAATCTTCAGTTTCTTCACCACCATAAAAAAATAAAATCAACGCTCGAACCACCTATCTTGATTGAGTTAGGTCAAAAGGGTCACTAATAATTGGAAATGCCTTGGCGACATAATCTTTTTCTAACCCTCCTCGCTCTCTTCCTTGGATCAGGCTGTTCAGCTAAACCGCCAGAAAAAATCCTTTTTATTGGAAACAGCTACACAGGTGGCATCCGAAAAATGGTGACCGAGTTGATAAAGCAATCGCCTCACTCCGAAACACAGGTGTCCTTCATCAATCCCGGCGGAAAAACACTTGAGTTTCACCTCAACAACAAGCGGACCATCGACGAAATCAAACATGGTCAATTCGACCTCATTGTTCTTCAGGACCAAAGTCAGTTCCCCGCACTCTTTCCTGATCGGTTTGAGAAAGCGGCGCTCGCGTTAGATGAAATTATTGATGAATCCGGATCCAGACTCATCTTTTATGAGACTTGGGGAAGAAGAGATGGTGATAGAAAGAATCAAAAACTCTTTCCAACTTATGATTCAATGCAGAAAGCACTCAGTAAAAACTATCACTCTATCGCTCAAAAATGCGGGGCGGATTGCGCCCCAGTCGGCTCAACTTGGAAAATCGTAAGAGAGAAGAATCCAAAATTAGGGAATGAGCTTTACCGTAGCGACGGGAGCCATCCTTCCCAAAAAGGTGCTTATCTCGCTGCTTGCGTCTTTTACATCACGCTTTTTGATGAAGATCCTCGCAAACTAAAATTCAACGGCGAATTAAGCACGGCCGAGGCTAACCTCATAAAAGCCGCAGCATTTTCCACCAGAAAGAATTAACAATCGGTTCCAGCTACTAAAACAAGATGAGCCAAACTGCTCACAGCTTTTGACGGGCAAGTGATATTAAGCGATACTTCACTGTTTCAAGTGGTGTCAAAAAGATCGAGTTTCGATCTTAAACCCACCAATTTTTAAAGCCCTAAAACGTAAGTCAAACAGCCCAATTAATCCCTGTCGATTAAATCACTAATAAGCCATCCATCGCCCCTATGCACCCAGAAGTGTCTTTTTTTACTCCCCGACTTCAAGGCGAGGCGCTACTAGTCGTGTGTGCTTTTTGACAACCGTATTGCTGAACTTCGCGCTGAGCTCAATCGACACAACCAGCTCTATTATCAAGACGCCCAGCCAGAAGTTTCGGATGCTGAATACGACCGCCTTTTCCGAGAATTGGAAGACCTTGAAAAAGCAAACCCCGAACTTCATGATCCAAACTCGCCCACCCACCGGGTAGGAGGAGCTCCACTAGACAGCTTCGAGCAACGAACGCATCTCCTCCCAATGCTTTCAATCGATGACCTTTTTTCAGAAGAAGAAGTAGCTGAATTCTTTAAACGGCTTCAAAAGGGACTGAACCTTGAGGAAATAGCACTCACTGTAGAACCAAAGATCGACGGAGTCGCCTGCTCCCTAGTCTATCGTGACGGATCACTTGATTACGCCCTGACCCGCGGTGACGGAAACCGTGGTGACGATATCTCACAAAATGTTCGCACCATTCGAAACATTCCTCTCAATCTTAAAAATGCTCCATCGCTTCTCGAAGTACGAGGTGAGATCTTCATGCCTTCAGAGGGTTTTGCTAAGCTTAACACCCAACGCGACGAAGCAGGACTTGATACTTTTGCCAATCCAAGAAACGCAACGGCTGGAACTTTAAAATCACTCGACCCCAAAGTCGTAGCCTCCCGACCCCTCGCCTTTCTTGCGCACGGCCTCGGCGCAAACGAGGGGTCTGATATGGCGAACGAAGACGATTTCCGCAAGCTCCTTGATAAATTCCAAATTCCTCGAAACTCACCAATTTGGTATGTTCGTACTCTAGAAGAAACTCTGACAGCGATTCGTGAACTTGACGACAAGCGTCATAACCTTGGCCATGGAACTGACGGAGCAGTCATCAAGTTACTCAATTTCGAGCAACGCGAAATCGTCGGCTTTACCTCGCGTGCCCCACGCTGGGCTTCCGCCTTCAAATACCCTCCCGAGCAGAAGGAAACTCTTCTAAAAGACATTACGATTCAAGTTGGCAGAACCGGTGTCCTCACTCCGGTCGCTGAGCTCGAACCAGTCTTTGTCTCAGGCACAACTGTTTCCCGAGCTACTCTTCATAACCAAGAAGAGATAGAACGCAAAGATGTTCGTATTGGAGATACCGTCATTGTCGAAAAAGCGGGCGAGATTATTCCTTCAGTTGTTTCTGTTGTTGTCTCGAAACGTCCAGAAAACACCCCGCCCTTCCATTTACCTACAGCTCTTAATCACAAATGCCCTTCCTGCGACGGCCCCATCGAAAAGCCGGATGGATTTGTCGCTTGGCGGTGTGTTAACTTTGAATGTCCCGCACAGGCCGTAACCAGCATCACTCACTTTGCCGGACGCAAGGCCCTTGATCTCGACGGGCTCGGCGAATCCGTTGCAATCAAGTTGGTAGAAACCAAACTCGCAGCTTCTCCCCTCGATCTTTTCTCACTCAGCTTAGATAAGCTCGCTAATTTACTTCTCGATCCCGCCAAATCCTCCGATGGCTTGACCAAGTCCAAGGAGCGTCGCTTTGGGGAGAAACGAGCAAACACCCTGATTAAATCCCTTGTCAAAGCCCGTGAGGAAATGCCCCTCAGTCGCTGGCTTTTTGCGATGGGCATTTCCCAAATCGGTGAATCAGCAGCCCGAGAACTTTCACGGCTCCATGAAAAACTCGGTGATCTGCCCGAGTCAGAAATCGTCGCCGACCTTTCCGACCTTCCAGATTTCTCAGAACTTTCTAAATCGAAGAGAAAGAAAGAAAACCACCCTCGACTTAAGCAATATCAGATCGATGATAATCTCGGGCCGGTGGCCGCTCAGCACTTACTTACCTTCTTCCGATCCAAAGCAGGAAAAACCGTTTTAGCAAAACTCCGCGAACTTGGAATCGATCCAAAGTCAGATAACTTTGCACCCAATCCGGCTACTACAACAAAGGAGCTGCGATTCACCGGTAAAACCTTTGTGATTACCGGCACCCTTTCGGCTCCTAGACAAGAATTCAAAGAGCTTATTGAAGGCAATGGCGGTAAGGTCAGCGGCTCCATATCTTCTAAAACCAATTTCCTTCTCTCAGGTGAAGGAGGCGGGTCCAAGCGGACTAAAGCCGAATCCCTTGGTATCCCTGTAATCGACGAAATAGAAATCAACAAAATGCTCAAGTCCTAAGACCTATCATGTTCCAATTTTGAACTTTCATTTCATGACCTTCTAACCACAAGGAAACCAAACATAATCTTTGTCTTAACCTAGGATATTACCGAAAATAATATTTGTATGTAGGTTTCAGAATTCCTTGAAATGCATTAATCTAATGAAACCCAAAAACAGAATTTCTTTCCCCGTCAGAAAGTAATCAGTTAAAGCCGTTCCCCATTAAATCAGAACAATAAATCCGACGACGGGTCGGACTACTACTCGAGAAGGTCTGGCCGATTCTCTTTCGTTCGCTTCATAGACATCTCTGATTTCCACTCCTCAATCTTGGCATGATGGCCAGAAAGCAAGATTTCTGGAACCTTCAGACCTCGGAACTCTATCGGCTTGGTATAAGCCGGCGCTTCCAAAAGATTAGGATCAAGAAAAGATTCATCCAAAGCAGACCGAGGATCACCAAGCGCCCCAGGAAGGAGCCTTACGATGGCATCTGTCACAACAGCTGCGGCGATCGCACCATTGGTCAAGACGTAATCACCAATCGAAATTTCCAAATCTACCAGTTGTTCAATTACACGATGATCGACACCCTCATAATGGCCACATATGAAGATCAAATGCTCTTCGCTCGAGAGCTCCCGTGCCTTGGCTTGTTTAAAAACACTCCCTTGCGGTGTGAGTAAAATAACCTTGGTTATTTCGTGGCTCAGTTCCTCGATAGCGGCGAAAATCGGCTCCGGTTTAAGTAACATTCCCTGCCCCCCCCCGCAAAGGTAATCATCAGTTTTGCGCTGGCTTCCTGTCGCCCACTTGCGCAGATCGTGGGCGCAGACCTCAACTAAACCTGCTGCCTGGGCACGCTTCATCATACTCTCTCCGAGAGGAGCCATCGCGATCTTGGGAAAAAGCGTTAAAATATCAATGCGCACAATTGTGTAGGGAACTATTGACTCTAGCACCCATTTTTTCAAGAGCTGCGATAAAACTGGTCGGATTAGGCCTTTTAGGAAAATTGAGTTCCACGCGTAGATAAGATAAAAAAAGGACTGCCACCGAAACAGATCTGAGCGAAGTATTCATTTGCTCTATTCCACGATCACCGGAGTCCCAACGCTTGCAGCCTCATAAAAGCGAACGGCCATTTCTTTGGGCATTCTTACGCAGCCATGAGAGGCAGCATAACCTGGAAGATGTCCTACGTGCATTCCAACTCCGCCATTGAAGCGCATAAAATAAGGCATAGGAGCAGGCTCAAAAACCTGACCCGGACCCGGACGGTGCTTCCTCGTATCGGCATCATCATTTACAATCTCTCCGGTTGCTAGATCTCGAATAACCCCATAGAGAGAAGATTCATGGTCAATGTCCTTCTCAGTCACTTTGAAGGTTCCAGCTGAAGTGGCACGCTTTGAAGTTCCCGTCGAAATCGGGGACATTCCCACCACTTGGCTGCCCTTGTAGAAATAGGCTTTCTGCTCATTTCGATTGATTCTAATTAAGGAAGGATCTTCAACAGCGTCTCCATCCCAATACCCTCGTTCATGGGCCATTGGTTCGAGTTCACTAGTCGGAGTCGCTGAACGGAAACCATTGAGATAGCCAGCACCAGTCGTTTCTGAAACTGGCAAAACACAGGATTGAGTAACAATCCCAATAGCAATTAACAAAAATAAAGCCTTCATAAAGTATTTTGGTTAGTCAAACTAATCCCGAAACGCCACGGGGGTCAAGAGGAGGAATTCTGCCGAAGAAGAGCAGCAAAAGCACCATCAGAGCCATCTTTAAAAGGCAGAAGCTGGTCACTCTTCTCAAGCAAAAAGTCAGGGTGTCTTTTCAAAAAGCGATTTACTAACTCAGTATTCTCTTCTGGATCGATTGAACAAGTAGAGTAAACAAGCCGCCCTCCTGGTTTTAGGCACTTAATTGCTTGTTCCAAAATCTGGTTTTGTATCACCAGTAATTTCTCCAAATCAATTTTTTGAATCCGCCATCGCGCATCCACACGACGGCGGAATACCCCAGTATTTGAACACGGAACGTCAAGTAAAATAGCATCACAAGCTTCGAGCAATTCTTCCGGTGGAGCCTCGGTCCAATCATGGCAAGACACTTCAGCAATCTTCACACCGCAACGTTCAAGGTTTTCGTTAAGGCGTGGGAGTCGCTTCTCGTTAGAATCCATGCAGATCAATCGTCCTTCATTCTTCATCAACCCCGCCAAGTGAATCGCCTTGCCGCCTGGGGCGGCACAGGCATCCAACACTATTTCCCCTGACTTGGGCGCCAGAAATTCCGGTGCATGTGTGGTTGAGGGATCAGTCACATAATAGTGACCATTTTCTACAGCTTCCTTAGCGCTCTCCGGCTCAGGACTTCCAAAAGGGGGAGGATTTAAAAGATTGGGTCGGTAATAAGGCTCAGCGGGAAGATTATTCCAATCCATCAACGCGACCGCATCCTTTTGACCAAAGAGCTTCTTCCAACGTTTCCACAACCAATGGGGATGCGAAAACTGAATCGGAAGCTCTACGTCGGGAAGCTCGCGCAACAACCTCATTCGACAGTGCGCAGCCTTCCGCAAAACAGCATTGATTAATCCTTGCACGGGTTTCCGAGCACAAGCCACAGTTTCATAAATAGCGGCATGGTCCGGAGTTCGCAAAATGAGTAATTGAAAAAAGCCCACCCGTAAGACATCCCGAGTTTCAGGATCCAATTTCCCTTTTCGAAACATCCCTATCCAATGGTCAAGCAAACTTCGATTCCGCAAAACGCCAAGTAAAATTGTTTTAAGAAAAGCTCGATCCGATGACGACAAATGGTTGCGCTCGGAGTGACGCTCCACAAGGGAGTCCGCATAGGCGTGACCCTTAGCCCAAGCCCTCAGAGACGAAACCGCAGCGCGGCGAACATTCTTGTCAGATTTTGGCATAAAGAATTTAAACTAAGAAATTGCTCTGGCAATTTGACACCATTCGTCATCAAGAGTCACACCCGTCTCCGGAATCTCCTTGCCAGCTCGGTGATACCAGTAGGATGCGTTCCCAAGATCACCTTCTTCGCGATGCAAGTAGGCATGAATCCATGCCCCAACCGGATCGGGAACATCCTGACAAAGATCATGTGAATCATCCCAACGTCCCGCCTTGACTAACCAAAGAGCTTGTTGCCCAAGAGAGATCCCAGCAGGTGGTTCGGAGTCGGATTGCGCAGAGCTTGCAAGATCAACAGCATTCATGTCAGGACTGTCTTGCCAAATCACGCGGAGAAAGGAAGTCGGAACTAAATCAGTTGAGTGAGAATTTAATCCGAAAATAAGACTTTGGCCTTTTTGGGGTGATCTCTAGGCCTTCAGGAACTCTGACCACTTGAACTAGTTCCCAATTTTCCAAATCGCTTGAGCTCTCAATTTCCAAAGTCGCATCTGGCCGATTTGGGAGATTCCCAATTGGCCAAATATACTTTTCGTTTCTTGCAACCAATTTAAAAGCTGATTCATCACTAACCAAACTTGGATTTGTTCCGAGCAGATATTCTGAGAGTTCGTCAAAGCCATCACCATCCGAGTCTGCTAACAGGTCAACCTTGTCACCAAAAAACAAAGTACTCCAAGTGTCGATATTCAAAAGGTCAGAAATCATCAATGGCACAGAGAAACTCTCCCCTTCAACAAAAGCAGAATCTCCCGAAGGTATCTGAATCAAAACTGTTTCGGTATCTTCGGTTATAAAATCTGGAATCACTCTCACCGGAATTTCATGAAAAACCTCTCCCGCAGGAAGAACAGCTTGAAGTTTGATTACATAATCTTCCAAAAAAGTTGCACTTCCGAGGACCTCAAGTGGAATGCTTAACGATGAAACAAGTGGCAGGGTTGTTCTCAGTGCTAAAATCGCAGGAGAGTCTGGATAATTCTCATCAAGTTTCCCATTTTTGAGAGTTAGCGTGACTTCGGGACGATGCAGTTCACAATCTTCAGCCAACATTTCCATTTTTACATTATCGATCCACCATCCACCAAGGGCCGAAGAAGCATCATGAACCACCCGCCATCGAAATTGAAGCATCTCGCCAGCCCACTCCACAGGAAGCTTCACTGACACCGGAGTGAAAACCTCGAGGATGCCAGACCATGCCTGCTGCCCCATAATCGCAGAACCAAAACCCTCACGAATTCGGCGGTTATATCCTCCTATCGTGATAACACTTGGATCAATCAATAGATCAACCCACTCCCCCCCATCCCTTGAAACCTCAAGCACAGCACCATCAAAGCCTGGTTCAAGACGATAAAGGTGGCTGAAGGATAGGCTGCCTCCACTAGATGCCAACTCAAAGACAGGAGAGAGAAGAGATGCCTCACCAGACGAATCACGCCCCGGAGCAAAAGCTGACTGAATCGGTGAATCCCAACGAGAAGAAACCACGTCCCACTCTTCACCTGATCCAGATATGTCAGAATTCCAAGCGCCCGGTAAACCATTCAGATTTTCAAAATCAACATCAAAGACAACTGGCCGAGTCAACACCCCGGCTTCGAATCCTAGATTTTCCTGTAGCAGCTCCCCTGACTCACCATCTATCTTAAGACTAAGCGTCAAGAATTCTCCACAGTTTCCCGTTGTCCCTACTACAATCTCAATGACACCAATTTCACCAGGCTCCAGGCGTGAGGGTGACGATTTATTGAAAAGCACCGCATTATCTGAGAGCAAAATGTTAGTTATAAGCAGCCCACTCCCTAGTTCTCCTCTATTTCTAATCTCAATCGCCAAGCGGATCGTTTCACCGGGATCCAAACGACCATTTTTAATCGATCCTGATTCTTCAATAATTCTATGGCCAAACAATTCTAACTGCGGCGCCGGCACCCTAGCCGTCAACTCGACCCCTAATCCGTAGATTTGAGCTGCGTTCGTTTGGTCACCAGAAACTCTCAGATAAAAAGAACCAGTCGCAGGCAACCTAAATTGTTCAATTCTTTCGGACTCACCAAGATCGCCCGATGCAGCTTGAAAAATAATTGTTTCTCCATCCTCGGCAAGAATTTGAACCGACAAATCATGCACCTCTGCAGAATTAAATCTAATTCCTTGCGAGCACCCACTATCAGCCTCTCCTCCCTCTAGATAAGAACCTTCACCAGGAACCACTTCAACATTCAACGTTTGTCCAACTAGCCCTTCAAACCGGTAAAAATCTTGGTCGCTATTATCATCAATACTTAACCTCACAAAATTGACCCTCGAACCTTCAACTAGTTCAATTAATTTGGCCGCCTGCACTGTGTCATTATCGCGGAAATCTCCATGTAATTCAAATCGATCACCATAGAGGCGCTGCAAAGACTGGAATTCATCGAACTGCGGACCCCGAAAACTAGTAGTCAGACTTGGTTCTAGTAACTTAGTTTGATTAATGGGGCACACATGCGCTAAGCCGAGACTATGGCCTAATTCATGGGTAACTGTATTAAAAAGGCGAATCGAGCTACCAGAGGTAATCTGAAATATCCCATCACTGGAATCGAAGATCATGTCCCCATGATCAGGCGGGAAAGCGATTGCTAGATTACCACTATTCCCATCCAACTCCCTCGCCGCAATTCTAATATCTCCACGAATCCCCAGTTTCCCTGGGTTCAATGAATCAACACGAACACCATCATCCATTGGTTCGTATACTAGGGTCAATCCACAGGTTCCTGCCATTTCTTCGAAAGCACTTTCAAAAATCTGAAACCATGGTTGATCTGAAGCAGGCCCATTTACCGAGCCCCCATAAACAGAAGCCATCCATGCTCGAAAATTTGATCCAGCCGCAGACTGATTCGTTAAACCAGGTATCGAAGTACCGTCAGGAACAATACTCCATGTAATAATTGAAGCATCACCCTGAGCCGCAAAAGAAAAGCCATCAGTTGCTGTCTTAGTCCATCGTTCTTTAGGCTGGAATTGATTAGCTAAGATTTCATATCCGCCCTCAGACAAACCACTGAGTTTTTCGATCTCATAATAGATTGCCAACTTGGTCTCCTTAACATCTCCATTCCAACACAACCAAGGCTGATCCATCCTCTTAGACGACTCTAAGTGCCCCAGATAATCTTTAAGCTGTATTCTATCTTGTTCACTGAGCTTAGATAGCAGGTCAGGATCCAGTGAATGAAACAAAGTTTCTAGCGTAACCGTATTCCAAGATTCCTGGTCAGATAAGCTAGAACGTTCGAGTCGATTAATTGAGCTTATCATTGGCGAAATTTTATTACTTACCTCCGAACTTCTTTCACCAGATACCAGAGATTCTCGACTCTCAACCTTTCCAAGGCTCAACACAGCATCCTTAGGTGTTGATCCGCGATTATTTAGAACAACATTCAGAGCAAAAAAACAAATAACTAACAAAGGAAACACCAACACGATCACTCGCTGTAAAACGGTGGTTGAAATCCGTTGGCTCACCGACAAAGAGTAGCACTTAAACAGAAGATCTGTCATCCAACAAATCTCATGGTTGTCAGATGACAAACTCCATGGTCAGGTCTACTAAACTAATGAACGAAGAAAACATCGATCCAATTGGGCGCCCACGAGAAACCCGCCACCCAAAAATAAAGAAAGTCCTCAAACCATTTTTGGCGGGAATGGCGACCGTCGTTCCTATTTTGGCAACTGGTTGGATTGTCGTTCTTGTTTTCCGTCTCCTTCACAAGATCGGTCTCACCATCATCATAGGAATCCTGAAAGGACTCAATCTTCTGCGGGGAGTGCCCGAATCAGAGAGAAGCGCTTGGTCAATTGAGGGATTTCCAGGTGACGACTTTCTCTGGCTCTTCATTCCCCTCGCCCTTCTTTTTTTAGTGGGGATTGCTGTTACAAACCGGCCTGGCAAGAAAGCGAGCAGCTGGATCGATGATTTTATTATCCGTATTCCTCTCCTCGGATTCATCTATTCTACCATTAAGCAATTCGTTGATGCGGTCCGAAATCTTGGCGGGCCGCAAAAGTTTAAAGGAGTAGCTTATGTCGAATACCCGAGCCCAGGCTGCCGTCTTATCGGCTTCATCACCGGCAACTTCGTTGATCCGCAGACTGGCAGGGGAACAACTTCCATCTTCATTCCTACCTCGCCAAATCCTATGACGGGATTCGTAGTCCTTATGGATGACGAGAAAGTCTTTGCAAGTGATATGACACTAGAAGAAGCGGGAAAAATGATTCTCTCTGCTGGACTCGTAGCACCGGAATCTTTCACGGGAGGCAGTAACCATTCAGAGGGCAATGATAACAAGCTTAGGAAGTCACCTTCCGAGCTCTAAGCCCTTGAAGCAGCTTTCCCTCCGCTTCCCATTGAATTTGAAAATCAGTCTTGGGATAAAAGAAGGCATCGTTAGGCCAAGCCAAACTTTCTAAGTCAGAGTATTCTGCAAGATGTTCCTGACTCCACTCAAAATATTCTTCGTGGTCCGTCTTAAACAAAAGTTCCCCGCCCGGCTTCAGCACTCGGACAACCGAATCAAGAAAAGGAATTTGAAAAAGACGGCGACGATGGTGCTTGGCCTTTGGCCACGGGTCCGGACAAAGCAAATGGAGACGGTCGACACAGGACTCCGGCAAAAGCCATTCCAGAGTATACAAGCTTTCTAAGCGAAGGACTCTGATATTTTGAAGTCCTCGCTTCTCAGCCCCTCGGCAGACTTTTCTAACACGCCCTAAAAGCCTCTCAATAGCCAAAAAGTTTCGATCGGGATAATGTTCAGCCATCTCCAGCGTGAACTTTCCATCACCACATCCAAGATCAATCTCTAGAGGAGATTCCCTCGTGAAATAATCTCTAATCTTAATTTCCGAAAAATAGTCTTTTGGGACTATTTCATTGGGCTCCGTTGGCCTGATAAATTTTCCTCTAGTGACCATTTTAATGAATTTTTTGAAACACCCCGCTATAGCTTAAAAAAGGAAGTTGCGCTCTGGTAGTTCGGGCATCGAATCGGCGAATCAAGGTTGCAGGATTAACCTGCGGATTATTAGTAAATCGACTTGAATCAAAATGCAGAGAGAATTGCTCAGCATTTAATGGTCCTGTAAAACTTGTGATTTCTAACACCCCTAAATATGGACTGCGTGAAAAATCGTAGGTCGCCGCAAAAGTCCCCGCCCCAACAGAACGGACCACTCGCAGATCTTCCCCGACAACGTTTTGCTCAATATTCATATCAATCGAATAACTGCCCCCAGTCCCTCCTTCATTGAAGATCATGTTCAATTTACCACGGTCTGTACCCGAGGTCGTATTCAGCAACAGGCGGGCTTTCTTTAGCGTAATCTCTCTGGAGGGCCAAGTGGGCATAGCAGTTGAAAACCCCCTAAAGAAAGTTTTAGGAGCAAACCCAAAAAAATCTGTGAGATCGATTCTTTCCGCTGAGGTTTGTTCTGGAGATTGAGCTTCGATCGTTCCACCTAAATACGATCTTAGATCAGAGGTCGAGTAGAGAGCATTCTGGCTCTTAGGCCGAAGTGGAATTACCAATTCCAAAGCATTTTCATTTTGCTCAATAGATAACGGCAGAGTTTCGATTTCACCGGGCAAAAATCCCTGATGGTAACCCTCCATGAAAGCATTTGCAGTGATCCCACCACGGCGAAACTTAATATCAAGAATCACCATCTCTTCATCTGGAGTCCCATTAATATCACTAGGGGTATTCGCAATGCTTCGCACCACATTTAATCCAGGAATAGTCGAAACCTTGCCAAAGGCAGTGTATTGGCCATTAAACGAAGGAACAGCAACCGAAGTAATAAAAAATCGACTCCCATTCCGATTCGGAGCTAGGGTATCCATTGCTAGAACCCCCGCTACGTTAAACGGAAAGCCAAAAGGATTACTCAAGTTGCTTAAATCGCGAACTAGTTCGTCTTGGAATTGATATCCCGGATGCTCCAAAGGGTCGTTTGTCATGCTTCCAGAAAAAAAACGGATCCCTGTCTCAACTCGATTGACCCGTATCGCTCGATACATCGGCGCTTTCTTCACCATGAGTTCACTGGAATCCAACCATGGTCTCGGATATTTCAACGTGATCCGATACTTCGATGGATTAAAGCTTACTTGCTGCAATCGGATGCGGTCTTCCCCTGTGATGTCCGCGTGGTAATTTGGCAACGCGAAGCCCTCAACCCCACCGATGTAAGTGTTACTCTGAAAGATCGCATAGAATCCTCTCATAGTCGGAGTTGATTCGATTCTCTCAACCCGCAGGGGGAGCCTCGCAACATCAGATTCAATGGTCGGACGATAATATGATTGTGCATAATGCGCAGCGTTCTCCAAAAAAGGCACCCCCGCCGGAGTCTCCAAAATATCATCGGGCTTACCCGCCAACTGGATGAAATTAGCCACCGCCAGCGGAGAATTCACGTAATCTAGAGAAACCGTGAAATCTCCCTTGGTGGTTCGAAAGTCAGCGGCGATAAAATCAGCCTCTCCTGACAGAATAGTCCCTACAAGAAGGAGTAGAATTTTCAGCTTTACGAGCATTAGCTAGTTGAGTGTGTAACGCAGGCGATAGAAAGAGCGAGGAGCCTCTCCGTCCGACCTCGCTACTGTGAAGAGCTCCGTCCTCCCGTTTGCGCTCTCTTTGGTGGTCCGTGCAGACTCAATAGCTACCCAACTCTTTCCATCGGTCGAAACTTCCACTCCAAAATTAATCCCTTCAATTAAGCCAGTTTTAAGTTCGAGGTCCACACTTGAGAGCCCAAGCACCAAACTTGGCCCCCCTAAACCACTTACAGCGTTTGTATCACCATTCAACCCGTGCACGAAGGCCACCAGGTTATCGACCCCGTCACTATTAAAATCTGCAGCCGGTCCAGTGAGAAGATCATTTTCGACATCCTCAGCTGAAAATACCGCTTTCCGCCACGACTCGTAATTAGCCTCCATCACAATTTCAAAGGTATCCACTACCGTATTTCCTACAGAATCCTCGGCTTGCACCACCACTGTCTTCTTTCCACCGAACGTCGCATCAGGAAACCCTACTACCAGTTCACCCTCTGAAATCTCCACTACCGGATCACCCTCTTCAGAACCAGAAATGAGCGAGTAGCTCAAATTTGGATCGGTTCCCGCTTGCCCCTCCGGCAAAGGCACCTCAACGACCGTTGAGAAACGATAGAACCTCTCGGCCGTAAAGTTGGCGTTAGTGGTATTTCGGATCAAAGGAGTGCTGCCTAATGCTGAATTCCCGAACACACCACTAAGATCATAAATGGAAAATATTTGCTGTCGATCAAGCTTAAGAGCTTCCTCAAAGCTATCTCTACTTACCACGCCGAAGACAGTGAATCCACCATTTTGTGAATCAAGATTGTCCGAATTGGCCCCAGTGCTGATGAACCATTGACTGGTCGCACTATCAGGATCCCCACCTAACTTAGCCATCGAAATCGTCCCAAGAGTGTTCGACACTCCAAACTCATTTTTAATCGTCGGCTGTGTTGCAACAAAGGCGCCAGAAATCCCGCCATCAGCGCCACTCGACATCGTGAAACCCACACCTTGAATCACAAATCCTGGAACGGACCGATGAACGATCATATTCGTATAATCCCCTCTGTTCACATAACCCAAAAAATTTGCAATCGTGATAGGGGTTCGTTCACGGAATAAAAGAAAATCGATTTCTGACGACTCTTCCGAGCCATCAAGAAGAGTCCACTCGGCTTTCAACCTTACCGCAGAATCACGGATTTGCTCTGCACCGAAATGACTCGCAAGCGTAAATCGCTCCCCTGCATCACCAGGATTTTTATCCAAATCAGGAAAGAGCTGATTTAAGACAGGCACTACAGGAATCTGAGCCCAACCCACAATTGGGACCATCAGTAGAAACAAGATTAACCTCACGATTTAAAGGGTAACCTCATCATTTGCAATTTGAAATTCCATTTTGTCGACAACTCATTAAGTTTCGGGGTGTGGAGAATAGCCGTAGCCCCATCCTCTTCGACTTAGATCAAACCATCATTCCGTGGGACACTCAACTGGTCTTTCGTTGTTACGTTCTTAAAAAGGAACCAGTACGCCGCTTTCTCACTCTCATCTTCCTCTGCTTTTTACCTCTCAATAAAGTCCTCGGAGCAGGTGGAATGAAACGTGTCTTTCATTCCTATCTATGGAAGATGCCCCACTCTAAGCTACAAGAACATGTTGAAGGATTTATCAATGAGTGGCTTCCAAAGCTACCCTACCCAGAAATTCTGAAAGAAATCGCTTACTACAAGAAACAAGGAAACCCATTGATCCTGTCCTCTGCCAGCCCCGAACTTTGGGTCCAAAGAATTGGGCTTAAGCTAGGCTTTGATCAAAGCTATGGAACCTTGTTTAGTTGGAACGAAAAAACGAGCCTCTTCCCAGAAATAATCGGAGAGAATCATAAAGGCAGAGAAAAAGTTCTGAGACTGAAAGAAGTTGGTATAACCAACGGACTCGAGGGTTTTACTGATTCAAAAGCAGATCTCCCCCTTCTTTATCTCTGCAAGGAAAAAACCCTCGTCAATCCACTTCCAAAAATACGGAAAATTGGAGAGCAAAATAATTGGCGTATCCTTGAACCGGACAAACCGTGGAAAAACCGATTATCTTTTGGAATCGGGTGCATCCGCCAACTCTTTGGCTTTTGGAAACCATGATCCACTGTCTGCATGGAGCGGTTGGAAATTTCCAAGCGTGGGAAACATTAAGCCAAGATCTGGATGAATCGGTTAACTCTCTTGATCTTTGGCGCTTCTTTGATCATTCCACACCCAATCTCTTTGAAACCGGTCAATTGATTTGTAAAGGTGCAGGATTAGGCGACGTCGTTCTCGGCTATTCGATGGGCGGAAGAATCGCTCTCCACGCACTCATTGCAGAGCCTGAAAAATGGAGGGCCGCCATCATTGTCAGCGCTCATCCAGGCCTGATTATAGGGCAAGAAGAACGTCGAGAGAAAGACCGCGAATGGGCCAGGATTTCAAAGGAAAATTGGACCTCCTTCCTCCATCAATGGAATAATCAAGAGATCTTTTTATCATCTCCCGAAGAACTACATCAAGCTGACATCAAGGACAATGAATTCGTCTCTGAAAGCTTCCTCCATTGGTCGCTCGGAAGGCAGAATGACCTTAGGTCGGATTTACCTAAAATCACCTGCCCAGTTCTCTGGATCACAGGAAGCCATGACCCAAAGTTCACAGCACTCGCAGAGGAGGCAACTTCACTATTACCAAACAGCGAGCACCTCATTATATCAGGGTCAGGTCATCGAGTTCCCTGGCAGCGACCCAAGGAATTTAGCGCGTCAGTAAAGAAATTTTTAAAACGCAATAATTCCTTTTAATCCTTAGCAACCCCCACTGAACCACCTTCGATAAACTCCGCGTTAGCAAAACTTTTCACCAAATCCCTTTTCCCACGACTAATCTTATCAGCCCAACGAATGATCCTCCGAACGATCGGCCGGGAACGCCAAGCTATATGAGCGATAGTTGGCTCGCACCAAGTAAAGTTTGGATCCGGATCGGAGCAGATAAGCGAAACATCAGCGGGAACTTTTAGCCCCCGATTTGCCAAAAACTGTTGAACCGCTGTAAACACCGTTGCCTCTTGAATGATGAGGGCTGTTGGAGGTGTCACCTTGAAAAGCGAATCTAGACAAGACAGGAGACTCTCCTTTCGATCATCCCAATCCGGCAAGTGGAACTCACCAACTTCAATCCCCCCTTCTTCTAGAGCCTCTAAAAAAGTCTGCTCCGACTCGCCCGGAATTGGCTTCCGCCTCTGGCTTTTCGCTAGCAAAACTATCCGCCGATGTCCCAGCTCAATTAGCGCGTTAACACATTCACGATAGGCTGGTTTTTTATTTGGACCTGCGCCTGCAAAACGCCGATCGAGCGAACCTCCAAAAAGTGTGAAAGTAGGGAAATCCTGACAAGCAAACCAGTCGAGAATTGATCGAGAACCCGCACACACAATCCAAGCATCTGCGTAAGTGTTCTCCACTAAACGACTTACACGTTTCACATCTAAAGAAAGGTCGACCAAAGACTTGGAAGCAAAGACAGGCACATGTCCTGCCTCCATCAACATGTGCTGAATCTCAACAATGTAATCGATGCGCTTATCCGACATCTCATAAAGAAGAATCCCAAGCATCAATGGCGACGGACTCCGACCTTCCGGCAAAAAACCAATCAAGCGTTTTCGGCCTGCTCCCTGTGGTATTAAAACCCCCTCTGAATCCAATTGCCTCAGCGCCGCATCCACGGTCTTTCGATTGACCCCCATTTCCGCAGCCAAGCTCGGCACTCCTGGAATCGAATGCATCCACCTTCCACGCAATAGTTCACCCTTAAGATGTTCTGCAACTTGTTCAGATGGTGAAAGAATTCTAAGATGTCCCACACCCGAACCTACCCACCAGAGGGCAGGTGTCTAGCTTCTATTCCATTCGACTATTTAACCATAAGGGAATCTTTTTAATTAGAGGAAAGTTCCTCCTGCATCTCTCGTAATCACACATGTCATGATGACAAAATCCATTCCGTTAGCTATTTTACTGATTGTATCCACTCAGTTTCTTACGGCCGCTGGCCCCAAGGCCAAAATAAGCCAACCCGACTTTACAAAAGGGGATTTGATTCCGGCAGGAGCATCACACGACTGGAATCTTGGATCCACCGGCGCCCGTGGATGGATGTTCAGCGACAAATTGGAAACTTCCACTGCTAGACAAATTGCCATTACAAAGATAAGCCCTAATTCTCCTGCCGATGGCCCCCTCAAGGTTGGCGATGTTATTTTGGGAGTCGGAGACAAAAAATTTTCCCATGATCCACGAACTGAATTCGGCAAAGCACTAACGGTTGCAGAAGAAAGATCTGGACTCCTAAAGATTTTACGATGGCGCGATGGCAAGAGCAAAAAAGTCTCGCTCAATCTTGTAGTTCTTGGAAGCTACAGTTTAACCGCACCCTACCACTGTAATAAATCAAAACGAATTCTAGAGAGAGGCTGCAAACAGCTGGCTGAAAAAATTTCAACTTCTGCAAATCGCCGACAAAACCCAATTATCCGTTCTCTCAATGCCCTCGCCCTCCTCGCAAGCGGCAATCAAACCTACCTTGGCATTGTTAAGAAAGAGGCTGAATGGGCTTCGAACTACAAAACCGACTCTATGGCTACCTGGTATTACGGATATGCCATTACCTTGCTTGCGGAGTACACAATGGCGACCGGAGACAGATCTTTCATTCCCGGCCTCAAACGACTGGCCCTTGAGGCTTCCGAAGGTCAGAGTATCGTAGGCTCCTGGGGGCACAAATTTGCGGGTGAGGACGGCCGCCTGGTCGGCTACGGCATGATGAATGCACCCGGCCTTACGTTAACCAACTCTCTGATTCTAGCCCAAAAAGCCGGTGTTAACGACCCAAAGGTCAGAATCGCGATCGAACGGAGCACTCGGCTTCTAAGGTTTTACATCGGCAAAGGTGCGATTCCCTATGGGGATCACCAACCTTGGTATCAAACCCACGAAGACAATGGTAAATGTGGTATGGCCGCAGTCCTCTTTCATCTCAACAACGAACCAGAAGGAGCAAGATTTTTTTCCCGTATGAGCCTCGCCTCCCACGGGTCAGAGAGAGACACCGGACATACCGGAAACTTTTTTAACATCCTCTGGTCACTTCCGGGAGTTGCTCTTTCCGGGCCACATGCTAGTGGGGCATGGATGCGGGAATTTGGCTCTTGGTATTTTGATTTAGCCCGAACTCACGAAGGGACCTTTGTTCATCAAGGTCCACCCAATACACGCCACGACAAATATGCGAATTGGGACTGCACCGGTGCTTACCTTCTTGCCTATGCACATCCTCTTAAAAAACTTTATATCACGGGGAAATCTAAACCTTTAATCCCCCAACTCGACCATCATCAAGCTGCCGAAACGATTGCCGATGGTCGAGGGTGGTCCAATAAATATCGAAACGAAGCCTACGATAAAATCGGCGTAAAGGATCTACTCAAGCTTCTCAGTCGTTGGTCTCCGATTGTTCGTGAAAGAGCAGCAATGGCCTTGGGCCGCAGGGGGGTGAGCCCTAATAAAGAATTCATTGAAATGCTTAGCTCAAATAATCTCGAGACCCGCTATGGTGCATCCCAAGCTCTTGCTCACACCAAAACACCAAGTCCCGAAGCTGTTAACGCTCTTCGAAAAAACCTCGATCACGAAGATCTTTGGTTACGAATTGAATCGGCCGAAGCCCTTGCTAATATCGGCAAATCTGCAATGTCGGCTCTCCCAAAGCTTCTTACCATGCTAGCACAGCCAGCCTCCGAAGATGATCCTCGTGGTATGGAGCAACGATACCTCAGCTTTGCAATCTTCGGTAAAATGCTTCGCAACTCGCTCGATGGCGTAGACAAAGACCTGCTTCGCAAGGCCATCGCTGCAACTTTACTAAATGAGGATGGCCGGGCGCGAAGCGACGTCGGTCGACTGTACGGCAAGCTAACCTATGAAGAAATCAAGCCCTTACTCCCTGCTATCGAGAAAGCTATAAAGACGCCCTCTCCCAGCGGCGTCATGTTCGCTAGTGGGATTCGTCTTTCCGGACTCGATATTCTCGCGAAACATCGGATCAAGGAGGGAATGTCTCTTTGCTTCGAGGTGATGGAGATTCAAAAATGGGGCAAGGCTGCTCGGATTCCAAGATGTCTTAAAGCTCTCGCTAGCTATGGAGGTTCCGCTAAGCCAATACTCCCAAAGCTAAAGAAGCTCGAAAAAGATCTTCTCGCCCATCGTGAAAAACGGAACCTTGAGAGGGTCATCAACACTGTAGGCCAACTCATTAAAGAAATTGAAACCTCGAAGGACTCTCCCAAGTTACGTAGTCTCAATTAGATGAAATTTCTCCTCTGTAGTATTAGCAGTCTCCTCCTAGCTGGCCCTCTCGTGGGTGACGGAACAGAGATCAATCAAGACACCCTGGAAAAATTAAAGCTCCCTGGCATCCGTATTAATCTTGAGGCTAAAGCGGTTGATGTGACCTCCACCGTTACTCTCGTCGAAGGCTCTCTTGAGTTTATTGCTTGCACCAAGGGAACCAAGGAACACGAGGCCATCGTCACGATAGAGGCCAAACCGAGCCATATTCACACTGCTCTTCTTCTCCTTGGAGCAAAGGCTGGTCATCCCGCAATCAGGAAAATCATAGGCGAGGGCGACGATCAACATTGGATTGATCTCCCGCCTAAAGGTAGCGGCGTCACGATATCATTGGTTATCCCAAATAAAGATAAACAGCCCAATGAACTCCCGCTTTCCGACTTCGTCCATCGCCTCGATGATGCAGGGAATCCTGACAAGGATGAAGCAAGGAAACGCCTCAAAGTTTTTCTCTTCGCTGGCTCACATCTCATTGGTCAGGAGGGCACCCCTAAAACTTACCTCGCTGATCAGAGCGGAAGCGTCATCAGTCTTTCTACCTTCGGCGATGAACTTCTCTGCCTACCTCAAATCTACGGACACGAAAACCACGCCCTTCGATGGGAAGTAAATCCCAAACACCTCCCCCAAGTTGGAACCCAAGTTTTGCTTAGAATTAAACCTCTCAAGTTAAGTCTTCCTCCGGAAAAATAACAACCCACCCCTCCAATCTTTTCGCTATTAACTTCTTCAAAAAATGACAGCTCAGATAAGACTAGAGTTTAAGAAGACGGGTCAGGGAGAATTCGGCACCCCTCACAATTCTTGATATTTTCAGCTTATGCATTGGAGAGTCTTCGCTGCTGGTAAACCCGCTCTTACTTACGAAAAAAGTGGCATTGAGGAATATCTCAAACGATTAAAACGAGGGAGCAAAGTTGAGCTCTTTTACCTTAAGACTGGAGATTCTCAGTCCGTCTCATCCAATCTTCTTGACCGATCAAAAGACACTTTGCGGATTGCCCTTGATGAGCGCGGCCAAGCCTGGAGCACTGAAGATTTGGTGGAAAGGATCAACACTTGGGAAATGAATCCAGGCATCAAAACTATTTCTCTTCTTATCGGAGCTTCCGACGGCCATACCAAAGACCTCAGGAGTCAAGCTGATGAGGTCTGGGCCCTCTCACCACTGACACTACAACACGAGCTTGCCCTAGTTGTTTTGCTGGAGCAGCTTTATCGCGCTTACACGATTAAAAGAGGCGAACCATATCATCGCTAATTGAGGACTCCTACCAAGCGATAGGATCTAGCCCGTAGTAGTTTTTTAACTGAACATATAGCTCAGGATAATCGCGTTTCAATTGTCTCGCTTTCTCGAAAAACGTTTCGGTCGCCACCGCGAAAAACTCGGCAGGATTCGTGCCTCCATAAGGGTCCATGACCGTCTTACGACCTTTGTCTAAATCCTGACAAAAATCCTCGTAGGCAGCAGAAAAAACGTGTGCCCAGTTACCAATGGAACTCCGGCTCTTTAATACAGGAAAACCATCGGCGTGACGATTTTCCTGATCTAATTGATGCGCAAATTCGTGAATGACAACATTCCGCCCGTCACGTTCATCTTCGCCACCACGCTGAACACTGCGCCACGAAAGAATCACGGTGCCCGATTGCCAACTCTCGCCTAACCGGACTGTTTTATCTCGATCTCCACGACCACCGGAAAAAGCCTCTGGGTAAATTAAAACCGTGCGCAACTTTGAAAAAAGCCGATGCTCCCGTCCGACCAAAAGTAGAGCCGCTTGCGCCATTACAACCACTTTCATTTCGCGGGTTACTTCTTCAAGATCTCCACAGGCTTCGAAATTTTTCTCAGTAATCAGAACCTGCACTATGGGCTCCAGACGGTTCTGAATTTCAGGGGGTATTTTCTTATAAAGATCAAAATGATCTTCAAGAAAACTGAGATCTTCATCACTTAATGGACCAGCCTGCAAGAGTGCCTTGTGCCTCAACCGCTTTTGGCTCCCAAATGCCCAAATCGCAATACCGATAATAACCGCCAGCCAAACCAACCACAGAAAACCATTCATGATGCTAGGCTAGTGTATTCTACGAAAGAACAAGAACAGAATTTTAGAGCAATGGATCGGAAGGATGGTCTCGTAAAATAACCATCACCCCTCAAAAGAAAAAAGCCCCATCCCACCGAAACGGGATGGAGCTTGGGAAAGTTGAAGAACTTTAACGAGAGTAAAGTTCGACGATAAGCTGAAGATTAACCGGTGGGTCGACATCTTCCTTCTCAGGGAGACGTGAAACGGTTCCTTCCATCTTCTCGCGATCTAAAGTGAGCCAGTCCTGAAGAGGAACCGACTGCGTCAAGTCAAGCATCCGAAGTCCAAGCTGCTGCGACGAAGCGCGGTCACCAATCTTGATGACGTCTCCTGCACAAACCTGATAAGACGGGATGTCGAGCTTCTTGCCATTCACAGTCACGTGACCGTGGTTGACGAGCTGACGAGCCGCATTTCGGGAATTTCCAAATCCGAGACGGTAGCAAACATTGTCGAGACGAGTCTCAAGAAGAAGCAAAATGATGTCACCAGTGATTCCACGACGGCGACTGGCTTCAGCAAAGTATCCACGGAACTGCTTCTCAAGAACACCATAGATGAACTTAAGTTTTTGTTTCTCGCCAAGCGCGATTGCATAGTCGGATTTTTTACGACGTCCGGAGCGAAGTCCATGAGGACCTGGAGGGTAATTACGGCGTTCAAGAGCTTTAGATGGCCCAAAGAGGGGCACTCCAAAGCGACGATTAACCTTATCTTTTGGGCCGGTATAACGTGCCATTGATTTGTCTTTCTAAAATTTAGGGTTGAGAAGAATTAGACACGACGCGCCTTCTTAGGCCGGCATCCATTGTGAGGAATTGGAGTAACGTCAAGGATGCCACTGATCTCTACGCCGAGACCTTGCACGGCACGAACAGCTGATTCACGTCCAGCGCCTGGTCCCTTCACGCGAACCAAAACCTGTTTGAGACCGTGGGACATTGCCTGACGACAAGCGTCTTGGGAGACAACCTGAGCAGCGTAAGCAGTACTCTTGCGAGAACCTTTAAAGCCCATCTTACCTGATGAAGACCAACCAATAGTGTTTCCACGCTCGTCGGTAACGGTAACGGTAGTGTTGTTGAATGTCGCGGTGACATGAACGATGCCATTGGTGACGTTCTTGCTCTTTTTTGACTTGTGAACCTTGACCTTGTCAGGGTCCTCTTCTCCGAGAAGCTCCGCAAAAATATCGCGCTTCTTCTCTTCCTTCGGTGCCGGGGCGTCCTCGCCCTCGGCTGTGCTTTCACCCTCAACAGGAGCATCACCTTCAGCTGGAGCATCGGTGGCTTCTGGAGCTGCTTCTTCAGCAGCCGCCTCAGGGGCTGGAGTTTCCGCAGGGGTCACTGCATCAGCAGCATCGACCTCGGTCTCCTCATTTTTGTTTTCTTCTTCAGCCATATTAATGGAATGGAAAGTCGTTTCAGGTCAGCAGAGACCTTACTGCACAACACCAACAGTGCGGCGCTTACCCTTACGAGTGCGAGAGTTTGTGCGGGTGCGCTGACCACGGACCGGGAGACCACGCTTGTGACGAATTCCACGGTAGCAGTTAATGGAGGACAGCCGCTTCATTTGACCCTGCTTCTCCCGACGGAGGTCACCTTCGATGAGAATCCCCTCATTTTGGATCACCGACGCAATTTTCACCAGCTGTTCTTCACTAAGTTCGCCAGTACGAATATCAGGACTGACGCCTGCGTGATCGAGAATCTTCGAAGCCGTCGAGGGTCCGATGCCGAAAATGTAAGGGAGAGAGGCTTCTATACGCTTCTCATTGGGAATGTCTGTGCCGAAGAGTCGTGCCATGATCGTAAATGTTCAGAAAGACCCGAAATAATGCCGACTGCACCGTTACGGGAACGGGTTCTGTATCAAAGATCGCCTCGCTGGCAAGAGGAATTCAGCAATTTTCTTGGATTAGAATGATTTATTTTAGTTTTCCTAATCACTTTTTCGAATATGGCGCCTTAAAGTTTTCTAAGCACCCTCATTAGCCTTTGTAAGGCCCAAGAGAATAACAGGCCGAAGCCACCAAATTCCCTCGCCACTGTGCTCTGCCTCTTTAAGCTCGGTAAAGTAAATCCTGAAAACGCTAAAAATAGCCCGAGAGCAAAGTTGAGCCTAAAAACAACCAGACAATTCCAATCGCCCGGCGACCTGTCAAAACACCTTCAAAAAATTCCATCTCAAATAAAACCCTTTGTTTGGGTCTTGAGAGCATTCTCACAATCTGTTTCGAGATCCCGACAAAAGGAGTCTCGCACCCGCCTAATCCGCCTCTCATCCCAGCCGCCACGATTATGCTAACACCCCTTTCTTCACCTCCCCATGAACATCAGTCAGCCTGAACTGCCTTCCTTGATAGCGGAAGGTCAATCGCTCGTGATCAATTCCCAATAAGTGAAGGACTGTCGCGTTAAAATCATGAACGTGGACCGGATCTTTAGCGATGCCATATCCAAGCTCATCGGTCTCTCCATAAACGTGTCCCCCTTTAGTTCCCCCGCCGGCCATCCATACCGTGTAAGCCTCCTTGTGATGATCCCGGCCCGCTTTACTTATTTCGGAACCATCACCAGAGGCCCCCTGAGCCATCGGGGTTCGACCAAATTCGGAATTCCAAACGACCAGCGTATCCTCCAGAAGACCACGCTCTTTCAAATCCTTGAGCAAAGCAGCAATCGGCTGGTCCACCTGTTTAGCTTTTTTGGGAAGATTATCAAAGACTCCGCCATGGTGGTCCCAGCCTTGATCAAAAAGCTGCACGAATCGCACACCACGCTCTACCAAACGGCGAGCCAGCAAACAATTATTTGCGAAACTGCTCTCGCCAGGCTTCGTCCCATACATTTCATGAATATGCTTAGGCTCACTCTCAATATCCATTAATTCTGGCACACTGGTCTGCATCCGATAAGCCATCTCATACTGGCTGATTCGGGTCGCAATCTCAGGATCACCAACATCATCCAAGGCGACCTGATTAAGGTCCTTTACCGCATCTACTACCAATTTCCGATCAAGATGAGACACCCCATCTGGATTTGACAAGTAGAGCACCGGATCCCCCTTCGAACGAAACTCCACTCCTTGATGAATTGTTGGAAGAAATCCACTCCCAAAAGCGCTATTCCCAGCTCCAAGAACCTGGCCGGTAATTAAAACGACGAAGCCAGGCAGGTTTTGATTCTCACTCCCCAAACCATAACTTGTCCACGAACCGATACTGGGCCGGCCGAAACGCTCAAATCCCGTCAACGCAAACATTTGAGCAGGAGCATGGTTAAACTGTTCGGTATGGAGCGTTTTGATAAAACACATTTCATCTGCCATGCCCTGTAGGTTTGGCAAAAGGTTCGAAATCTCCGTTCCCGATTCACCACATTTTTTAAACGAAAAACGCTCGTCCTTTGGCGTTCCCAAAAGATTGGGTTGCTCGCGAATGAAAGCCAGTTGATTAAGATCAAAAAATTCATCGGGGCAAAGCTCGCCCGTTCTCTTCTGCAACTCCGGCTTGAAATCAAACAGATCGAGATGCGACGGAGCTCCGACCATATGTATGTAAATCACCCGCTTCGCCTTCGGAGCATGATGCAGTCCGAGCTTTACTAAGGGATCGTCATCGGCAGCCGCTGCATCTTGATTGATCATTGAAGCCAGTGCAGCACTCCCTAAACCGAATCCGCTCTTTTGAAGAAAAGACCGGCGGTTTTGGGTGAGAAATGGGTTTGGATTCATCTCTTATTTCCGAGTCAGTGTCTCATCAAGGTTAAGAAGAACATTGGCGACGTGAAACCATGTCGCCAATTCAATTAGGTTCTTTTGTTTCGGTTTGTAGAAAAACTTAGGATTCTTCAAGATGGGGGAAACCTTCTCCGGATGATCGCGATAATGCTCGCTGCGATCCCGAATCAATTCTTCAAGAATTGTAACCTCACTTGGCGACGCTGATCGAGCCAAGGCCAACCGAAAGGCATAATCAACGCGCGTCGATACATCTCTACTCTCGGTCAGAATTCGATCTGCAAAAGCCAGGGCCATCTCGACATAAGCTGGGTCGTTCAGCATCGTAAGAGCTTGGCTTGGAGTATTAGTGAGGGGTCGCCGAACCGTACAAGAGCTACGGTCCGGTGCATCAAAGTTCACCATACTAGGATACGGAGCAGCGCGACGATAGACAATATACACCCCTCGTCGCCAGCGATTCTCATCCTTTTGCTCCTCCCACTTCGGCTCGTTTCGACCGGTCTGCCTCCACAAACCATTCGGTTGATACGGCATGATCGGCTTCCCATACATCTTACTCGAAAGTAACCCCGAAATCTCCAAAGCATTGTCACGAAGCCGTTCTGCATCCATCCGGAACCTTGGGGCCCTTGCATGAAAAAGATTACGCGGATCTTTCTCCAACAATTCAGGAGCCACCCGCGAAGATTGCTGATACGCTTGAGACATAACGATGATCTTTAAAACGTGCTTCATATCCCAGCCAGACTCCATCAACTCGACTGCAAGCCAGTCTAATAATTCGGGATGAGTAGGTGGCTCAGATTGGGTTCCAAAATCTTCAAGAGTCGCCACAACCCCACCCCCAAAGAGCTCGGCCCACCAACGATTCACCGCGACCCTCGCCGTCAGTGGATTATCCCGGCGTACGAGCCACTTCGCCATATCCAACCGATTAGAAGGTTTTTTTAACTTCGGAAGCCGCTCCGGAGTTGCGGGCCTAACCAGTTGATCAGGAGCAAGAAAATTACCCCGTTTTAAAATCCGAGTTGCGCGCGGCTTCGCTAATTCAACCATCACCAAAGTCCGATCAGGCTTGATCGTGGATCTTTCCTTTCTAAGGAGAGCCTGACTTTTTTCTAGAGCCGAAAACTTAACATTAGATTTTAAAAAGTAAGCTCTCAGCCTTTCGATCTCCTTCACATTCCTCTTGTCTCCAGGCTTCTTCAAAACACTTAAAACCGCCTGCGGCAAAGCTACTGTTCCAACAGGGTCATAAATTGCAGAAAGTCTCAAATTTCCAATTACCCTTCCCTGACCAAAGTTCTGTTCCAGCCGGAAAACTAAACTTGATCCACGCAGACTCTCAATTGGACGATCTAAGTGAAAGGTCGCAAAATGGGGCCTTCCAAACTGAGGGCTTATCGCCCAACCGGTCTTTGCCTTACCATCGACAGCTCCTGCGACATCCCAGTTTTTTTGTGAAAAGTCAGCCTCCGCATTCTGGAGTTTGAGTTGGCTTATATTTCCATCTTTTTTTATCGCTGCTCTGAATTCATGGAGAACAAAATTGGAACGTGCAGCATCTCCCCGACCTGGCCCTTTTCCCGGTAATTCCGGGTGGGTTAGAGTCTCTAATCTAAAACCCGTAATCGATTGGAGATCGGTCTCAAATTCCCCGGTGTAAGTTGCCTTATCTGGAACCTCCCCGGTCAATAACACGGAACCATTCTCTAAAATTCGATACTCTTCGCCACCCGAGGAAACAAACGACTTCACTGTCATAGGCTTCCACTTCGGTTGATTTTCTAACGCCGCCGCAACTGACTCCTGCCACGCCCGGAAATTCGGACTTAAAACCTTACTCAACTCACCACGTTCTCTCTCCAAAGTAGCAATTTCCTTATCAATTTTTTTGGCCTCCAGCGCCTGCTCTGATGAAAGTGGCAAATCCAAATACGGGCCAATGAAATCATGGGAAACATCCTTCTTGTTGGAAGGAGGCTGAACTTCAAGAGGCGTATTATTAAAAAAGGAAAACATCGAATAATAATCCTTCATCGAAAATGGATCGAACTTATGATCGTGGCACTGCGCACACTCCAAGGTGATCCCCAACCAGACCGTAGCCGTGGTATTTACACGGTCAAAAACCTGATTCACTCGATTCCCCTCAGGACTCACTCCCGCTTCCACATTACAAGTGACCGTTCGATGAAAGCCCGTCGCTATTTTTTGACTAAGGTTGGAATTAGGAAGCAAATCTCCGGCCAACTGCTCGATCGTAAATTGATCGTAGGGCATATTTTCGTTGAGTGCATTAATCACCCAGTCACGATAAGCCCAAGACGGTCGAAGTTGATCTGCCTGAAAACCGTTTGAATCTGCATAGCGCGCCAAGTCGAGCCAATGCCGCGCCCATCGTTCCCCAAACCGAGGCGAATCAAGTAATCGATCCACCTCATCTTCGTAATTTTCGGCCTGCAAAAACCGTTCTAATTCCTCTGGAGTAGGAGGGAGGCCGATCAGATCTAAAGAAAGACGACGCAAAAGACTCCCCGCCGAGGCACGCTCTGAAAACTTTAATCCTTCCTGCTCAAGTCGATGAAGTAAAAAGGCATCTACCGGATTATTGATGCTTGTTAAATTATCAACCTTAGGGATTCCCTCCCGAACTGGCGCCACCCAAGCCCAGTGCTCTTCATACTTAGCGCCGGATGAAATCCACCTTCGCAAAAGCTCCTTTTCTTTGCTAGTGAGTGTTCGCTTGGAATCAGGAGGTGGCATCAACTCGTCTGGATCATCGGAATGAATTCTAGCAATTAATTCACTCCTCTCTGGCTGCCCTGGCACCACGGCCTCAGCAAACTCTCCTCCATTCTTTGCTCCTTCGAACGTATCCAGCCGCAAACCACTTTTACGCGATTTCTTATCCGGCCCATGACAATGAAAACAATTTTCCGCCAAGATAGGCCTAATCTCACGGTTGAAGTCCGGAGTATCTTCCGCCGCATCAAGAAGCCGACCCGCAAAGAGCAACGAGGCAACAAAAACGCCACTAGTTCGCACGAAAAACTTTTAACGTATCAAAGGAAGTTGAACAAGCCGGCAAAATTGATCTCAAAATTTTTTTCAATACAATTGATCCAACAAGCAAGAGGAATCAACGATTCGCTTCCAGCGATTCACTCCCCCAATCATGAAGTCGTGACTTCAGGCAACGGACCTGCAACATCCAGACCTTTAAGGCGCTGAGATTCATCTCGACATTCAATTCGTGATAAGCTGGAGATTTAAGTGGAGGCGAGGGGAGTCGAACCCCTGTCCTGAAAACCTTTCACGAAGGCATCTACAAGTTTAGCCGGGCGTTTGCTGCTTTAAGATCGATGAGCCTCACCCGGCCCGTTCACTGATCCGATAATCCTGTTGAATCTCGCTCCCTCGCCCGGATCCCCGGCTTAGAAGCCAGCCTATTAAGTAGTCGCCCCGCCCCGTAATAGGCGTAAGGATTGGGACGTTACTGTCAATTAAGCAGCAAGTGCGAGCTCGTTAGAGTCTGCAATTATTTGTTTTGAACGGCTTTTTAAAGAGGCCAACCGATCAACCTCTACATGCAGCCAGCGTTTCAAGCATCCAGTCGAAACCAGAACGCCCCCACAAGCTGAGCCATTTTTGCATTATGAAACTAATTTATTCAAGCCGAATCGCGTTTCTGCCATAGGTTCTTCAATTCCCGCTTCTCATGACCTTTCGCAAGTTCACGTCTACCCTCTGCCTAGTCACTCTCGCAGCCAACTCTGAGCCTCTGATCACTCTTCAGGAAGCCAGCGGCACCGACAAGCTTCGTGTTGAGCTCCTCAACTTAGAAAAGGAAGTTGCGCTCCTAAGGCGCTCCGATGGACAAGAATTCAAAACCCCTCTGGCCTATCTATCTGAAGAATCCCGCAATGAGATCCGAAGTACTTGGACGACCCATCGAGAAAAAGTTGAGAGACACCTCAAATTGCTGAACGAAGCACTCAGCCACCAGCTCTTCGCCAGCAATGGTAATATCTGGAATGAACCTGCTCGCAATGTCGCCCGGCGACTCCGCCTTCCAACTGAGTCAGAAACACCCTTCACCAGTAGCTATCGGCTCTATACGCGGGGATCTTATTCCCTCGCTGGAGCGAAACCCAAAACCGTCGTAACCTATGGCGATCATGAAGGTCGGACGCTTTCACTCTCTATTATTTATTCTAATAAAGGTGATTCCCTTAGCACTGTGGGCGCGGGTGAAGACCACTTCAAAAATAACGGAAAAGAGATTGATCGTAACACCCTGGAAGGTGCAATGATTTATGATGAAGCATCTATCGCAAGAACCATCACATCGGTGCTCGGCGAGCCAACCGAACAGCGGATGCTCGGCCAAGGCAATGATAAGCACAAAGTCAAACGCTGGGATTGGAACGGCCATTCCTTTCTTCTAGCGCACGTAAAAGAAGAATATGTGAGACTCAGTATTGTGCGAGCTTCGTTCGCAGACGGTGGAGGTCGTTTTTCCCGTGTGAGCGATGGCGAAATCAAAGCACGCCTCAAAAAGAACGTGTCCCGTGAAGACAATGGCGATGTTCAGATAAAAAACATCCCCATGGTAGACCAAGGCCCAAAAGGATATTGTGCACCTGCGACCTTCGAGCGTGCGATGCGACACGCCGGAGTTCCTTCCGACATGTATCTTCTCGCAACGCTCGCAACCGAAGGAGGTGGAGGAACAAACACGCAAAAACTCTACGAAGAAGTTGCCTTCACGACCAGAAGTAAAGGAGGTCGCACTGCGCGTGAGATCCCACTCAAGTCACTTGCTCCCAATAAGCTCAAAAGATACATCGATAAGGGAGTTCCAATCTTGTGGCAGATGTGTAGCCTGCCTGGTTACAATCAAGTCGCAAATGCCCGAACTCGGGCCAGACGCAATGTCACTAACTGGACGAACTACGCTTCAAAGATTGCAATCGCAGCCGAAAAGAACTCTGAAGCATTGCAGGACAAGGCTAACTTCCACCTCTGTATGATCATTGGTTACAACGAAGAGACCAATGAAATCGCCATTAGTGACTCGTGGGGGAAAAACTACTCCGTCCGCTGGATTCATGTTCATGAAGCTGAAGCCGTCAGTAATAAGGGCGGCTACGTGATCGACATCTAGAGTCCGTCGAAGGTCAAAATTACCGGATTGTGATCCGAGTCTACCGGATCGCTAGCGGCCGGAACTTCGATCTTTGCTTTTTTAATTAAAGGGCTCGTGAAGATGTGATCGATTCGCAGGCCTTCATTCACACCAGGTTTCCAAAAGTTAAAGGTCTGCTTCTGCTTTTCTCCGCCATGGTCAACCAAAGCGCCAGACTTAATGAGAGTCTTGATCGCTGGATTCGTGGTGGTCGCATTAAAATCTCCCATTAATATCACAGGATCACCGGAATGCTTTCGTTCCGAAACTCGCTTCAAGATTAACTCTGCTGCCTTCTCGCGTGACGGTTGGCTTTGATGATCCCAGTGTGTGTTATAAGCATAAAGTGATTCACCCTCTTTTCCGATCAACCGCACCCAAGAGCAAATCCGCGTGACACGATTCCCCCAAGTCATACTCCCGGGTTTTTTTGGCGTGTCTGAAAGCCAAAACGTCCCCTGTTCCGCCATATCGGCCTTCCATATTTCAGGGTCAAAAAAGATTGGAGAATACTCCCCACGCTTCTTTCCATCATCACGACCAACTCCGATCTGAACGAATTCGGGAAGCCCCCTTTTGACATCTTCAACCTGATTATGCTTAGCTTCTTGAAGTCCGATAATTGAGAAGCTTCCTTTTTTGAGAAACTCCACAACACGCGGCGAGCGCCTCTTCCAATCTCGCTCACCTCGATCACCATTCGTATCCTGGCGAACATTATAAGTCACTACTTTGACCTCACCCGTCACCGGAAGAAAAATGAATAAGAACAAGAAGAATATTTTCATTTCCTTTTAGCTTAAAAGCTTTTCCTTGAGATGGCGAGCGCGCGCTTCCACATCACAACCTCCCACCACATTAACGTGGCCAAGCTTACGCCGTTCACCAAGACTTCTTTTACCATAAAGGTGCAACTTCGCACCTTCGGTCGCAGAGATTTCGCTGGTCTTTAAATCTGGATTCCACATGTCGCTGAGCAAATTCACCATGACGGTGTCGCTCAACAATTCGGTTGAGCCAAGCGGAAGCCCACAAACAGATCTTAATTGCTGCTCAAACTGTGAAGTCACGCAACCATTCATAGTAAAATGCCCTGAATTGTGCGGACGCGGCGCCATCTCATTCACCACCACACGACCCGATTTCTCGACAAAAAACTCAACCGCAAGAAGCCCCCGATAGTCCAACTCCTCAGCCAAACGAACCGCGGTCGATTCAGCCTCCGCCAAGGTCTCTGCCGAAACCCGTGCTGGGACAATCGTAAGATCAAGAATATGGTTTCGATGTTCATTCTCCGCTACCGGAAACGCCAAACATGAACCCCCTTGATCACGAGCCACCAGGACCGAAACCTCGCACTGAAAATCAACAAACCCCTCCAGAACCGAAGGTTCACCTTCCACCGAGTCCCAGGCTGCTTCTAAATCGTCTCCTGAGTTGATTTTCACCTGTCCCTTGCCATCATAACCAAAGGTCGCCGTTTTCAAAATTGTGTTCGGCCCAATCTCCTCATGTGCTGCTTTAAGTTCAGCGAGAGAATTCACTAACATGAAGGGTGCACAAGGAATCCCGTGCTCCCGAAAAAAGGTCTTCTCACGTGAACGGTGCTGGCTAACTCCAATACTTTCAGCGGAAGGATAAAGTCCAACCGCCTGCTCGACAGCCCTTAAAGTTTCCAACGGAATATTTTCAAACTCAACCGTTGCCACATCGACTTGGCGGCAAAACTCTTCGTGCGCTTCAACATCTTCAAAATTTCGCTTCAAAACTAGGTCAGCCACGCCCTCCGTTGGCTCTGCAGTCCGTGTCCCACTCCAAACCACTGTTCTCAGCCCCATTCGCCTCGCATCAAGGCACAACATTCGGGCAAGCTGCCCTCCCCCCAAAATTCCTAGCGTCATCATTAGGATTGAGGTGGCAAAACTTTTTCAAGCACCATATCCCGTTGGTCGTCCCTAAATTTCTGCAACTTGCACGCCAAAGCCTGATCGGTCGTCGCCAAAATCGAAATTGCCGACAGACCAGCATTACCCGCCCCGGCATCGCCAATCGCAAAAGTCGCCACCGGAATTCCCTTCGGCATCTGTACGATGGAAAGCAGCGAATCCATTCCACTTAATGCCCGCGACTTCACCGGAACCCCAAGTATCGGAAGAATCGTCATTGAAGCCACCATCCCAGGAAGGTGCGCTGCTCCACCAGCTCCTGCAATAATGACTTTCAAACCACGTTTGTAAGCCGACTTAGAATATTCCACTAACAACTCAGGAGTGCGGTGCGCACTCACCACCCGGGCCTCGTAGGGGACCCCAAATTGCTTCAAAACCTCGACGGCTTTTTCCATGGTTGGCCAATCGGAATCACTTCCCATGACCACACCCACCAAAGGCTGCTCTGTCTCGCTCACAACAGGAGTATCTAACGGACTAGCTGGCCTTGGCAAGGCTCATGGTTTCTCGATTGAAATCAATTCGACCTCGAAAGTCAGGGTCTCCCCAGCAGGAATGACATTTCCAGCCCCAGAATCTCCATAGGCAAGATCAGACGGAATGACAAAACGATACAACGCACCAGGCTTCATAAGCTGAAGTCCTTCCGTCCACCCCTTAATCACCTGATTTAGAGTGAAAACCGCGGGTTGGCCCCGCTCTCGGGAGCTGTCAAAGACCGTTCCATCAGCTAAGGTGCCTGAATAATCTACTTTCACCCTAGAGCTAGGCCCCGGACTATCCCCTTCACCCTCAGTCAAAATTTCATATCGCAGCCCTGATTCTGTCGTAATCACTTTGGGTTTATCCCTCAAGACCCGCTTCGAGACCAAACGTCTATCGACCTTACCATCCTCGCCGCCACTGGAAGATGAACTCGGAACAGCCTGTGCGGATCTAGCTTTCTCTGACTTCGACTGATCATCCTCCGCTTTCTCATCAGATCTAAAAACCAAGAAAAGCACCGCTCCAACCAGCAATACAATTGGGACAAGGTGTCGTAACTCCATCCGAAAAAGCCTAGCGATATCCATTTTTAAGACAACGAAGATCGTTAACCTTAAATTTTCCGTGGCCTCTCCTCCCTCTCCGTCCTAAAACTTCGATATGGACTCCCTCTTTACACCCGACGACTCGGCATCGAACGAGATGAAGTCCCATTCCGGCGAACCCCTCGCCGCTCGCATGCGGCCTCACTCGCTTTCTGAGATTGCCGGTCAAAAACATATTTTAGCCGAAGGCAAGCTCCTTCGCCGGGCCATCGAAGCCGACCGCTTCACTTCCCTCATCTTTTACGGACCTCCCGGAACCGGTAAAACTACCCTCGCCAGTGTCATCGCCCGCTCCACCGGATCACGATTCGAATCGCTCAATGGTGTCGAATCCAATGTCGCTGAGATTCGTGCCAAGATCGAAGCCGCACGCACCTACCAGACGCTCCGAGATCAAACCACAGTATTATTTATCGACGAAATCCACCGATTCAACAAAGCACAGCAAGACTCTCTTCTTCCCCACCTCGAACGCGGCACCGTGCGTTTCATCGGCGCAACAACCCACAATCCCTACTTTTACGTCAACTCACCTTTAGTCTCCCGATCCCAGATTTTTCAACTCGAACCCGTCGCCACTGACGACCTCGTTCCACTCCTCGAACGCGCACTCAACGACCAAGAAAGAGGCTTTGGTAAGATGAAAATCGAGGCCCACTCTCATGCCCTCCGCCACCTCGCCGAAAAAGCCGATGGAGATGCACGCAAGGCGCTCACCGCTCTTGAGCTCGCGGTGCTCACCACGCCCCCCAACGATGGGACTATCATTATCGACCTCGCAATCGCCGAGGAATCTATTCAACAAAAAGCTGTTCTTTACGATTCAGACGGAGACCAACATTACGATACGATCTCAGCCTTCATCAAATCAATTCGCGGGTCGGATCCCGATGCCGCCCTCTATTGGTTGGCCAAAATGCTACATGCCGGCGAAGATCCACGTTTTATCGCCCGTCGGCTCGTAATCTCGGCTTCTGAAGATATTGGCCTAGCCGACTCATCTGCCCTACAAATCGCCGTAACCGCCCAACAAGCTTTGGAGTTTGTGGGTATGCCCGAAGGACGTATTCCTCTGGCTCACGCTACCGTCCACCTCGCCACCGCTCCTAAGTCGAACTCCGCTTATAAAGCACTTGGTGCCGCGCAAGCTGACATTGAAAAAGGAATGACGCTAAAAGTGCCAGAGCACCTTCGCACTCGCTTTCGAAAGCAACTCGCTGAAGAATCAGGTGCCGACAAAGCGGCCATGCAGTATCTCTACTCTCACGACTACGAAGGAAACTTCACCCCCCAAGCTTACCTTCCGGAAGGTCGTACTTATTACGCACCATCGGTCAATGGGATGGAGAAGAGGATCAAAGAGCGTTTGGATTTCTGGCGAAGCCAGTTCGAAGAAAAATAGGCTCTACTCACGCTCCAACTCGCGTTGAAGACTCTCCATCATTCGGCGCATTAATCCTAATTCGCGACGCATCCGATCACGGTGAAAATCTTGCGGCCACTGTTGTTCAAGAAGCACATCGCCCTCTTCAATTACAAATGGAGCAGGATCATCCTTGAGAGCATTTATGATATCATCACCGGGCAAAATTAAAGTACTGATCCGTCCGGCACGTGCGATCACCATCCCAATGATCCTTCCGTCTAAATCCACGATCGGAAGTCCCGCATCCTCGACCTCAAGCTCCATATCAGATTGGATAACATTTCCAAAACCACCACGAACGCGACTTTGCCCACCGCTCATGCGATCCATCTGTTCAAGCCGTCGAGAGACGCCTTCACGAATTTCACGCCCCTTCAAGGTCGGTTTTACTTTGAGAACTTCGCCATTCCTCAGCAGTTCGATCTCAGGCTGCCCGCCATTTTTCAATCGCCTTAGCTTTGTCGATAATTCATAGAATCCTTGAATTTCCTGACCTTCAATTTTAACGATGATATCGTTCTGACGAATTCCAACTTCGCCGGCAGCAGAGCCTTCAACTACATTCTTCACCCGAACTCCTTTACCTGTCTCAAGCGTATCCATTTCAATACCAAGAAAACCCTGATCAATCGATTTCAGGCTGCGCTCACGCACACTGAGAACCCCCATTGCCTGAGCCTCGCCATCCGGCCTAATAGCGGAAAGAAAAGCGCCTTCTGAAAGATTCCCGGCATCCGCCCATTCCACAATCGGCGCCTTGAGCCCGGGCACCTGCAGCACAGCAAGATCATGATCTTCATAAACACCAACGATCAGGGCATTCAACGCTACCTGTTCACGATTTGCAGTATACAGCCCGCGCTTTTGAACAATCTCACTGGCCTTCGTCAGCAACTTTTCTTCCCCTAAAGAAATTCCATATGCGATGCGTTTCCGACCTGAATAAATTGGGTAGACAACCTTCTTAGCGCTGGTGCCAGCGGCACGAAGCGCCACAAAAATCTGCTTTGCTTGTGCATCAGTCACCTCCTGAGCCCTTGGAGGCCCCATTTGCGCTATGAGGCTTGAGGAAACCAGAACACAATAAAATAAAATAAACTTCATAATCACCTATCGACGTTCGTTTAAATATATATCACCGAGACGGGCAAGCTTGACTGTTTTCGTGAGTTTTGAGCCTCCCCGACTAAAATCTACCTTCACTTTTTCACCGGGAAGCAGATCCACAAAAACCTCTGAAAGCTTTTCAACCTCGGTGATTAATTCCCCATTAATTGCAACCACCAAATCTCCTGGAAGAAACCCCGAAGAGAATGCTGGTCCACCCCGTGGAACCTCATCCACGATGAGCCCTACATCGGTTTTACGTAAATTGAGTCCAAGCACAGGCCGATTAGGATCCCTTCGATCACCACCAAGGACACCCCACATTTTCCCAACTAGCATATTTTCCCATGAACTCTTAAAACCTGTAAGTCCAGCGTGGTTATTCACCCTCCGATCTGGAGCGATATGCGAATGAATTCCAACTACACGCCCTTTGAGATCAAAAAGCGGACCTCCACTATCTCCCCCAATTAGAGTGCAATCGGTTGTGACAAAGTCTAAGGTGCTTTTGTCCATCACCCGCCCGAATCGAACTGGAGGCCTTCGCGTAGGGTCATAGCCCTTAGGGTGGCCCATCGCGACTACGAAATCCCCGATTTCCAGTGATCTCGAATCTCCAACTTCCGCGAAAGGCCACGGCCCGGGGCCAATTAATTTTGCCATAGCCGCGTCTCGTGTAAAATTAGCTCCTAAGACTTTGGCTTTCTCCTGGCGTCCATCCGGAAAAATCACAGTCATTTCTTTACTCCGCTCGATCACGTGGGCTGCTGTAAGAATTAGGCCATCGCGAGAGACAATCACGCCACTCCCCGAAGCTCCGATTGTCGGTGACACCAGAGAAACTGTCGTTTCAGTTTGCTCAAGAACTACCCTTTGCACTTGGGTTTGTAGCGTCTTGAGGTCGCTTAGGTCCTCTACCTTCGGAACAGCAGGAAGCATCGCTGCTGGCACAAAAACTAAAACTGAAATTAGAATTCTCACTATCATTCCAAAAGATTATCGTTGTGTAAGAGTCCCCTTGTTTTGAAAATATTCAAGAAAACGAAGATTTGGGACTTTTGACGCTCATTACTGACAAATGAGATCTTGGCCTTCGCTCCCAGGAACGTAAGTTCAAGCCGTAATAAGATGCCAGCAAGAAAGCCACCTAAGAAAAAGGCTCCAAAGTTCAACTTTAGAGCCCGTGATTTCTTCTTGGCTCCCTTCCGCATCATTTTTTACCTAACCTCACGATTCTCTTTTTGGTTTAAGTGGCCATCTCGGATCGGCCTATCAATAGCATTTATCGGAGGTGTTTTCGGAACCTGTATTTCGCTCGTATACTACACTATCGCGTCCACCTACGATCTTGAAGACGTAGTTCAGATGCCTGCTCGAACTGAAATCAAGGATCGCGAAGGGAATATCCTTAAAAACTCAGCTGGACAAGAAATCGGATTCCTCCACGGCAAGAATCGGCGGATTATTACCTATGCAGACGTTCCCTCTCACTTCGTGGATGCTCTCATTGCTCAGGAAGACAAGCGCTTTCGAAGCCATGGTGCGGTTGATTTTCGATCAATGGCACGCGTTGCTTGGCGGGCCTTAACCCGTGGAAAACTTGAAGGAGGTGGGACACTCAGCATGCAGCTCGCTCGCAATAGCTTTGCCCTAAAGAAACAAAATGAAGGTCTCGTGAGAGGAATCCATCGAAAAATTCTCGAAACTTTCATCGCGATTCGAATCGAATCCGATTTCGAAAAAAATGAAATTCTTGAACACTATATGAACCGAATTTTTTGGGGGGGCTCGCTCCGAGGGGTTGAAGTGGCAGCCCATGCTTACTTCAACAAATCAGCTAAGGAACTAACGCTAGAACAATCAGCCCTTTTGGTTGGCATCATACGCGCTCCAAATAAATTCTCGCCCTTTCGCCACCTCGAAAGGGCCAAACTTCAACGGAATTGGGTTCTCGAAAAAATGGTTGAGAACAATGCGATCACACAGGACGAAGCTGACCTCGCTCGCCAACAACCACTCAAAGTTTCTTCGCCAAACAACCTTCGCGAAGGAAGCTATGCACTCGATGCGATTCGCCGCGATCTGAAACGAATTCTTGAGAAAGAGAACATCCTTGATGGTGGCCTTATAATCGAGACTACGATTGATCCAAATATTCAGGAACTAGCCGAACGCTCGATGGAAAAACGATTGAACCAAGTGGAAAAAAAACGAGGCTTTCCCCATCAAAAAAGATCCCAGTGGAATGGCCAGGGAAACCCAAATTATCTCCAAGGTGCAACCGTGGTTATTGATAACGAAACCGGGGGTGTTTTAGCGATCGTGGGCGGTCGAAACGCTAATGAATCACAGTTCAACCGTGCCCTCCAATCCGAGCGCCAGATCGGATCTCTCTTTAAACCCTTTATGTTCCTCGCCGCTTTCGACCGAGGTGTAAAACCTTATGATACCATAAGTGATGCCCCCATTAGACCGAGCGAGCTTCGGGGAGCCAATCCAAGCTGGAACCCCGCAAATTCCGATGGCAAATATTACCTGGAGATTCCCGTCAGAAAATCGCTTGTTGAATCTCGTAACACTTCGGCGATTCGAGTGGCTGCAAAAGCCGGGATGGAGAATATCGTAGCGGTGGCTCGATCATCGGGCTTTAACATAAGTAAAATCCCACTAGTCCCTTCTTCCTTTCTGGGATCTTGGGGCGCTTCAGCTGAAGCCGTAGCGAGTGCATACACAATCTTTCCCAATGGCGGCACCAGATTCCGCCCTTTCTATATTCAGACGATAAAGGATCGTTCCGGCGAGGTCCTTTGGAGGAATGGTCCGATTGCCTATCAGGCTGCTGATCAAAAATCAGCTTGGGAAGTTTCTCGTATTCTTGAGGATGTAAACAAAAACGGAACCGGTAGAGCGATCCGTTCGACTTATGGTTTCCGAGCACCATCCGGAGGCAAAACAGGCACCACCAATGGCCCTACCGATGGTTGGTATACTGGCTACACTTCAGCTTTAACATGCGCAGTTTGGGTGGGGATGGATGATGGAAAAACAATCCTCAAAGGGAGCTCAGGAGCTAGCCTCGCATTGCCAATTTGGGTCGATATCATGAAAGGATCCGATCGGCTCCCAAACATCAAAAATAAACCGATTGCCCCGGCACGTGATTTAGTTGTCGAACCAGTCAACGATGAGGTCCCCCGGGCCATCCCAGTCAACGACGACGAAATCCCTCTCGCCACTCCAGCTCGGTAACCTAATTCTCTGGGAAAATCTTGTCCATTGCCCTTCCGGCGCCATGCCGAATTAGAATAGGGCTCAATAAATCACGATAATCTGTGACTACCGGAACATCTCCAGGGCCGACTAGGATCCCGGTTTCGATTACAGGCATTTCACCAAGAACATTTCCGCGCTCAGAACCGCCCATCACAAACATTGATCCACCACGACCATGATCGGTTCCAAAAGAAGAATTCTCAGCAACACGGCGACCAAATTCTGTCATTACGACTACAGTAACTGCATTCATTAGCTCACCGAGGTCACGATGAAATGCCGCTAGACCCTCCGACAAAAGTGTCATTAAGGGAGAAATCAACGAGCTTTGGGCTATATGAGAGTCCCATCCATTAAGATCAATCGAAACTGCCTCAAGCCCGACCCGGGCTTTGATCAAACGGGCGGTTTGGCGAAGGCCGTTCGAAAATGAATCATCTCGATACTCAGCTCCATTCTCAGGAGGAAGGTCCTCGCGTCGTAATCGCTCGACTCGGCCCAAAGCTTGCAAGGTGTCGCGTGCCACGGGCCCCAAAATGTTCTCCTTAGCGCCATAAAGAGCACCCAACTCAGTCTGCAAAGACTCCGTTGGCCCAGATCCACTTCCCAATGAAAAAGTTTCAAGTGATTCCATTACGGTTGCTGCCGGAGCACCTCGTAACACTTCAGGCATTGCCTTACCGAGCGCTACGGCCGAGAGCGCACTCGGGGGTCTTCCTTCTCGGTATCGTAGAAATCGACCCAACCATCCGCCAGCCAATTGGCCTCCGTGTTCCATGAGATCCTGGGCATAAAAATGGGAGCGAGTCTTGTCACTTGATCCTACCCCTGGAGCAACCGTTAGTCCTCCCTCCTTATAAATATTTAAAAGGCCTGAGAAAGCTGGATTTAACCCGCAATTAGCGTCGCCGAGTTTCAAAATATCTTTTTCTGCAACAGCTAGCGTCGGTCTGACCTTATAATAATCGCTGTTACCAACCGGTGGAACCAAAGTCAAACCGTCAGCACCACCCCGAAGAAAGACTACCACAAGAGTGGCTTGTTCGTCTCCGTTTCCTGAAATAATTCCGGTATCTTTCATTTCCATTGGAATCCAGGTGAGGCCATCAAAAGCGCTAGCGGCTCTCCACTCCGCTCGATTGCTGCTTTTTCTTCGACCGATGGATTCCGACCCAACAAAGATGCTGCCAAGCCATCAACTCCACCCGCCTTTTCGATCAAAACTTCTTCTTCGACATTGATATTTTCACTCACCTCATTTCGAGCTAAGGCAATCGCAAAGTGCCATCTCCAAAGCAAGGTCCCAGTCCATGGCGAAGCAATATCAGGGTATCCATCTGGTGTGGGGTATTGGAATGGAGCATGCCCCATTCGTATCAAATAATCCACCACATCCATTTCGGAAGAAACCCTTGCTCGCACACCTCGCAGAGCCGAAACAATAAACTCGAAGGGCCGCTTCAGTTTCTGAGCTCGAGGCCCTTGTAAAAACTCTTGAGTCGCGAACACCGCCCGCAGAGTTTCCTTTATATTTCCGTTGCTGGATAAAAATGTTCCAGCCACTTTTTTTATCGAAGCTTCAGAGGGGTCATCAGAAATAAAACGAATACAAAGTTTTCTCCCAAGAAATCGCGCGGTTGAAGGATGCATACCAACAATCTCCAGAATATCATCGAGATCCTTCCTGCCACCCCCCGAAGCAATTTCATTCCCAAGAACTACCTTTGCTCCGTCATCGTGAGCATCGGCATGAAATTCAACCTTTCCTTTAAAAAATCGATCTTTCCCTCTTACAGTCCATCCACTCAAACATCTTGCGACTTCCATTACATCCTTCTGCGTGTATCCCCCACCCACGCCGAGTGTGTGAAGCTCCAACAACTCACGCGCATAATTTTCATTTGGCTTCTCGCTCTCGCCAGACTTTCGATTCTCCCGCCCATCAAGATACCAAAGCATGGCAGGACTGAGCGCAGAAGCTTTCAGCAGAGCCGAAAAATTCCCCATCGCATGCTTTCGAACCACTTCGCGGTCATCGGCCACTTTTAACCAACGACATTCTTTCTTAGAAATATCGATATTAAAATGATCGCTCCAGAAATGCACCATCACTTCAAAAAGCTGACGTTTACTCCGAGTTGCTCGAATCAAGGTCGCCCGAGTCAATTGCTCCAGCAGATGATCTTCCTTGTATTCATATAATTCGCCAAGTGGGGCATGAATAGCTTCTAGCCTTCTTACCGCCCGTTGGGTTCTTTTGTCCTCAATCTCATTAGGACTCAGTTGCTCCTCGAGAAAAAACGCAACCGCAGACTCATCATCTACACCTAACCCTTTCACTCTTGCATACTCTGAAGGGTCCGGCCCAAAAGTTAACCGATTTAAAACGTGGGAGACCAGATCAACTCCTTCGCCAGAAGGTGGAACCACTGGACCTTCCTGCGGCTCCATTCCTAAAAAGTCTTCAATCTTTTCACATCCCGATGTTGCAAAGAGCGACACCCCCATAGCGCCTCTCAGAAAAATACGGCGAGAAAGATCATCTGAAATCTCTGGCTTCATTCATCAGAAACTTTCTTACTATCACGCCAGCCCAAAAAGGCCGCTCCAACCCCAGTAAGGATCGCCACCGGAAAGACAAAGAGCCAGCCGAGAACGGGAAAAATAATCATCAACCCGAGTACAATCCCGCCACGTTTAACTCGCAACCAAGGTTGAGCCTCATCCAAAGGATGCACTAAGCCCTTCCCAATCCTTAAACATAAGCCCGCCGACCCACAAAGACCCAACAGAAAAACCAGAAGAACGATTAGAATCCCAAAGATTTTTATGAACGGAGCTCCCCCGTTCGCAATCAACAGCCCTATTCCTATTAAGGGAACTCCCATTCCGAGGCCGATAAAGAATGATTTCCACGGCGATTTTCCAAACCGCTCGCAACTTCGTTCTACAAGGCCCGGTGCTAGCCCTACCGCCCCAACCCAATAGGCAATGATAATGACATAAAATCCTAAAATCACAAAAGTCCACAAAAGGACATCAGCCATGATCATTTCAAAAAATCCCCTTCCATATCTCGATTACTACAAATTCTACGTATACTGGCAAAAAAAGTAACACTTCATTTTAAAATCCCGGTGTTTTCCTACTTTCCGACGGCATTTGCAGTTCATACCTTACCGGTGATGTTATTTAAATGCACTCTTTTTTCCCTCATCACTTTGATGGGTTCCCAAGCTAAACCAAAACCCAATATCGTCATCATCTTGGCTGATGATATGGGCTATGGCGATCCACGGTGCTTTAATTCCAAATCAATGATAAGCACGCCACACATCGATTCATTGGCGCGCGAAGGCATTAAATTCATCGATGCCCACGCTCCGGGACCTCTTTGCCACATGTCACGCTATGGCTTACTCACCGGTCGTTATCCTTTCCGCACGAATGTGGGCCTCTGGCGAATGACCCCCTTGATTAAAGAGGGGCAAATGACCATCGCCTCTCTCGCAAAATCACAAGGATACAAAACCTCAATGGTTGGAAAATGGCATGTCGGGTTCAAAGAAAATGGCTATGACAAACCACTCCCGGGTGGCCCTGTCGATCGCGGCTTTGATTCCTACTTTGGCATCCGCGCTTCCACTGACATTCCTCCGTATTTTTATATCCGGAACAACAAAGCCGTCCAACCACCCACTGAATACATCGAGAAAGAACTCTCACCAGAGCAGACCGGCTGGAATGGTATTCAGGGACGTATGCGTCGAGCCGGTGGGATCTCACCCGATATGAATATCGATGATGTCCTACCCAACTTCACTGACGAAGCCGTGAAAATCATCATGGCACATGAGAAGAAAGACCCACTGATGCTCTACTTAGCCTACCCTGCTCCGCATACCCCTTGGCTTCCATCAAAAGAATTTTTGGGTAAAAGCAAAGTCGGTATCTACGGAGACTTTGTTATGATGGTGGACGCTCAAATTGGAAAGGTGCTCACCGCTCTTGAAGAGGCCAAGATGGACAAAGACACCCTTGTCATATTCACATCCGACAACGGCCCATGCTGGTACGACAAAGATGTTGAAAAATATGGTCACGACTCACAGGGAGGTCTCCGAGGTATGAAAGCTGACGCTTGGGAAGCCGGACACCGCATGCCATTCGTAGCCCGTTGGCCCGGCGTCACCAAACCAAACTCTACTAGCAAGCAACTTATTTGTTTCACCGACTTCTTGGCGACTTTCGCAGACATCATGGGCGCAAAAATTCCAGAGAAAGCAGGGCCCGATAGTTTCAGCTTCCTTCCCTCACTCAAAGGAAAACCTTCCAGGCGCGATACTTTTGTGATGCGGGCCGGAAGCGCCAAGGTAATGACAGTCCGCGAAGGTGATTGGAAGCTAATTAACGCCCTCGGATCGGGAGGGTTCAGCAGGCCTAAGAGCGTAAAGCCTAAGCCAGGGGGGGCTACCGGACAGCTCTATCATCTCGGAAAGGATCCCTCCGAATCAAACAACTTATTCCTGGAACATCCTGAAATTGTAAAACGTCTTTCTTCCAAGCTGGAAGCCGCAAAAAACGCCCCACACCGACACCTCAAATAAAGTGACTCCTTCCCGAAGAAATTTTCTAACCGGTCTCAGCACAGCGGCACTCACCGCACCCGTCGCCGCTCGAAACAGGATCGCTCGCAAAGGGCGTATCAAGCAAGTGATCGCGGCGTGGCCTTTCGCGGTCGGAGCGCAGTGGACTCCACAAGATCTCATCTCATATACCAAACAGCTAGGCATCGCAGGAGTCGAACTCTTCTCCTCCGAACAACTCCCTCTCCTGAAAGGCACCGGTCTGGTTTGCGCTGCCACGAAGTCTCATAACTTCGAGCGCGGAATGAATAACAAAGGTCATCACCCCGAAATCTTTTCGGTCTTAGAAAAAACCATTATTGCCACCGGAGCTGCTGGTTTTCCCAACGTTATGACTTTTACAGGACTGCTTGATACCACTCATCACAAAAACGGCAGTAATGTCTCCATCGAGGAAGGCGTTAAAAACTGTATTGAGGGATTCAAGAAAATGGCGCGAGTAGCCGAAAAAAATAACGTCACTCTTATTCTAGAGCCCTTGAATTCCAAGATCGCCGAAAACATGAAAGGTCATCCGGGTTACCAGGGTGATCACATTGATGACTGTGTCGAGATTGCCAAAGCGGTCTCTTCTCCATCTTTCAAGATCTTATTTGACGTCTATCACGTGCAAATCATGGATGGAGATCTGATCCGCCGAATTGAGCAGCACCAAGAGTTCATCGGACACATACAGATCGCCGGAAACCCTGGTCGAGGAGAGATTGGCAACAACCAAGAAATCAATTACCGCGGAATTATGAAAGCCCTCCTCAGAGTCAACTACTCCGGCTATGTCGGACACGAGTGGATTCCAACCGGTGACCCGATCAAAGGGCTCGAAGAAGCCATTGCCATTTGCGACATCTAACCCTCAAACCTATGAAGAAACTGATTCTCTTTATCGCCACTCTTAATATGGCTCAAGCTTCTCCAGTCGATGGTTCAAAGCCGAATATTGTTTTCATTTTATCAGATGATATGGGCTGGAACGAACCATCTTTTAATCGAGGACCGGCTAACCTTACTCCACATATCACTAAACTTCGTTCAGAAGGAGTAAGCCTAAAGCAATTCTATGTTCATGCTGTTTGCGCCCCCAGTCGCGCGGCCTTTCTGACTGGACGCTACGCTTTCCGAACCTGGAGTGATTGGCGCTCGGAGGATTTTGGCAAACCCAGTTACCTCGCTAAGCTCGGGATGAAGTTAGCCAAGAATAAGGAGGGCAACGAAACTCGCCGAATCCACGGGGTCGCAGCCGAGGAACGCACAATCGCAGAAGCTCTCAAGGACGTAGGTTATTTCACCTCCATCTCGGGCAAGTGGCACTGCGGAGAATGGCTTCCTGGTCAACTTCCAATGGGTCAGGGCTTCGACCATCAATACGGTCACTACGGATGGGGCATTGACTACAACAATAAAACCATTCCACATAACGCGCCCGCTCGCTTTGCTGTTTACGACTGGCACAGGAATCAGGAACCTATATTCGAACCAGGTTACAGCACAGACCTCATTGCCAATGAAGCCGTCCGCGTGATCGCAGACCATCGCATGAAACGGCAAGATCAACCTCTCTTCATGTATGTCGCCTTCAATGCCGTTCATGGTCCTCTTGAAGAAATCCCTCGCTACGTCGGAGAAGAAGGCAAACGACATGCAGCTTTAAAGTGTCTCGATGATGCCGTCGGACTTATCGTGAACGCCATTGACCAAAGTGGATTCGGGGATAATACACTTGTGATTTTCTCGAACGATAATGGAGGTTTACGTGAAGAAATGAACGCCCCTTATCGCGGAACCAAGAATACTAACTACGAAGGAGGAGTCCGTGTCCCCTGCGTGATGCGCTGGCCTAAAAAGATCCAAGCAAATTCCGAAAATAACGGAATGATGCACATCACAGACCTTTTCAACACCTTTGCGACTCTCGCTGGCGCTTCCCTTGCTCAAGAGCGTCCTCTTGATGGAAAGAATATGACTAACCTTCTTTTTTCGGACTCAATGAGCCCTCGCGATGAGATCATTTTTGAAGTCTCGGGCAGTGTTCGATTTCCCGCGATTCGCAAAGGGAAATACAAACTGGTCGGGATGGAACTTTATGATCTCGAAGCCGACCCCTCAGAAAAAACAAACATCGCAGCCAAATACCCAAAAGTCGTTAAGCAACTCAATGATCGAGTCACCGCAATTGGAAAAGAGCGACCTGCTTTAACGGGAGTAGATCGTCTTATGTCGCCCGCCCTTCCTTGGGTTTACGGACAAAGGGAAAACGCCAGTGTTCCAGATTGGGTGAAACAGGAAGTTCAAAAAATTCGCAAGACCCAACCGCAGCAATGGCCGAGGGGAACAACGCCATGGCCTCAGGCACCGAAAGATGGAAAAATTATTTATACCGGAGACGGACGCTAAGCAAACGAACTTCTGCTTCAAGTTGGCCTCATCGCGAAGAACGCGCTACAAATTGGAAGTAAGAGGCTTCCGAGTTCAAAATAGATCGCGGGACAGTAAACGATCCTGATTTTCTCTTGGGCGAATAATTTGCTAGTATCGATTATAGCAACCTCCTCTTCCAACCCAGTTTTTTGATATGATTCGACGATCTTCTGCTCTAGGGGAAATCCAAGTTTCATTTGTAAGCCGATCAAAATTAGAGCCATGGCAGCAAGCGCCGGAAGAGCTGGCGAAGGCGGCTCACCACCTAGCAATCCAATAACCGCAAGCAACAATCCTAGGATCACACACCCCAAGCCCACAGCCACATACAGTGCGGCATCGAGACTTCCCTGGGTTTCGTCATTTTTTTGATCTCCGAACTTTAAATTCGCCTCTTCCCCGAGACTCCCCCCTCCCGCTACGGTCTGAAATCCAGATTGTGTAATCTTGGATTTATCTGAGCACTGGAAGTCTACCCAAGGAAGGAAAAAAAAACCAAGCGCAGCAGCAAAAGAGATGAAATTTATTTTGGAAGTCATTTCAGGATTAGATTGAAGAAAGGAATCACTCGAGCAACGAAAAACGGCTAACCCCCGTCAGGAAGTCAGCCGTTGTAATTCGGTTTAGGAGTTCCCTCTACTCTTCGCCTTCTTCGGCAGCGTCATCGATGTCATCATCGATATCGATATCGTCTCCAAGATTTTCCAAATCAACCCACTCAATGACTGCCATCGGAGCAGAATCGCTGGGGCGAGGCCCAAGCTTAGTAATCCGGCAAAAGCCGCCCGGACGATCACCGACCGCAGGAGCCACAATTTCAAAAAGACGCTTCACACTATCCTTCTGGCGAAGGAAACGAAAGGCCATGCGGCGAGCATGGACTCCATCTTCCTTCTTAGTCAGAGTGATTAGCTTTTCAGCGACGGGCCTAAGCGCCTTAGCCTTAGCAAGCGTGGTGCGAATACGACCATGCTCGATGAGAGAGCAGGCTTGGTTGGCCAGCAGAGAACGACGATGACCGTCCTTACGCTGGAGTCTTACTGTTTTACGACGATGTCTCATCAGTTTATTAATTTCTAAATTGCAATATTGAAGCGGCCTTTACTGGTCAAGGTTCTGGGCAATGAGGTCAGCAAGGCCAACCGGAGCCTCTTCCTCCACACCAAGGCGGGGGGCCGCCGGAGCACCGAGTGCAGGTCCAGTCAAGAGTGACGGATCGAGATTTAATCCAAGCCCAAGCCCAAGCTCTTGAAGCTTGTCTTTAATCTCGTTGAGTGACTTTTTACCAAAGTTACGATATTTGAGCATTTCGGCCTCAGTCTTAAGGGCAAGCTGCCCAACCGAAGTAATATTCGCATTGTTGAGACAGTTGGCAGCACGGACCGAAAGCTCAATCTCGTTTACGCTCATATTGAGAAGCTTCTTAAGTGCAGCATTCTCCTCGGACTGCTCGGCAGGCGCTTCTTCAAACCCGACGGCATCATCGTCATAGTTGACAAACACGTCGAGATGATGACGAAGAATGGCAGAAGCTTGCAAAAGAGCATCATGAGGCTCGATACGCCCATCTGTCCAAATGTCTAAAACCACTTTGTCAAAATCAGTCATCTGGCCGACACGGGTGGCTCCGACTTCATACTTCACGCGTGAAACCGGCGAGAAGATTGAATCAATCGCAATCACACCGATAGGAGCGCCTTCGCGTTTATTTTCATCGCCAGTCTTGAAACCACGTCCCACTTGCACCTCAATCTCGGCGTCGAATTTCACCTTCTTATCGAGAGTGCAAATCACTTGGTCCTTATTAACAACTTCGTAGATGTTATCCTCTTGGATATCTCCGGCAGTGACTACTCCTTCTTTCTCAGCCTTGAGGCTGAGGACGCGGGGCTCTTTTTCATGAGCTTTAAATTTCACCTTCTTCAGATTTAAGACAATATCGGTGACATCTTCAATGACTCCAGGAAGAGTCGCAAATTCGTGCTGTACTCCAGCGATCCGCACGGACGTGATAGCAGCACCTTCGAGTGAGGAGAGAAGGACGCGACGGAGTGAGTTCCCAATTGTATGTCCAAATCCCTGCTCGAATGGCTCAGCGGTGAACTGGGCGAATGTTTCGGTAGCAGTGTCCTCATTCTTAATAAGGCGGCTCGGAAGCTCAAAACGATTTAATTTGATCGGATCAGGCTTCTCTTCAACTTCAGTATTTTCTTCTGACATTATTTTGTTTGTTTGTCGGGTTCCCCTAAGAGCGAGCGAATTCCGAGAACGGGATTCCGAAGGACCTACGACGATTTGTAAAACTCGCGGAGACGGAAAAAACCAACTTAGGAGGCTCTATGCAAACCTTTTTTACAACAGTTAAAGAAAGAATCGTCCTTTTAGCCCTAATTTTTAGGTGAAATCTCGAAAAACTGGATTAACCGTCCAATGTAATGGATATGATGTTGAAATCT
>DIHU01000254.1 GCA_002420315.1 Akkermansiaceae bacterium UBA5688
AGCGCGATCTGAGTGAATCCCATACCTCGCAGAGGATATGAAAAAAATGAATGAAGTGGTCTGAACCTGAGAAGGTGTAAGATTTAAAACAGCGGTTCATTTTAGCTCTTTCGAGGAATCGTATGGAAAAGAGACCCATTAATCTCAATATCTCCACGTCAAATCAATAACTTCATACAATATATGTAATGCTGAGTTTTATCCATGCCTCGGTTAGAAGAGTAAGTGAGCGCCTAGCCCCCATCAATCAACAACTAACCGGAGCCCACGATCAGCTAGCCATAATCACGGCATTTGCAGCGGCGTATTCCTTTGAATGCGTTAAACTCACCATCACTTGGGACACCTTCTTTTCCTTGGCCTTTATTGCTGCAGCACCCCTTAATTGAACTTCTGGTTCACCGCTCGGTTTCTTTAAAATTTCCATATCAAGCCAGCTAACCTCCCTTCCGATTCCTGTCCCAAAAGCCTTTGAAATCGCCTCTTTTGCCGCAAATCTCGCCGCGTAATGCATTTCCGGCCTTTTTTGCCGCTCACAATAAGCCCGCTCTTTATCGGTAAAGATTCGAGCTAAGAATTTATCACCAAATTCCTCCATCGAGGAAAAGATCCGGGAGATTTCCACAACATCTATACCTATCCCTACTAAATCCATTATATCAACTTTGGGGATATCCCTGCATAGCGACCTTCATCTCGTTTACCGCCGCTCTAATCCCTATAAAAAGACCACGAGAAATTAAGGTGTGCCCAACATTAAACTCTTTTAAGTTTTTTACTGAAAAAAGGTCTTTAACGTTTTCCAGATGAATACCGTGTCCCGCATTGACTTGTAACCCTAAAGAGGATCCTAGGTCTGAACCTACTCGCAAGCGCTTAATTTCGGATTCGTGTTTTTCTCCAGTCGTTAAAGCAAAAGCTCCGGTGTGTAATTCAATCATTTCTGCCCCGATATCTGCGGCCGCTTTAATCTGATCCTCTTCTGAATCGATAAACAAGCTCACCTGAATCCCTAGACTTTGAAGCGTAGCGATTGTTTTTCGTAAAGACTTCTGATTATTGACCACATCAAGCCCCCCTTCGGTCGTAACCTCCTCTCGTTTTTCTGGAACCAAACAGGCAAAATCTGGTTTTAAATCGCAGGCGAATGCAACCATCTCAGCAGTATTAGCCAATTCAAGATTTAATGGTAAATCAATTTCCCGTCGAACCAGTCGCGCATCGTCATCCTGCATATGACGACGATCCTCACGGACGTGCAAAGTAATCGAGTCAGCTCCTCCAGCTTTTGCCTCGAGCGCCGCCTCGAGAATCGATGGCTCAAGGATTGGAGCATCTAGATTCATCGCGTATCGAGCTTGCCGAAGCGTGGCGACATGATCGATATTAACGCCAAGGAGGAGCGACATTTTCTTAAGAAATTAATGTTTAAAGTGCCTATACCCGGTAAACACCATGGCCATTCCGGCAGCATCGGCCGCAGCAATCACTTCCTCATCCCGAATTGACCCACCGGGCTGAATGCAAGCCGTCGCTCCGGCTTTGATAGCCGCGTCAAGGCCATCAGCAAACGGAAAAAGAGCATCGGAGGCTATGACGCTTCCTTTTAGCGAGAGGCTAGCTTCTTCAGCCTTCCAGACAGCAATCCGCGAAGAATCAACACGGCTCATTTGACCGGCGCCGATTCCAAGAGTGCGATCACCCGAACTAAAGACAATTGCATTGGACTTCACATGCTTGACCACGCGCCAACCAAATCTCATCGCGGTCATTTCTGCCTCGGTTGGTGGACGTTTCGTCACAACTTTAGACTCGAGGTCTTCGAGCCCCATAACGGTATGGTCCTTATCCATCACCATTAAACCACCAGGTGCGGGTCGAACGACGGAATCTCTCCGAAATTTTTCATAACCGGGCTCTATTTTCATGAGACGTAAATTTTTTTTCTTTTGAAGAATTGCCCGCGCTCCAGGGTCGTAATCAGGAGCAATGATAACGTCCGTGAAAATCTCAGAAATCACTCTTGCCAGATCTTCGTTGATCGGACGATTACAGACGATCACCCCTCCAAACGGAGCCGACCGATCCGTTTCGAAAGCTTTTTGCCAAGCCACCCGAAGATCGTCATCTTGGCCAACTCCGCAAGGATTAGTATGTTTAAGAATCCCAACCGTTGACCGCTTGTAATCCAAAATAAGATCCGCCGCAGCTTCGATATCAAGAATGTTAGTATAACTCAGTTCTTTGCCCTGTAACTGGGTAAAACACTCGCTGAAATCACCATAAATACGGGCCTTTTGGTGAGGGTTATCGCCATAGCGAAGATCACTCACTAATGGAAGATTAACTGAAAAACTACAAGCAGTCCCTTGATCACACTGACCCAAATAGTTGGAAATCGCAGCATCATAAGCCGAGGTTCGGCGAAAGACCTTGATAGCAAGCTCCTCTCGAAGCCGAAGAGTCGTATCACCATCATGCGCTTCCATTTCTTCTAAAACCCTTCGATAGTCGGCGGGATCAGTCAGCACGGTAACCGCTGAGTAATTCTTGGAAGCACTGCGCAACATAGAAGGCCCGCCGATATCGATATTCTCTATCGCCTCAGCTAACGAAACATTCTCCTTGGAAATAGTTTGCTCGAAAGGATAGAGATTTACAACGACGAGATCGATCGTCGGAATGTCATTCTTTTTACCTTGAGCAACATGGTCATCTGAATCACGCCTCTGAAGTAATCCACCGTGGATTTTTGGGTGAAGAGTTTTTAGCCGCCCCTCGAAGAGCTCGGGAGCACCAGTGTATTCAGCAACATCAGTTACCGGGAGCCCACCATCACGGAGAGCTTTAGCTGTCCCGCCCGTCGAGAGAAGCTCAACACCAAACCCCTCATGAAGGGACTTAGCAAAACCAACCAATCCGGACTTGTCGGAAACCGAGAGGAGCGCACGTGCAATCGTCATAGATTTGAATGTGTTTGGAGACTTAAATAACCCCTACGAGGGCTAGGCTACCTCAGGTCTCCGGGCAAGGGTAATATGGAGCAATGAATGTGAATAACTATCCAGGTCCCCCTACTTTTCGGATGAAATTTACGTTCCCCTTTTTGATTTCAATTACTAAAATTCAGCTGATCAATGGATGAAGGAGAGAGTATCGAAGAAATCATGCGTCGAGTTAGACGGCTTGAAATCCGGGCACGCCGCCTTGCTCAGGAAGTTTTCTCGGGAGACTATCACTCATCATTTCGTGGGCAGGGTCTTGATTTCGATGAGTTCCGAGAATACCAACCGGGCGACGAAATCCGGTTCATCGACTGGAATGTCACTGCCCGAATGGGAAGCCCCTTCATTCGAAAATTTCGTGAAGAGCGCGAACTATCGGTGATTCTCGCAGTGGATATCTCGGGTTCAACCGATTACGGTAGCGATTATCTTAGCAAGCGCGAACGCGCGGCCGAAATCGCAGCACTTCTTGGTTTTAGCGCGCGATATAACGGCGACAAAGTCGGACTTCTTCTTTTTGCAGAACAGCCAGTTCTCTATCTGCCACCCGGAAAAGGAGGGCGCTCAGTATTAAGAGCGGTAAGGGAAATCTTAACTGCCAAACCGCCTAAACCGGGGACTTCAATCGCCGAAGCTTCGAAGTTTCTTCTCAAAACCCTCAAACGAAAAGGTCTGATCTTCTTCATTTCAGACTTCGTGGATTGGGGCTTCGAACGACCTTTAGGATGCCTTGCACGTCAACATGATGTCATTGCCCTTCCGATTTTCGATCCTCTCGAAAAAAAGATCCCCGATGTCGGCAAAGTTTATCTCCGCGATCCTGAAAGCGGCCATGAAATATTAGTAAATACCTCAAACAGTAACACGCGTATGGGACTCTCGAAACTCTCCAAAAGATATCGGGAGGGACTTGCTTCGTTCTTTAAGAAGCATGGGATTGATAGCGCTCAAATTTCCACCAAGGATGATTATATTGCCGATCTCCATAAACTTTTTCAGCGCCGAGTACTTCGTAGACGATAATTATGGATTCCAATAATCCAGCTACCCTTCAACACGGCATACCAGATCCAGAAACCTATTTGCCGGAGACTCCGGATTGGTTTCTGTGGTTTCTTATTTTTGGGGTAATCCTAACAATCCTTGCGATCTGGTGGTTAATTCGCCTCCTGTTTACGGAACCTAAAAAAACAAAACTAATCTCAAATCTCGATTTTTTCACACCTGCGATGAGCGTTCTTGATTCGCTTGAAGCGGAAGCTAACGAGAGATTAATTTCAGAGATCGCAGCCGAGGCTTCATTGGCTATCCGGACCTATCTAGCGGGAGCTCAGGCAGAGCCTGCGCTTTACGAAACAGTCGAGGAGTTTCACGCCCGACAAACTATACTTCCAGCTGATGCCAACCACGTGCTAAACCGTTTGAGCGATGTGAAGTATGATAAGTCTAAAATCGATCAAACCATTTCCTCTAAATTGATTGACGAGTCACGAGTATGCCTCACTAAACTTCGTCGGTTCACGCCAACTAAAGATAAAGAAAGCGATCAATTACCAATTTTGCCTGAGACCGAATCAGCAGGCTGGATCCACCGAACTTTTGCGAGACGAACTTTGGCAGCTTTTCCTTTCGGCGTGATCCTTGCACTCGGAGGATTGATGGGCAGCACCTACAAAAGTCGTGGCGCAGGCAATGAACTCCAAGGGAATGCCTTGGTCTGGGTCGGACTCTCGATCAGTGCCACAGCTCTTATCGCCTTCCTTCTTGTCCGTTCTTCGCAGAAACAATCATGAGCTTTTTTGATAATTATGATTTAGCAGAACCATGGTGGCTTTTGCTTCTTCTTGTTGTTCCACTGCTCATGTATCTTGCCTATCGCCAAGGTTCTCGCAGTTGGCTCATATATCCAACCTTGAGAGTATTAAGCACACTCGGGCTGAAACCTAAAGACCGGCCCTTTCAGTACGCGCCCTTAATTCTCCCACTCATGCTAATCCCCGCGATTATTGGACTTGCCCGGCCACAAGAAACAAGGAGCCGGACCTCTCGAACAGCAAGTGGGATTGATATCCTCATCGCACTTGATGTTTCCTACTCGATGTCGACAGCCGACTTTTACGAATCTGACAAAGGGATGCGGCGCCCCCAACTCAGAATTAATGCAGCTAAAAAAATTATTACCGAATTCATTGATCGCCGACCAGATGATCGAATCGGAATTGTAAGCTTCGCAGCTCGCCCATACACGGTCGCCCCAATTACCCTCGATCATCAAATTCTTGAATATACCTTACGAGACGTCGCTCTTGTTAAGGACCGGACAGAGGGTGGTACTGCTATCGGCAGCGCCATTGTGGCAGCAGGCGATCGCCTGGAAACACTCGCCAGAGAGACTGAAAAAAAAGACCCGAAGAGCATAAGCAAAGTAATAGTTCTAGTGACCGACGGCGCCAGCAACTCGGGACAACTCTCACCGATTGAAGCAGCGGGCTTAGTAGCTGAACTCGGTATTAAAGTTTACCCAGTAGGAATCGGAACTCCCCAAGGCCGAATTCGAGGAGTTAATACCGGGCAAGAATTTGACACTGAAACCCTAAAGGAAATCGCTAAGATCACGGGAGGAGATTACTACCGTGCGCGCGATTACTTGGGCCTAAGAGAAGCTTTCAAGAGCATCGACGACCTTGAAAAAATTGAGATCGAACGTAAGAGCTGGATTATACGAAAAGAGCTCTACTTCTGGTTTGTTGGGGCATCGGCCCTTCTTATTTTTGGCTATCTTTCCTTTTCAGCACTCAACCCACCAGCGATGCCATGAATTTCGCGAAAGCAGAATGGCTTCTTTGCTTAACCGCCCTCCCCCTAATTGGATTCATGGCTTGGCTCGCCTGGAGAAAACGTCGCTATCGTTGGGAGAGAATGATAGCCCATCGTTTACGGGGCCGCCTCAGCCACACTCGATCACCATCGATTCACTTCGCCTCGCTAGGTCTAGCACTGGCAGGCGTGGCCGGATTAATCATTGGAGTCGCACAACCAGAATCTGGTGAGGAATGGATTGAAGTAGAAAACGAAGGGCGAAACATTCTTTTTTGCGTGGATATTTCCCGCAGCATGCTAGCTCGCGATATCGAGCCCAACCGACTGCTAGCATCTAGGGCTGCAGCCCTAGAAATCCTAGAAAGATTTCCTGAAGATCGGGTTGGAGTTCTTTTGTTTTCTGGGGAAACCCTTGTTCAATCTCCACTTACAATCGACCACAGCTTCGTAGAACAAACTTTGGCTCAACTCGACCCAAATGATATTCCAGTGGGAGGTTCTAATCTCACTACAGCCATCGATTCTGGAACACGACTCCTGAAGGAAACGGGTCAACAAAGTAACATCATGGTGGTATTCAGCGATGGTGAAAAATCTTCTGAAGGACTCAAAGAAGCTGCCGCTGGTGCCGCCAGAGAAGGTATCTTCATCTATGCAATGGGAATGGGGACTAGAGAGGGATCCTTCATACCCGACCCCCGGGAAAACGATGGGAAATTTCGAGATCGTTCTGGAAAAGTAGTTTTTTCTAAGCTCAACGAAGAAGCTCTACAAGTGATCGCGAAAGAAACTAATGGATATTATTCCGAAGGAATGGGACCCGGCTTTATTGGTAAATTAGACTCAGCACTTGCTGAAATGGATCGCTTTCAAGAAGAAGGAAAACACCAACGAGTTGCTAAACCGGCTCATCGATGGTTTGTTTTTGGTGGATTACTTCTCATTATGGCTTCTATTTTTATCAAGTGCCTCCCTTTGACTCCGACTGTTGTTTTGGTTGCGTTTATTTTCGCTACCCCACGGACTGAAGCAAGCTTGGTAGAAGACGGTATCGCTGCCCTGAAGGCAGGCGAAACAACGACAGCACAGCAGTTGTTCAGCGAAGCAGCCAGAGACAGCAAAGGTGACCATGCTGCAAGCCTGTATCTGGCATCCGGATCGGCAGCATCAAGAGCGCAAGATTGGTCTACAGCCGTCGCGTCATTTAGCTCAGCACTTTTGGCTGAAGATTCCGAAATACTCCAGCAAGCACATTACGCTCTCGCAACTTCGCTATTCTATTTGGGTGTATCAAAAGCCAAAGAGGAGAAAGTAAAAGCCTGGGAGGGATCAATTGAGCACTTTAAAGCCTCTTTAAAAATCGATGCAGAAAACGAGGCCTCGAGAGAAAATCTGGAATCAGTAGAAAAAAAATTAGCCGAGCTCCAAGAAGAAAAACCGGAGGAAGAAAAAAAACAAGATAAGGAGAAGCAAAAGAAACAAGATTCAGAAAAGAGCGATCCCAAAGAAGAAACTGAAAATGACAAGAGCTCGGAAGGCACATCGGATAAGTCAGAGGACGAGCAATCAAATCAAAAATCGGAAAAGGAAGATAATCCATCCAAAGAAGACGGAGAACAGAACCAGACTAACAAACCAAAAGATGGTGAGAGTGAAAACATTCAACAGTCTGACAAATCAAAGGCTAACGATAAGCAACCGAATCAAGATCAAAGTAATGAGGGGAAGGCCAAACAACCCAATAGAAATAAGACACAAGCAGAGAATTCCAACCTGAAAGATGATCCTAATGCTCCAAAAAACGAAACACCCCGCGAAAGAGCTCGGCGGCTCCTAAAGCAATATTCTGACTTTGGAGGAAAGGCTCCGCGGAGGATACGGAGGCCTTACAATCGAAGTCCACACGATTGGTAATTAACGAAAAAGGTATCGTGAGATTGTTCGTAATTATTTCGTTTTTAGTCTTTGCAAGGGGAAGTTACCTCCTTGGCGCGGGAATTCCGATGATTGAAACAAAACTCGATAGTTCAATAATTGTGGTTGGTGAGAAAACCTATCTCACGGTCTGGGTTGAAAACTTCACGCTAATCGATTGGCCAACCACTCCCAAAGCAAACCCTCTCGCTCTTAAAAGAGAATCTCAACGCCGATATCAAATTAACGGGAGAATCCGTGAGGGCTTCCGCTATTTGGTCTCCGCTTTCGAGCCAGGAATTTACGAGATACCTCCCTTCGAAGTTCAAACTGATTCCGGCGTGATCCGCTCAAAAGGCCACACTCTTCGAGTGTCTCCAGTAGACAACCTGCAAACTCATGGGATTAAAATCAATGGAGAAGTCACTCCTTACTTAACCGGTATTTTCTTGGAAAAAACA
>DIHU01000036.1:0-10708 GCA_002420315.1 Akkermansiaceae bacterium UBA5688
TTTCCAGCGCTTTTGCCACTGAATGCACATTTCCCGTCAGCTGCCTTAGCAACCTTGGCTGCATATGCCGTAGGATCTTTTTCGAATTTTGCAACGCACTTGCCACAACAGAATTTAGCAACAAGCTCTACAGTCTTTGAGCCGTCAGCAGCTTTACCGCTGATTGGGCACTTGTCATTAATTGCGTCAGCAGCATTCGCTGATCCTATTGAAATTGAAACTAAACCGATGAGGGTAATAGAGGACTTAATTAGTGATTTCATACACGTTAGAGAGATCGTGACTGATGTTCTGAGTCAAATGACTTTTTCGAACGAGTCTTAAGGGATACACTAATAGTTGGGAATTTTCTTTTGGCGGAAAAGGATTGAAGCGGCATTTGGAATAGAGCTGACCGGGGCGAAAAAGGGCGGTGATCAACCGCTAGCAAAGGTTTTTGCAAAGAAAGAAGCTACTTCGGAGTTGCCTCGCCATGAGGGTAACGGTAGTCGGCTTGATCGTTGGTCGAGACCTGCTCGGTCGTACCTGTATCGGTAGTATGGAGGAAAAGTTTTCGACCAGCGTGGTAGACAACCGCCGATTGGTCACGGGTCCAGCGTGGGTAGGCAAACCAGATTTTTTTTACGTCCTCGTTTGCGAAGGGTTTAAAGTTTGTCATCGCAGGCTGACTTGGGTCGAAATCGGCAAGATAAAGAATACGTCCAGCAACGGACTTTTTAAATCCCTTCTGATATTCGAAACAGACTCGCTTTTCATCCACGGAAAGACTGATGCGGGCTAGGATTCCTTCTTTCTCGAGGTCACACTGGATCCGTTCATACTTCGGTATGCCGTCAAGGTTAGGAGACATTAGGTAGTAGCCCGGGCCTTTTTTTGGCGGATTTGCTCGGACGAGGATACGGCCATCTTTGAGACAGCTGAAGGCCCAAGTATTAAATTCCTTCGGAGTAAGCGCGATTTCCTCGCCGGGCTTTGCACCAATTTTACTGGCGAATACCCGATAGCGTTGACTGCCGGGAGTGCGACGATTCCAGATTGGGGTGTTGGTCCCGTCGCGGGTCCATGTCTGGTTGAAGTCGGTATGAGTTCCGTCAGTGAGTTGGTGAAACTCAGTTCCGTCGACATTGATGATACAGATAGCCGTCTTCCAATTGCTGACTTCTTTTGCGTTCACAAGGCGCCGAAAGAAGACAAGCTTGTTACCGGTCTTCGACCAGGATGGTTTGAAATCCCAGTGACCTTGAGTGATTGGTTTAACTTCGGGAGCGCCAAGGATATTTACGTGGATCTCGCCGTCTTTATAATAGGCTGCGCGATGGTTTTTCTCGGCACCTTGTGCATCATCGAATAGATGGCCCCCGATGAGGAGTGCCGAGGCTGCTGTGAGGGCTTGAAAGGTGAAACGAAGGGTCATTGACTGAGATAATAGTCTACTAGTACACAGAGTAAATAGTACTTCTTAGACATCATTTAAAATGCCGAATATTAGATATGTCAGGACAAAGATCGTCCTTGCTAGCATATCAGTTAGTGATCGCAAGATTTCTAGGCTACTCCCAACCTCCACCCAGAGCCTGAATGAGTTGAACGGTGGCTTGTTGGCGGGCCGCCTTGGTTTGGACTAACATGCGTTGCTCGATCAAATGATTACGTTCGGCTTCGATGACCTCAAAAAAACTAACTAAGCCGGTATTGTATCGGAGATTGATGAGGCGGGCGGCTTCACCGGCTGCGGCCGCAGATTTTTCTTGGGCAGCGAGAGAAATGTTTAGATTCTTGATCCCCGACAGGGCGTTTTCGACATCGCGAAAGGCTATTAAAATCGATTGTTTGTGTTTAGCGAGGGCTTCGTAGTAGATTGCCTTTGCACGATTTTTGTCATTTTTTCGGTTGCCCATGTTTAGAAGCGGAAAGGTGACGCTAGGTCCGATGTTCCAGAGTTGACTGGTTGAATCGAAGAGTTCAGAGGAACTGAGAGAGGCAAAGCCACCCCTTGCAGTGAGTGAAACACGGGGAAGGTAATTGGTGATGGCAATGCCGATTTCCTCGGCGGAGGCTGCCAGACGCCGCTCGGTGGCAGCTACATCAGGCCTGCGTCGCAGGAGCTCGGCAGGAACTCCAGAGGGAATAGAGGGAGTGGGGGGTGGAAATGACGGCTTGATTCGGAATAATGAAGGATTGGCTCCGGTTAGGGCTGCGATGGCATTCTCCAATTCGTTGCGTCGTTGTTTGATTCGATAGAGATCGGCAATGGCGGTTTCGGTTTGCCTCTCTGCTCGTAAGGAATCAATGGTGGTTGTATCGCCGGCATTCACGCGGGCTTCGACCAACTTTTGATTTTCTTTTCTAAGCTTGATCGTGTTGTTGAGCAGCGTGATTTCCGAGTCGAGATGTCGAAGCGCGATATAGTCCCGGGTGAGTTCGGCTTTGGTAGATAGGAGCGCAGTAAGGTAGTCGTTGGCCGAGGCTTGGGTGAGAGCTTCTTGTTTGGATATGGAATGTCTAACTCGTCCCCAGAAATCGATTTCGTAGTCAAGATTGAGAGCGGAGCGATATCTACGGTAGGGTGACTTTGGGAGCTCGAAAATATCGTTGCCTGTGTCTTGTTGTCGGGCCATGAGCGCTTGCCCTGTGACGGCAGGGAAGCGATCGGCCCTCTTTAAACCAAGGATGGCGCGGGCCTGGTTATAGCGAGCGTAAGCCGCGGCAATATTGTTATTGGCGCTTTCAGTAGCGGTGAGTAATTTTTTTAGAGTGGGGTCCGAGAAAGCCGCACTCCAATTTCCTGTCGGTGAAGGCGAGGTGAGTCCAACGGCTTTGTATGTGCCGTGGTTGAAGGTAATTGGAGGAGAGTATTTAGGGCCGACCATACACCCGGACATAAAGGCAGAGAACCAAAGAAGTAGAAATTTCATCAGGTTGGAGACATGATTTTTTGTCGCTGTCGATCTGGAGATCGCGGCTCTTTTCGATGAGCCGTTAATCATGCTAGTTTTGGTTTGCTGAAGGAGAAGACGAGGCTAAGGACAGCAGGGACAAGAAATATTGTGAAGATAGTGGAGATGGCAAGGCCGCCTACGACGACGGCGCCGAGGCCTCGATAGAGTTCCGAGCCAGATCCGGGGAGAAGAACAAGAGGAAGCATTCCGCCGACGGATGTGAGGGTAGACATGAGGATAGGGCGCACGCGGCTAATGACGGATTCGCGAATCGCTTCGTTGTAACCGCGTGACGGATTTTCCTTCATAAAGTTGATCGTTTGGTGGACGATGAGAATGGCGTTATTTACCACAACTCCGGCGAGGATGACGAAGCCGAGAATCGTAAGAACGTCCATATTTTGGACCGGCATATATGGGTCGTGGATGCTAGATTTGTGGATTAGGAAGAGCCCAAGTAATCCACCGACGGTGGCGAGGGGGACCGAGAGAATAATGACAAGCGGGTAGGACCAGCTTTGAAAAAGGACAACCATTAGTAGGTAGACAACAAATAGGGCAAGAAAGAGGCTACTTGTAAAAAGGCCGCTGAAGGAACCGTCACCAAGAAGAGCTTCTTTAATTTCCCCAAGGGCATCGGAAGAACCCGCGATGTTGACTTTTATGCCAGGTGCGATAGCTCCGGATTTTAGTTGTTTTTTAATGATAGTGTCTACTTTTTCGATAGCGTCTTCGAGCGCCATGGTGCGCGGAGCGGTCACTTCAAGAGTAACGGCACGGAGTCGATCCACATGCCGAATTTGCTGGGGGCCAAGGGTTTTTTCTAGCGAGGCCAGAGAGGTTAGATCAACGATCTCGCCGCTCGGGGTGGCAACGGGAGTTGAGAGAAGAGCCTCGAAGGGAAGATCCTTCTGAGCCTGGGCGTTGATGATCTTTATGTCCTTTAGTTCGCCGTTTTTTTCGTAGTCCCGGAAAAGAAGAATCCCTTCTCCGGCAGCTTGGACCGCAAGTCCTAGATCAGTTCGGGTCATACCTAATTCTCGGAGTCTTTCGTCGTTGGGTACGAACTTCAATTCCTCGATGGGTTGGGAAAAGTTGGGAGGGCTGGGTTGAACTCCCTTTGCTCCGAAGACTTCCCGGAGCTCTGTCCGAAGGCCGAGCGCGGTTTTCAAAACAGAATTTAGATCGCTTCCTTTAACGTCCACTTTTATAGCTGATCCGGTGGTTCCGGCGACGCGAAAAAGAGGCATTTGAAAGGCAAACGCTAAAGTGTCGGGCGCGGAGGATCCGGCGGTAGCGTGATTGAGAAGAGGTATGGAGTCTACTGTGCGTTTCTTATCTTCTGCTATCGCAAGTTGAAACATTCGGCCCTCGAAGGAGACGAGGAAATAATGATCGAGAGCCGGTGGTAGAATCGTGCCAGCTTGGCCATAGCTGCGAGGGATCGCTGTGCGTTCGTCATGCTTTGGATCTCGTTCGCCACCGCGTATGACTTCCTCAGCCTGAAATTTGTCTTCGGTTGCTTCCCAAGCCGGGGCGATGATTTTCTCTAGGCGTTCGCCGGTATCTGAGAGAGCTTTAAGATTGTAACTGGGCGCAGGATACATCAGGCCAAAGATCAGATTGCGGTTTCCACTGGGTAGATAGTCTAGTGGTGGCAGGAGGATTTTCACACCAAGGGAGGTGACTAGAATGAAAATAATAATGACTGTTACGCGTTTAAGAGTGGTGGTAGTGAGCCAATGGATCATCGCGCCAATGATCGCTGGAAGTGAAATTAAGAGTCGAGTGAGAGGGCGGAAGGGGGTTCCGATAATTTGAAAAATCTTAGCCCCAAAAACTTGGTCGAAAGAACTTTCGGACTCGTGTTTTTTTTGGGTGAGAAAACGGGCGGCAGCGGTTGGGATAAGTGTGAGTGAAACCACCATTGAGAGACCAACCGACACCATGATAGACAGGGCAATATCCCGGAAAAGTTGGCCGGCGGTTTCTTCGATCAAGAGAATGGGCGCGAAGACGATGAGTGTGGTGAGAGTCGAAGCTAGGACAGCACCGGCGACCTCCTTGGTGCCGTCGAGGGCGGCTTTGGCGGGTTTCTTCCCAAGCTCGAGATGGCGAAAAATGTTCTCGATAACGACGATAGCGTTGTCGGCGACCATTCCGACCGCGAATGCGAGGCCGGCGAGCGAGATGATGTTTATCGAGCGGCCGAGTGCGCCGAGGACGACTAGTGAAGCGATGACTGAAACGGGAATGGCCATTGCGATGATACCAACAGTACGGAGTGAGCGCAGGAAGAACAGCAGAGTTAGAGTGGCGAGAATTCCTCCTACGATGAGATTGCTTCGAACCAGAGTGACTGCATCCTTTACGTAGGTTGTAGCGTCATAGGTTTGGACGAGCTCGAGAGTTCCTTCAAGCCCAAGGTCGCGAGCTTCTTGCGCGAGGAGACCATCGGGAGCATTGAGCTTTTTGACCTCTCCACGAAGGAGCTCCATCGTCTCAAGAAGGTTGGCTCCGCGCTCAAGTTGGAAGTTAAAAAATGGCATTTGGATGCCACGCGCGCGCACCCAGGAAGTGGGCTTTTTATAAGAGAGTTTTATGTTGGCAATATCGCGAAGATAAATGGAGCCATCCTTGTCTTTGCGCACGACCATACCTTCGATGTCTTTAGGGGATTGAAAGCGGCCGGTGGTCCGGACGCGGATGTCCTGTTTTCCCTCGGCTATTTTACCGGCGGAGAAGTTCGCGTTGGCGCTCGTGATGGCTTTGTGGAGAGACGAGTAGGTGATGCCGCGGTGGGCCATAGCCACGGGGTCAATGATGATGTGAAGTTCTGATTGAACCGAGCCCCTGACGCCGACTTGGGAGATGCCTTTAATGCGTTCAAACCGCGGCCGCATACGTCGGTCCATGAGATCGTGGAGTGTCTCGGCGGGGAAATTTGGATCGCTGGATGAGAGTCCAATCCAGGCGATGTAATCGATAGACTCAATATCGACGGGTTTGACCACGGGCTGCAAAACTCCGTCTGGGTAACCAGGAACCTCGTTGAGTTTTTGAAGGACGTCAGCGTTGGCCTTTTTGATGTCGAATCCTGTTTCAAATTCCAGCCGAACAGAGCCTTGCCCATTCGCGCTGGTTGATGTGAGAGAGAGTAGACCGGTGACTTCACCGAGGACTTTTTCTTGCTCTTCGATGATGTCAGATTCGACCTCTTCTGCGGAGGAGGATTCCCAATTAGTGGTTACGGAAACGACGACGGAAGAGACTTCGGGAGTCATTCGAACTGGAATCACTGTTACCGCAATGATTCCAGCGAACACCGCAAGAAGAGTGGCGACCGAGACCGTTATGGGTTGGGAAATGGCGATGCCTATGATTCCGGGTTTTGACATGGGACTGGAATCTTACCTTCTTCTTCCGATGAGGAGAGGTTGTGATGGAAAGAGGCGCTCGTTTCCTTCGACGACGACTTGGTCGTTAGCATCGAGTCCTTCAGCTTTGATAAAAACGATTTCCTCTTCTTGGAAGAGGATCTCAACCGGAAGGCGGGTGGCGATGGGGAGTGGTGAATCCTCGACAGTGGTTCCAATGAATACACTAGGTCCGGCGTATCCTTGCACGATGGCGTTGACGGGAACGGCGAGGCGCTCGGTTTTCTTGGACACTGGAAGATCAGCGCTCACCGAGAGACCAGGAATCAGATTATTGTCAGGGTTGGGAAGAGAGGCGATCATCTTTAAGGTGCGGGTGCTGGCCGCCGCTTCTGGCACTATGGTTAAGGAAGTCGAGGTGATCGTCTGTCCGGTTGCGGAGAGAATGACGGGAATATTTTTTCCTTGTGCGGTAGCGGCGAATCGCTCGGGCACCTGAAGCCAAGCTTCGATTTCTCCGGATGAGATAAGGGTTAGGACTGCTGATCCAGGCTCAACCCATTCACCTAGTTCGATGTGACGTTCAACAACCCGGCCGGCGAAGGGGGCGAGGATTTGGAGGTCGTCGAGACGCACTTCGAGGAGTTCGAGCCGCGATTCAGCGGCTTTGAGGGAATCTTTTGCTGAATTGAAGACTGAGATGTCGACGTTGTTAGCACTCCGGGCGTCGAGGACTTCTGATTCGGAGAGCGCTTTACTTGCAAAGAGTTCTTCCTTCATCGCGAGATCGATGGCGCTGCGTTTGGCTCGGGAGTCTTTTTGGTGCACAAGAGCTTTGGCGACGGTGATCTGTGCTTTTGCTTCGGTGATCAGGGAATCGAGGCGACGGGTATCGAGGATAGCGATGACAGAGTTGGTTTCTACGAAATCACCCTCCTCGAAATTGATGGCGAGAATGGCGCCGGCCTCTCGGGCGGCAATTTTGGCGCGGGATTTGGCGCGGAGCGTTCCGACAACCTTATGAGTTTGTGTGGATGAACGGCTTTCAACGGCAGCCATTATGACATCAGCAGGAGGAGGACCTCCGGGATCAATACGTGACGGGCCTTCTTTGAATCTAGCTTGAGAGAGTGCATCGATGCCCCACCAGCTTAGGGCAACGATAACGACAACCATTATGCCCAGGACCAGAGCGGGGGTTTTGAGTGTGTGGGTAGCTTCAGTAGACATTTAACTAAACAGTTTCTGAGTGAGTCCGGCTTCAATGATTTAGTCAAGAAAAGCAGCAACTTGATTTGAATCGTAGAATTTAGAGTAATTTTTGAGCTCTAGTCTGAATAAGACTGTTTTGCGGCATTCTTTTATTGGGGGTCGGGCGTGGAGATTATTTGTCTACTATTTCTTGTAAATCGCCTTTTTCGGTTCTCCTGTTCCATTATATTTTGAGAAATTACCCCATTATCTTTGTATGTTGATTCTGTATTCTTTTGCCTGTTTTAATACCAGAAAATCTCTAAACTATTGGGATTTCCGTCTTTATAAATTACCTCGAAATGCCTTTGTCCATTTTCATGCCAAAAGCAATAATAGAGGAAGAAAAGATTAGTAGATTTTCCATGATATAGAGAAACTGGAGATGTTGATGTTAGCGGATCTGCTAGAGAGGTCAGATTCTTGAATATGTGTGTGATGATGCCAAAGTAAAATACTGAAATATATTATAATCCGACTACCCTTTTGATGCGTTACAAGCGGGGATGGCTTAAATCCTTTGATGTAATAGGGGCGGCGTTGTGTTACTAGCATATTTGCGGAAGTGCTTTGAAGCTTCCTTAGGTGCAGGGATGATAGATCTAAAATTTTTATAATATTACATAATTAAGTTATAAAAATAGTTTTAAATTGATTAGTGGAAGTACTAATGACGGATTTCGGTTTTTTCGACATGAAATAAGCCCCCAGTATAGTGGCATGTATAATGCTACCATCAGGCTAAAATTACTCTCCCAGATCTAATTCTTCGAATCTCATGAATCAGCAAGCTCAAAACGATAACCAAAGATATCACGATTTGGACTTCATCCGGGCGGCTGCCATGCTGCTGGGACTCGTTCTACACGTCTGTATATTTTTCATGCCTCCCGAAAAGCTTTTTTGGGGGACTGGAGAATACATCGGGGATGAAGTGAACCGCCAGTTCTTAAACTTTATTCACCTTTTCCGTATGCAACTTTTTTTCATGATGGCCGGATTTTTTGCGCAGCTTGTTATTGATCGGAAGGGATACAAGCATCTTGTCGGTGATCGCTGCAAAAGAGTTGTCCTACCATTTTTGGCAGGCGTAATTATCCTACTGCCTATCCATCAAGTATTGATGAACGGAGGAGGTGTATACTATAATAATGCTTTCGATGGAATGGGGCTATTTGAGCGCTTCCGATCCGTTTCGCTTTTCGGGTTAGTGGACGGAAATCCGGGGCTGAAGGATCGTTTAATTCACTTCTGGTTCTTGTTTTATCTCCTGCTTATCTACGGCGCACATTTCGCGCTTCGTCCAATCGTCCGTGGTGTCGGTATTAATAAGGTAGGCGTTTTCGATCGACTTGTGAGGTTCGGTTTGGGACGGCGGTTCGGATTTTTAGCCCTCGCGGCGCTGACGTTTCCTTTTCAGTATCTTCTCCTTAACCTTTTCTTTCCGCCTTCAGGGTTTAATGTACCGATTATAGATTTGGTTTTTTATTCCGTATTCTATTGTTTTGGTATCGGGCTCTATAATAACCGTGACCTTCTAAAGGCTATAGCCAGTAATTGTTGGTTCTTCCTGCTCATTTCGATACCTTTTTTATTTTTAGTCTCATCGCCAACTGACCGTCTAGATCTCGGGGCCCCTGTTATAAAAGATATAACAAATTGGACGATTTTTGACACGTCTTCACAGGAATTTTTCTGGCCGTCTCTTCATCTGGAAGGGATCTTTCATTCCGGCTTGGATAAGGTGGTCTTAACCTTTGTCAGGGCCTCATTGTGCTGGACGCTTTGCCTAGGGTTCTTGGGGCTAGCGCACCGCATGCTTGCAAAACCAAAACCAAGCATACGCTACCTGGCTGACTCCGCTTATTGGGTTTATTGGGTCCACCTTCCCATAACGTTTAAGTTATCCTTTCTAGGACAACAAGTTCCATGGGGAAGTTCATTGTTTAGAAGTTACTTGGTTTTGGTGTTATCGACTTTTCTAGTTTATTGGACCTATAATAAATTTGTTCGTTATACATGGTTAGGTGACTTTTTCATGGGGCGTCGTCGGAAAAAATCTGACCCTTTAGAAGATAGCTTTAAGATCAAGAGTTTAATGAGTCGAAGCTTTCCAGTCCTCATTCTTTTGGGTTTTATGACCTTTTTGCTCGGGGCCATGCTGGATTATGAAAGAAGTGATCAAGGGTCCACTGTCCTAGTTGAGGCCTACACAACTAGGGATTCGCGGCTTCTTGAGTCTTTGAAAAATGTCGAGGGAATTCGTGACCATTACGGGAATACCCCGCTTCACAACGCTGCTCGGCGTAATGAAAATACAAGAATCTATGACCCGATTCCTTTGCTGATTGAGAAGGGTTCTCCGGTAAACGCCACCAACGATTTTGGACGAACCCCTCTTTTTGTGGCTGTTCGAGGTGCCAACAGGCAGGACGTGCTTAAACTACTTGAGGCGGGAGCGGACCCAAACATACCTGATTCTTATGGTCATACACCGGCGCACGTTGCTGCCATTAAATTGGGGGGGCGCGGTTCTGCCGGGAGAGAGTCTTATACGAAGCTTTTGAAAGATCTCTCAAAATACGGAGCTAATTTCAAGCTCACCGACTACAGGGGTAGGACAGTAGAGTCGTGGATAGATCAATTTAGTGAAGAAAAAGCTGAGACTCTGTAGTGAGAATTATTTAGCGGGAAGGGATCTTGAAGCTTTTTCAAGGGGGCGCTGCTTCCCTTACGGGGAATCTTCTAGTGCTTAGGGGCTACGCCTTTCTCAGACAATTGATAGATTTGACCCTTACAAAAAAGGGTGTGTTTTTTGTTTTCTATCAAATGTGAGATTTGGTTTATTTTTTTTCCGGCCATTATCCGAGATTGTGCTTTTTTAAAAAGGGCACGAGTTCCTCGACGCCAAAGTCGGCTAGTTTGAGATCGCCGACGGTCATGGAGGGGGCAGACGTTGTTCCGAATATTTCGCTCATGCGTTCAAAGTCTGCCCGGTTAGCGGTGACGTCGATGCGTTCGTATTCATAATCGTTTTTCTTGAGGTAGGCTTCAACGTCGATGCACCAGGGGCATCCGGGTTTGATGTAGATGGTCATGATAGTGGATGGAAGGAAGAATGATTGGAGTGATGAGTTGATT
>DIHU01000036.1:11090-14340 GCA_002420315.1 Akkermansiaceae bacterium UBA5688
TGGATGATATTGGTAGAAAAAGAGAGTGCGGTTTAATTATCCGGATTAAAAATAAATTTCTGATCAACGGGAACCCCGTCTAGGTTTAGGATGGTTCCGTCCGGCCAAAAAATTTCTACTTTTACGGGTTGATCGTATGATCCTAAACCAAAGTGCAAAGTGAGTTCGTTTTGATTCCCTTGACCTGTTCCTGATTCGACCTGACGACTTAATATTTTTCCATTATTCAATTTTAATCGAACTTGAGCGCCAACAGCGAAACGGTTTACTGTTTTCTTTTTGCATTCGAGTTTAATCCTGAGCCAGTGGTTCTCCTTGTTTCCGCTATTAACAAAAAAACGACCAGCGGCCATGAGGTCAAGATCACCATCATTATCAAAGTCAGCCCATGCGGCCTGGTAAGTGGCGCCTAAGCCTTCAAGTTTAGTTGCTGCATTTGCATTTGAGAACTTGAATTGTCCTTCGTTACGAAAGAGGACTGGATTGTTTTTGCGACCAAAAGACGCGACCCCGTATACGGTAGTGAATAAGAGATCGAGGTTCCCGTCATTGTCATAATCTGCTGCTGAGGGACTTGAGTATGATTCCTGATAAAAAATACCACCCTGTCCTTTGTTTTCGAATTTGAATTTTCCCTCTTTGCCGGTGTTACGTAGCCAAACCGACTCAGGCTGATTACCTCGACTATCTTTATGGGCAAAGTTTCCGGCGAAGAGATCAAAGTTACCGTCATTATCAAAGTCTCCCCAGGAAGCGCCAATCGAATGACCCCCTCCAAACCCTGGTCCGTTAGCGAGAGCTCCAAATTCTCCAGTGATATCTGTGAACTTTCCTTTTCCGTTATTTTGCCAAAGGATATTTGGCTGTAGTCTGTAGTTAGATACGTAAACATCGAGGTCTCCGTCCCTATCAAAGTCGCAGGAACTTATTCCTCTTGCTCGGTAGCGAACCTCTTGCCAGTCAACTTTGAAGGATTTTCTTTCTTCGTTAGTTAAAATGAAATCAGCATAGGTATCTTTGGGCCAAGATTCATAACCTCCAACGTAGAGGTCAACGAACCCGTCATTATTAAAATCTCCCCACGAAGCGCCGAGGGACCCTCCCTTTGGGAGGTCAGGAAGTTTAATAGCCTCAAATCTTTTCCCCTCAATATTTCGGAAAAGTTTTCGACTACCCCAAGAGTAAAGATCCAGATAACCATCATTGTCGAAATCGGCAGCCACGCTGGATCCAACATCGGCAACGTAGACAAACTTTTGTCCCTTTTCATTTCGGAAAACTTTCCCCCCAGCGCAGATATCAACAAACCCATCATTGTTAAAATCAAACCAGCATGCGTCATTGCCGCCCGCGAGCCCAAACTTATCACTTTCGTCAGTGAAGGTAGTAGCGAGTATTGTTGAGGGATTAACAATAAATAAAGGGAAGAGAAGATGTTTCATTTACTGCTAGCAATTTACTTTTAGTGGGAAAGAGATGAAGTCGTTTTTGAAGAGCGGAAGCTCTTATAGCATAAGCATCTACTCTCTCAAAACCGAACAACAAATGAATTGGAGTAACGCCCATATTGGTATCAAAAAATCTCTTACTTTACTATGTAGAGCGTGCGCCAAGAAATCCCCCGAAGGGGCTGGCGGGCTTTAGAGGCGGGGAGCGCGCTTGAAGCAGGATGTTGGAAGTTTGGCACGTTTGATGCTATTTCCATCTGCTATGTCAGAAGGTAATTCGCCAATTTCTATAAGGTATCATGGGTTAGATTTCATGCGGGCGGCTATGATGATGATGGGCATTCTGCTGCATGCGGGTGTGATGTATATGGCTATGCCTTACGGAGATGACGTGGCAGGAATTGTCGCCGACGGTAGGGACCCTTACCGGGATATTGAGGGGTATTCCATGGCGGCGCAGCGGATCGCCTGGTCCATTCACATTTTTCGAATGCCTGCATTCATGCTTCTTGCCGGGTTTTTTGGAGCGATGATGTTACAAAAACGAGGTGCCGTCTCTTTCCTTAAAAATCGCTTCAACAGGATCGTGATTCCTTTGGTGGTATTCTGGATCCTCATATGGCCCATTGACCGCTTTGCATGGGATTTCGGAGCTAATATGATGCTCGATCAGGCATCAGACCTGAATGTTTGGCAGAATCTGAAAAATGCAATGTCACTCAAAATACTGCCTTTCTTGGGCGATCTTGCTCCCCACACTATGCACCTTTGGTTTATTTATCAGCTGATCTACTTCTACATCATCACTTTCCTCCTGCATTGTGCATTGAAAAAGATCTGCCCCAAGACACTTGAAAGGGGAGCCTCCTTCATTTCTAGTCTTGGTAATTCTAAAGGTGGCTGGGTTTTTCTTCCTTTCGCCGTGGTTTGCACATGGCTTGTCCTTTCAGCCAATTCAACCTTCCACTTTGATGTTTCCTTCAGCTGGACACCTCCCTTGTATATCCCCTTTGCGTATTACCAGTTCTTTCTATTTGGCTGGATCGGATATCATCATCTAAAGGTAATCGATTTCGCTAAGCGTAACTTGCGATGGCTTTTTCCAGCCTCGATTGGACTCCTCGCTCTCCAACTTTATTGCGTCGAGGCAACCTCATCTTTAGCTCCGCTTCAGGTAGATGATAGCACTCCGTCGGAGGGTTTTGAACGTATGAAAAATATTACCGTTTGGTCCCAAGCTTGGAGTGTTTGGGTGATCATTCTGATGTTCATTGGACTGTGCGAAAAACTGATTAAACGACCGCACCGGGCCCTTAGCTTCCTGGTGGGGGCATCCTATTGGCTCTACCTCACACACCGTCCCTTATGCGTTGCTTTCGCTGCTTTTTTTCAGCGCTGGGCAGCCCCAGGAATTCTCAAATATGTATTCGTCTGTGGAATAGTTACGGTGATTTGCTTGTGGAGTTATCAGGTCATGGTAAGGCGCTCGGTGGTCGGCGTCCTGCTAAATGGAAGAAAAATGTGAACTCCAAACACTTGTCTCATTGCCGCAACCTGTGTGGTCTAAAATGTCCTCAATTGCATTTGAGATAGTCGGAGTGGTGCATGTTGTCTCTAAGTGCCGAAGATGCCATGTGGGGTCAAAACTTTCCTAGAATGCGCAAGAGGAAATTAATAAGTAAAAAGTGGCACCTACTTTGCTCTGAGCATAGGGAAAAACGCATGCTGTCTCAGTTAATTCATCAGCTTTTCCTCGCAGCATCTTTTCTGAATCAATTATCCACCGCAACCTCCACCGCAAC
>DIHU01000036.1:14692-15937 GCA_002420315.1 Akkermansiaceae bacterium UBA5688
ACTACCACTACCACTTCCACTTCTACTACCATTTGAACACGCACCTAAAATCCAGAATCCAAGTAATAGAAGAAATCCAAAACTGATAAGTGCACGTCCTTGAGGTATTATAAATCTTTGATCTTTCGTAGATAAGGCATCTTTTGGTATCCGGACTTCTTCTCCTGATTCTAACTTCAGTGTTATTATCGGATTCACACCAGAACTTTTGGATACAAACTCGGCTTTAATTGCCTTACCGCTGGGTTTCAAAACTTGGCCATTAATTAAACTCCAACTCCTTAATTCTTTTGAGACTTTACTTTGCGATCCGATTAATATGGAAATCAATCCGATTGCCATTATTATCAGAGGAATCATTGTTTTTGCGGTCATATTCCCTAGCTTTTAGCAACTTAATTTAGATCAGTATGGTAGGCCCTCTTGAGAAAGGAGCGGATGAGGGATAATAGATGGACGGAATACCGCTATTGATTCTTGCTACCCTCATCTCAAAGGTGGGTAGAAAACTTATTGCGAATTGAATGAAATGAATTAGAGGGTCAATCCTCCTTCTCAAGTTTTTGGACATTCTGGTAGACGTTAGAGCCAACAATACCAATGAAGGACGCAGTAAGGCCGACACCGATTACCATTAAGAACTCCGCAAACACCTTTCCAATAGGTGTCACCGGATACATATCACCGTAACCTACAGTCATCAGCGTGACGACGGTCCACCAGATACAGTTAGCAAGACTGTCGAATTCTGCCTGCGTTTCCTTCTCGATCTCATGAATTCCAACCGCCCCAAAAAGCATTATGATAAATACGATCAAAAACATTCCTCCTAGGTATTTTTTGGAACCAATGAGGGCCTGTAAAAAGATCCGCATCGCTTTGCTGTATCGGTAAAGTTTAAGCAGCCGAAGCACCCTCATCGAACGGATGAGACCAAGCCATACAGAGGGTACAAAAAACCCAACCCAGAATGGCAAAAACGCAATTAAATCAATAAATCCAGCCCTGCTTTTGAGGTAGCTAGGCCCAAGTTGACGGGCTCTCATTATGTATTCAATAGTAAAAATAGAGGCTACAATTCTCTCTATCCACAACCATATAAGATGCCCCTGTCTGCTATTATCAGTGCCCGCATATTCAACCTCAATAATATACAAGGCTACGCTTGCAACAATTATGAAGGCTATAAATCGTTCAATGACTGGAGGGAATCTTCCATACTCCTCCTTAACACTGAAATTAAAG
>DIHU01000178.1:0-10829 GCA_002420315.1 Akkermansiaceae bacterium UBA5688
AAGCCGCTAAGAAAAAGGTAGCTAGAAAGCGTAAGTAAGGATCTCCTTCCTTACTTAGCAATTTTCAAGGGACACTCCTCATGGAGTGTCCCTTTTCTCTTTTCTAGACCTTCCTTCCAAGACATCCTTCCAACCATGCCACGTTATCCAAAACTCATTTCCAGTTTTCTGGGCGCCCTTGTAATCGCCTCGGCCCCAGCAGAAAAAAACCCTAACGTCATTGTGATTATGGCCGATGATTTGGGCTATGGAGACCTTTCTTGCTATGGAGCCACAACTTTCAAAACTCCCCACATCGATAAGTTAGCTAGTGGAGGCCAACTCTTCACCAGTGGATATTGTTCTGCCTCCACATGCACGCCCACTCGCTACTCTCTGCTAACCGGAAATTACGCCTTCCGTAAAAAAGGAACCGGAATCGCACCTCCCAACGGTCATCTGATTATTGACGCTGGAACTTTCACCCTACCCGACCTCATGAAGAAAGCTGGTTATCAAACCGCCGTAGTCGGCAAATGGCATCTTGGACTTGGTGAAGAAGGTAAAGGACCAAACTGGAACGGTGAACTAAAACCCGGGCCTCACGAAATTGGATTCGATCATCACTTTCTCCTTCCAACTACCAACGACCGCGTTCCGCAGGTTTATGTGACCAAAAGCAAAGTGCTCAACCTTGACCCCGAAGATCCCCTTTGGGTTGGCCGCAAAAAACCGTCTCCAGATCACCCTACCGGTGTCACTCATCGCAACTCCCTAAAAATGGACTGGTCTCACGGTCATAACTCCACCATTCACAATGGAATTTCCAGGATTGGCTTCTATACCGGCGGAGAAAAGGCACGCTTTCGGGATGAAGATCTTGCCGATAAATGGGTTGAGAAATCAGTCGAGTGGATCGAAAAGAATAAAGATAACCCCTTCTTTCTATTTTACGCATCTCATGATCTCCACGTTCCCCGCATTCCGCATGAGAGATTTCAAGGCGTCACTCCACATGGCTTCCGCGCCGACTCCATTGTTCAACTTGACTGGACCGTCGGAGAGATTATGAGGACTCTTGACCGCCTTAAACTTAGCGAAAACACCCTGGTGGTTTTCTGCTCAGACAATGGCCCGGTTATGGACGATGGCTACAAAGACGACGCACTTGAGAAACTTGGATCTCACAAGGCAGCGGGCCCATACAAAGGTGGAAAATACAGTGTTTACGAAGGTGGGACCCGCACTCCCTTTATTACTTTCTGGAAAGGCCAAATCTCGGCTGGAAAATCAGACCAAATGGTCTGCACCATTGATCTCGCCAGTAGCCTTGCCAAGATTACAGGCACAGACCTCCCACAAGACGCTTTTAAGGATAGTTTTGACGTATCCGGTGCCCTCCTCGGTAAGCCCAATGCGAAAGGGCGGACAAGCCTCATCCAGCAGGATAATGGAGGCCGAGGTAAGTTTGGCTTCCGTAAAAACAATTGGAAACTAACGAGACACTCGGGTAAATCAGCCCGTAATTCGGTAGTCGAGAAGAAGCTCACAAACACCAAGGTCCCAGAGTTTCAGCTCTACGATCTCACAAAAGACCCAGCTGAGAAAAAAAACATCATCAAACAACACCCTAAGATCGCTGCTGGGATGAAGGCAGAACTAGAAGCTCTCGTGCAAGCTGGTCGCTCACGTCCGGAATAAGTTCATTCCCAAATTAAACCAAAAAAGCATTTTCCAGTTGCCAGAGTCAGCCTCCCCTTCTAGCTTTCGCGCGCCGCTCGGCTAGCTCAGGGGTAGAGCACCACATTGACATTGTGGGGGTCGCTGGTTCAAATCCAGCGTCGAGCACCATTCTTTTTCAAAGCACCACGATCACCCGATCGTGGTGTTTTTTTGGTCCATCTTTCAGTCTACTATCGGACGCACTGGAATTCCGCATTCACGAAAGTAGTCTTTCGCTTCGGGGACAGTGTGCTGACCAAAGTGGAAAATACTAGCGGCAAGCACCGCGTCAGCTTTCCCCTCATCAAGGACTTCCACCATGTGTTCAAGATTTCCAGCACCACCACTCGCAATAACCGGGATTCTAACCGCTTCGCTAACCACTCGCGTTAACTCGAGATCATATCCATTCTTCGTCCCATCAGCATCCATACTTGTGAGAAGAATCTCCCCAGCTCCCCGATTGTAGACCTCCTTAACCCACTCAATCGCATCAAGTCCTTCCACAGGCCGTCGACCTCCATGGGTATAAACACCCCATTTCCCAGGCCCCTGACGCTTCGCATCGATCGCCACCACGATACATTGATTGCCAAATGCCTTGGCGCCTTCATCAATCACCTCAGGGCGGAAAATTGCAGCCGTATTCACTCCTACCTTGTCGGCACCGGCTAGTAACATACGGCTGATGTCAGCCACCTCTCGAATGCCACCTCCCACCGTCAAAGGCACGAAACACTGTGCCGCAGTTTCACGCACCACATCAACCATGGTATCACGCCCATCGGAAGAAGCTGTAATATCCAAAAAGACAATCTCATCAGCCTGCTGCTCATTGTAGGCAACCGCGGACTCCACCGGATCTCCGGCATCGACGAGATCAACAAAATTGGTCCCCTTAACAACCCGGCCATTTGTGACGTCGAGACAGGGAATAATTCGCTTCGCAAGCATGTAAGTGATTTACCTACCGATCTAAGGAAAGCAAGACACGACGAATTCTCCCTTTTTTTTCTTATATGCCGCCAAAATGAAGTTTTCCAACTCATTCCCCCATAAATTTAAATAACCCATTAGATTTTAACACCTTCTAGATACTTCAAATCATCTAATACTACGTCTTTAAACGCCCACAAGAACAGTCTTTAAAATGTCTACGTATCATTATTTCGAACCTGTCGCCGCACGACGCAAACGATCCATCATTGCCACCCCTATCCCAGTCTCAGAGACCGATTCAGAAACAATCACATCCAGCCCCGCAGCATCGAGCTTTCGTAAACAGTAAAACAGCCTGACAGCGCCCTCGGCTAATTTCCCCTTTCCGGGGCTCATGATTTCAACGTGCGCCCAATCCGTCGCTCCTATTAAGGAGCTGTTGCCTTCACCACGATAACTCAGCAAACCATATTTCACTCCCTCCTTCGGCACAAAGTCGATCGGCTTGTCAATCACCACTAAAGGCGTCGTCGGTGCGTAATGGCTTTCTACCTGACCCGGAGCTTCAATGTGATCCGCCTTCGTCTTTTTCGGCTTAATGACTTTAGCAATCTTTCTCAAATCCTCACGAGAAATAGGCCCCGGTCTCAATAGTCGTAAAACTGGTCCATTCTCTGACATCTCCGGGGCCACAATCGTGCTTTCCAAACCATCACGACAAGCTCCTCCGTCAATCACCATCGGGATTTTGCCGCCCAGCTCCTCCATTACCGCATCAGCTGAGGTCGGGCTAATTTTCCCAAAGCGATTCGCGCTCGGAGCCGCCACCGGAATTTCCTTGGCTACCGCCCGCATCACCTCATGAGCACTCATGCGCACCGCTACAGTCTCAAGCCCGCTAGTCACTAGTTCAGGAACATCCTCCTTCTTAGGCAAAACTAAAGTTAAAGGCCCCGGCCAGTAGGTTGATACTAGTTCATCAACGATTTCATCTAGTTCCTCCGGTACCTTCGCCACAATATCAAGATCACGCTTATGTCCAATATGGACAATCAGAGGATCAAAAGAAGGCCTCTCCTTAACCTCAAAAACCTTCGCTACGGCTTCCGCATCAAAGGCATCTGCAGCCAAACCATAAACCGTCTCAGTGGGCAAAGCCACTAGTTCGCCATTCTCCAGAAGAGCCACAGCTTCCACCACGGCTTCACGCCAATCTTCAAAATCTGCAACAACTCGTTTTGTGTCCACGCAAGATCTTTAGCAGATACAGCTTCGTGAATCGAATTCAGAAAGGTAGAGTTTTCCCAAGAGTATGCAGAAGAACATTATCCTCATCGGATTTATGGGAACGGGAAAGTCCACAATTGGGCGAAACCTCTCCCAAACCTTCGGCTATCCGCTCATTGACACTGACCAACTCATTGTAGAACAACAAGGTTGCTCCATTCCCAAAATATTCGAAGAAAAAAATGAGCAAGCGTTTCGCGACATGGAAACCGAAGTCCTAAAATCGCTCATTAAACACTCCGGCCATATTATCGCCACTGGCGGTGGAATCATTGGCCGCCCCGAAAACCGCCAACTCCTTCGCGAACTCGGTTACGTCGTCTGGCTCATTGCTCACCCTACTGAAATATTGAAGCGAACCTCTCGGAACGCAAACCGCCCACTCCTTGAGAAGGACAATCCCGAAAAAACGATCCGCGACCTTCTTAGTCACCGTACACCTTTCTACCGTAACACGGCCCATATCGAAATCGAAACTGACAACCTCTCTTTCGACGAAGTCACGACTGGCATCATTGAGTCCGCGCGCTATCACTTTGGCACCCAAGAATGAATACGGAAATCGCCAAGGCCAATGTCAGGTTCGTCGCCCGGCAACTGGGTTTCGATGATTGCCGCATCGCTGCCGCGACTCGAGCTCCGCACGCCGAAAACTATATAAAGTGGGTCGAAGAGGGACACGCCGGCGACATGGGCTGGCTGGAAAAAAATGTCGAACGTCGTTGTGATCCACGCGAAGTCCTGCCGGGTTGCAAATCTATCGTTTCACTCGCCCTCAATTATCTTCCAGCTAAAAAACAACCGCGATCCGACTATAGGATCGCTCGTTACTCGTGGAACGACGACTACCACGATCTCATCCAAGACAAACTAAAGGACCTAGATTTGGCGATGCAAGACATGGGCGGGATCCAACGCTACTATGTCGATACCGGCCCCGTTCTTGAGCGTGATTTTGCTTCTGCTTCTGGGCTCGGCTGGAACGGAAAATCTACCGTGCAAATCCACCGTAAACTCGGCACTTGGTTCTTCCTTGCCGAACTCCTAACCACCCTAGATCTTGTTCCTGACAACGAATCCAGCGATCACTGTGGTAAATGCACGGCCTGTATCACTGCCTGTCCCACCCAAGCAATCACCGCTCCGCGAAAACTCGCCGCCACCCGCTGCATCTCTTATCTCACCATCGAGCATAAAGGCTCTATTCCCGAGGAATTCCGTCGTTCTATCGGCGATCGCATTTACGGTTGCGATGACTGTCTCGACGCCTGCCCTTGGAATCGTTTCGCTAGAATCTCACACGAAACTTCCTTTCACGCCCGGGAAGAAATCTTCTCCCACTCCCTCTCCGACTTTCTTGACATGACTCTTGAAGACTTCCGCCGCGTTTTCGCGAAATCCCCTATTAAGAGAATAAAATTCGAACCATTCATCCGGAACGTCTGCATTGCGCTAGGAAACACCGGTAGCGAAAAAGACCTTCCTAAACTTAAAGAGCTCTGCACCCACAAATCACCTCTCATCGCCGAACATGCCCAATGGGCTATTGATGAGATTACCAACCGAAACCCAGCATGAAAATTGGCGCCGTCATTCGAGTATCCTTTCTCATCCCGAGACTTTCATAACATTTCGAACTTCTCCTGCTCTCAAAAAATCAAACCTGATTTTGGCAGTCTCCACCGATCACTTTCCGCCATTATGAAAGCCTGTTTCCTTCTTCTTTGCATTTTCATCCAAGACTTACAGCTTCTTGGCCAAATAACCAAAGGCCCAGATATTCTTGTTATCCTAGCAGATGATCTCGGATATTCTGACTTAGGCGCCTATGGCTCTGAGATCAAGACCCCTAACCTCGACGCTCTCGCAAAAAACGGTCTACGCTTCACAAACTTTTACAATACCGCCCGCTGTTGGCCGACGCGCGCATCTATTCTCACTGGCTACTATCCACAGCAAATTCGACGCGACACCCTAAAAACCAAAAGCGGCGGCATGCGTGGCAAACGCCCTTCGTGGGCTCCCCTTGCCCCAGCCCTCCTGAAGAAAGCAGGCTACCGCTCTTACCACATCGGCAAGTGGCATCTCGATAGCAAACCAATCGCAACTGGCTTCGACCGGTCCTACTATCTCAAGGATCAAAGTCGATTCTTTAGTCCCACCACTCATTACCTCGACGATCAAAAACTCTCGCCAGTCAAACGCGGAACTGGCTTTTATGCTACTACTGAACTCGCCAACCGCACTATCGAATTTCTCAAAGAACACGAGACCAAGCACTCTGATTCTCCATTTTTTACCTACCTGGCATTTGCCGCCCCGCACTTCCCCCTTCACGCCCTCCCGAAAGATATCGCCAAATATGAAAACACCTACACTTCCGGGTGGAACTCGATCCGCGAAGCTCGTTACCAACGCATGTCCGAACTAGGCTTCCCAAAAGTAGATCTTTCACCAGTCCTTCCAAAGCTCGGCCCTCCCTATCACTTCCCTGACCAACTAAAAATCCTTGGAGCTGGTGAAGTAAATCGTCCCCTTCCTTGGAAGAAACTTTCCAAAGAACAGAAAACCTTTCAGTCTAGAAAAATGGCTATTCACGCCGCCATGATCGACCGTATGGACCAAGAAATAGGCCGTATCATTGACCATCTCAAAAAAAGAGATCGTTTCGATAACACCCTTATCATCTTTCTCTCCGATAATGGAGCGAGCGCCGAAATTATGGTTCGTGGCGATGGCCACGATCCAGCCGCTCCACTCGGGTCAGCGGCAACTTATCCTTGCCTCGGCCCTGGTTGGTCAACTACTGCCAACACCCCCTTCAAAAAGCATAAAACCTGGACTCATGAAGGTGGAATCTCCACTCCTTTAATCGCACACTGGCCGCGAGGTTTCGACGCAAAAAACAAATTCCGACACACTCCGACCCATGTCATTGATCTCCTTCCAACCTTTCTTGAGATAGCCAAAATTAAAAAGAGGACTTCTATTGTTACAAGCCCTGGCAAGAGCCTCCTTCCGGTGTTTAAAGAAGACCAAAAGGATCTTCATCAAGATCTCTGGTGGTCACATGAAGGTCACAACGCAATTCTCAAAGATAGCTGGAAAGCTGTTTCCTCATTCAAAGAACCGTGGGAACTCTACCACCTTTCCAAGGACCGCAGTGAAACGAATAATCTTGCCAAAAAGCACCCTGAAAAACTGAAATCCCTCATCGCACTCTGGAACAAAAGCACGAATCAATTTATTGCCGATTCAAAAAAATAAGAGCCTTTCCAAGGCATACCCCAACCCGCTAGCTTAGGAGATGCTCTTTCACAAAGCGTTTACAGCAGTTCTATTTCTCTCGTCCCTTTCCGCACAAGAAAAGAGAGCCACACCTTCAGCAGCACAATTTGGTTTCACCAACCTCTTTAACGGTAAAGATCTCGCCAACTGGGTCGACGTCAACACTTCGCCCGAAACTTGGTCAGTGAAAGATGGAATCCTCGTTTGTTCCGGCAAGCCCATCGGGGTGATGCGGTCAGAAAAACAATACGAAAACTTTATTCTCGTCATCGAGTGGCGGCACATGGAAGCCGGCGGAAATTCTGGGGTCTTCCTCTGGAGCGATGCCAAGCCATCTGGAAACCGGCTTCCAAAAGGTATGGAAGTTCAAATGCTGGAACTGGAATGGCCAAATATTCACAAAAAACGTGACGGCTCACCAAACCACCCCGGTTACATCAGCGGCGAACTCTTCGGTGCAGGCGGGATGAGAGCGGTCCCCGAAAACCCACGCGGTTCGCGGTCTATGTCCTTTGAAATGCGTTGCAAAGGGAAAGGCGAGTGGAATGAATACGTCATCGTGGCGGTGGATGGGACGGTCAAGCTTTCAATTAATGGCAAATTCGTCAATGGCATCCGTGAAGCCGATCTTCGTAAAGGCTACCTCTGCCTAGAAGCCGAAGGCGCCGAAATACATTTTCGAAAAATCCAGATTATGGAACTCCCTTCAGGGCGTGCTGCCGATCTTGGTATGACGCTAGATCAGCAGAAAAAATAGACCAACACGTGAATGAAACGATTACTACTCATTTTGATCCTTTCCCCCATTGCTCATGCTGGGCTCCTCGGAAGTTGGATACTAAACAAAAAGAACTTTACCGACCAAAAATTCAATCCAGCAGGTGAGGCACAAGAAGCTCCAGAATTCGATACTGATGGCAACCTTGTTTTCTCTTCAAAGCAGCACGTTCTTCTTCCTGAGGAATCCGCGAAAAAACTCCCCCTACAGAACTTTGCTATTGAAGCTCGGGTGCGGATTGACCAAGCCCAAAAATGGGGTTCAATTCTGAGTTATAGTCAAGATAACGGTAGCTACGAGCGCGGTTGGATTCTTGGATACAACGGCTCTCGCTTCTCCTTTCGACTCTCCACTGGTGATCGACTTCTCGAAGTCGTTGCTCCTGAACCATTTGAACCCGGCGAGTGGCACCACCTCTTCGCGACCTATGATGGCAAGAAGATGAGCCTTCATTTAAATGGCCGCCTAGTTAGCTCGCGAGTTGTCACCGGCCCTGTTGTCCTCCCTGATATTCCAACCCCTTTCGTAATCGGTGCCTATAAGGACAAAGATGAATTTTACCCAATCAATGGCCGTATCGAGTTGCTCCAATTTCATGATTCTCTGCCAACGCGAAAGGAACTCGCTATTATCGCAAAAGAATTTGCTGTGGTTTCTTTTTCGGTTCGCCCCGCTGTTCGATTTTTATCTCCAGGCAAAGCACTCCTTTTTTGGGAAGCCAGCCACCCCGGAAAAGCCGTTATCGGATACGGAACGAACCGGAAACTCGGCAATATCGTTGAGTCTAAATCAGAGGGCCTTCGCCATGAAGTCATCCTCGACAACCTAAAGTCGCACACCCGCTATTCCTACCGGATCAGCTCCAACACCGAAAACGGTGAGAAATTCAGCCCCCTCTACGAATTTGACACAAGCATGAACTACATGCCGGCTCCGACTCCTGAGAGTAGCCACCCTCTTGCCAAAACCTATCTACAAGATCTCCCTGCTCAACCCGGTTTCGCTATCATTGTGGGACTCACCGATGGCTCACTTGCCAAAGCCATCGCCTCTCAAACCAAGCTTAACGTGACAGCCTTTGATGATGACCTTGAAAAAGTCAACGCCTTGCGGAAAGAGCTGACAAACTCTGGTATTCATGGCTCCAGAATCACTGTCCTCTACCTTCCCAACCTTAAGGATGTGCCGCTCACCTCTTGCGTCGGCAACCTCGTCTGCACCGAACGTGAAACTCCTCCTTGCTCTGCTTCCGAACTCTCCCGACTCACCCGGCCAAAAGGTCGTACTGTCTTGCCAGACGGGACCCTCAACACCCGCCTTCCCATTCCAGGATCCGGTGAATGGACCCATCAATACGGGCCACCATCAAACACCACCTACTCCAACGAACGCCTTGGCGGCGCTCAAGCTGTTGATGAATTGGAGCTCCAATGGATTGGCAGGCCCGGTGCCAACTTTGGCATTGATCGACAACCCCGCATGTCCGCTCCTCTTGCCACCAATGGGCGCATGTATCATCAGGGACTAAACCGGCTCATGGCGCTCGACGCATACAACGGCCAAATTCTCTGGGATATGGAAATCCCGGACCTTCGTCGAGTCAACGTCCCCCACGACAGCGCCAACTGGTGCGCAGATGACAGCAAACTTTACGTCGCTGTCAAAGATCTCCTTTGGGTCCTAGACGGAGCCACCGGCAAACGCGTCTCAACCTTAAAGCTCACCTCCTCCCACCGCGAAACACACGACTGGGGCTTCATCGCCCAAGAAGGAGATAACGTCATCGGATCCTCCGTCCGTCTGGGAGCCGAGTTTAAAAAATACTTTGGGGACGCCTGGTATGATAAAGTCGGCCGCGAGACCGACACTGCCAATGTTCTTAGCGACAATATTTTCGGATACTCAAAGTCAAACTGGAACGGAAACTGGACCTACTCGCGCGGGCTCATCATCAACCCGACTATCTCGTTGGCAAAAGGCAAACTTTGCTTTCTTGAAACACGCAACACCGACCTTCAAAAATCCACATCCGGCCGCGAGAGCACCAAAAATCACTGGAAGCAAATGTTCGCCGTCTGTCTCGACGCAACCACAGGCAAGATCATCTGGCAAAAGCCCTTCCCCAAAACTCTCCTCCGAACCGAGAAAAAAGGCTTCATCCAAGTTTCTTATGGATCCATGACTTCCGAAGGTTTCCTCGTCACCCTCTCTGAAGGCGACACCGAAGAGACCGGTAAGCACAATGGAAAAGGAATCTTCAGCTACCACTACTTCGACCTTGCCAATGGCGCTCTCCGATTCCAATCCCAGACCCCGTGGCGTACCAACCACCACGGATCCCACATTACCCATCCTGTCGTTTACGAGGACCGGGTCTATACAGACCCAACCGGGATCTCCCTTCCCGACGGAAAGCCGCTCGATCACAAATACGGGCCTAAAACTAAATGCTCCGCCACCGTTGGAACAGCGTATGGACTGCTTTATCGAGGGATTGACGTGAGCCTCACCTTTTGGTCCAAAACCTCTAAAAAACAATCCCACTGGCCCCGGCTCCGCCCCTCCTGCTGGCTCAGCGTTCTTCCCGCCCAAGGACTCTTCCTCGCACCCGAAGGCGGTGGCGGCTGTTCATGCGGCGGCTGGATGGAAACCTCACTTGCCTTTATTCCCAAAAACAATTCCGGTATTAAAGAGCCCACTCCGCCCAAAAAGTAGCCGCCCTTTTTCTATCTCCAGACCGAGCCCTCCTCCTAAGCATCATGTTCCGCTCAACTCTTGCATTTTTCTTACTTTGCGCCCTCTGCCCCGCCGAGGTCTGGCCAACTTATCGCCATGA
>DIHU01000178.1:11205-23633 GCA_002420315.1 Akkermansiaceae bacterium UBA5688
ATGGGTCCACAATGGCGGCCCTCCCCAACAGGCATGGACCGGACCAGCCAAATGGGATGCCTACTCCAGCAACGAAGGCCTGCAGTCGATGCGCAATTTCGATCCCTGTTATTTTACGACCGCCGCCCATAATCTCGTTTATTATGGGTCTTCATCCGACAATGCTCTACATTGTCTCGATGCCTCAACTGGAGAAGAGCAATGGCAACACTTCACAAATTCCTCCGTCCGTTTCCCTCCCACTCTCGTCGGAGAAAAAGCATGGTTTGGATCCGATGATGGCTACATTTACTGTGCAGATGCCCTGACTGGAAAAACCCTCTTAAAAAAACAAGCCGCACCTTCCGATCGCCTGATCCCCAGCAATGGAAAACTGATTTCACCTTGGCCGGTTCGAACCGGAATCACCATTGAAAACGGCCGCGCCTTTTTCGCGGCCTCACTCCTGCCATGGAAGACTTCCTATCTATGGTGCATCGATGCCAGGACGGCGGAAAAAGCGTACCTCACCGAGCATCAAGGCGTCACCCTTCAAGGGGCCATACTAGCCGGCGGCGACCGCCTTTATATCCCCCAGGGTCGCGCCGCGCCCATCACTCTAAATCAAAACGACGGCAAAAAGACAGGAACCATCGGGCAGGCCGGAGGAACTTTTTGCCTTTTAACAGAAGACAATCAACTCATCGCAGGCCCGCCCAACCAAAAAGAACGGGACGAACAGCTACGCATCGCTGACCCCAAATCTGGAAAACGACTCACAACCTTCAACAACACCACCCGAGTCGTTGTCACGGAAGGAAGGGCCTACCTCCATTCCATCGACAACCTTCAATGCCTCGACCTCACCCGCAAGGCTCAGCTTGAGACGCTCCTAAACACCCAAAGGGCCGCTCTCAAAAATCTTGACCCAAAAGTGGAGACGACCCTCGCCCAAATTGAAGCTCTCAAAAAAGAGATCTCCAAACTCCAAACTCAAATCAAATCTTGCCTCCTCTGGACTATTGATCACCCCGCCCCCTTCGAGCTCGTCGTCGCAGGCGATCAGCTTATCGTCGGCCTCGACAATCAAGTCTCCATTCTTAGCACCAAAACTGGTAAATCACTTTGGCAGGCCCCGGTCAAAGGAAAATCCTATGGTATTACAGCTGCCGAAGGCCGCCTCATCGTTTCCACCGATCTCGGCTACATTCATACTTTTCATTTCAAACCGTGAAGCATCTCCTGATCTTTCTTCTGGTAACCGTCTCGTCCCTTGCCTGCCAAGTCCCCGTGTTTCGATACGCTTTGGAACGCTGGCAACCGGATCCCTTCCGCTTGCAATTAATTCACCAAGGGGAAACGCCAGCCGAATTAACGGTCACTCCGAAATACCTTAACCTCGAGTTTGAATCCCTTAATATGGATAAGATCACTCCCAACGAACGCTTCGCGATTGTTGGGCTCGAGAAGCTCACTAAATATCCCGCCTTCCTTCTTCATCCTCCTGAAAGCTGGGAAAGCAATGAACCACTTGTCTTCCCTGGAACCAGATCAGCGCTTGAGAGCATCCTCGACTCCCCCCTCCGCAACCGAATTAAAAAAGATCTTTTAAATGGAGAATCGACCGTCTGGGTTCTTATCGAGGGCACTGACCAAACTGCCAATGACGCGACTTTTAATCTCCTTAACGACACCTTACAGAAGGCTTCCAGAAGCATAAAAATCCCTAAGGGAGTCATCCAAGCCAACCAGATTGGTAAAGTAGGAGAAGACATCGATCTCGATGATGTCCTCCGCTCGTCCATTCCTCTCAAGATCTCATTCAAGATTGAGCGGATCAAAAGCAGCGACCCTGCCGAAGAGAGCTATCTTCGCATCCTAACTGCTGATCGAAACTCTCCGCCCGAAGAACCACTCGTTGTTCCCATCTTTGGTCGTGGTCGAACACCGGGTCCACTTCTTGGTAGCTCTATCACAGCTGAAGCAGTCATGACAGCCTGTGAATATCTGTGTGGCGCCTGCTCCTGTCAGGTCAAAAGCGGTAACCCTGGATACGACCTACTCTTTAAAGCCAACTGGCAGGAAAAACTTCAATCTGGCCTCGTCGTCATCGACAAGTCACTCCCCACCGTTCTCCCCTCTTTTAACGACGAATCTTTACCTGCTCAGGAATCACCTATTGAGAAATCTTCTCTAAAATCCTACGGGGTCAGTTTTCCCAAGACCCTCTTGTTGGCAATCCCTTTGATCCTCGTCATGGGGACCATTTTCCTTTTGAAAAAATCCAATTAGAATCTTCGCTGGTTCGCTACTCTGATTAAGCCCCCTCATCCATTCCCATCATGCTCTTGGCCGAAATCAAACATCGGAAGTTCAACTTTCTGATCGCTACCATGACTGCTGCTGCTGCCATCTGTATCTGGCTTACCGCAGAAGAAAGTTTAGCCAACTTTGACCAAAATACCGAAGCCCAACTCAGCTTTCTAGAAAACGAAACCAACGCTGAGATGATTCAGCTTGAGAACGACATTCGTAAAACCATGAAAGGCCTTGGTTTCAACGTCTTCCTCTTCCCCAAAGGCGAGGAAATTTGGCAAATTAAGGAACGTGGATATTCCGAACAAACCATTTCCGAGGACTCTGTTCACAAACTTGCCGAAAGTGGAATCGTTACCGTTAATCACCTTCTTCCTCAGTTATCAAAGCGAGTGAGCTGGGAGGAACAAAATCGATCCATCCTCCTTATCGGCGTTGAGGGACAAGTCCCTATCGCCCATAGGTCCAAAAAAAAACCTATTATGAATCCTCTTGCTCTGGGAACAATCAATCTCGGTTATGACCTACACAAGTCCCTCGGACTCAAAAAAGGAGATCAGGTAACCCTAAACGACCAAACCTACACTCTTGCCCAAACCTATCCTCCAAGAAACTTCCGCGACGATAGCTCGGCTTGGATACACCTTGACGAAGCTCAAAAACTCTTTGAGCAACCTAACCGAATTAATGCCATTTTAGCCCTCGGATGTAATTGTGCCTCCATCGATCGACTCGGTGAAATTCGCTCCGAAATCTCCAAGATCCTCCCTGAGGTTCAAATTATCGAACTTGGTTCCTCCGCTATGGTCCGCGCAGAAGCCCGTAACAAAGCCGGTGATCGGGCACGAAAAGCTAGAGCAACCATCATAAAAAGTCGCGAAGCTGCCCGCTTCGAACGCGCTCGTTTTTCTTCAGTTCTTTCTCCAATCATTATAAGCGGCGCATTTCTCGCCCTCGCATATCTTTCCTTTGCCAACGTCCGCGAACGGCTTCCAGAAATTGGCACCCTTCGAGCGATTGGTGTCAGCAATTTAAAAATTGCAATCATCCTGCTCACCCGAGCCGCTTTAATCGGCCTTCTCGCAACCTGCCTGACCTTCTCCATTTCTAAAGCCTTCTCATTTTCATTCCCTCCTCTGAGTTGGCTTTTCATCCCCCTCGTTAGCGCCGCCGCAACGTGGCTCTCGACCATCTACGCCCTCACACGCGATTCCGTTGTCCTACTCCGATGTAATTGATAACTAGCCCATTAACACCACCCGATCTGCAATCGCCTCCGCTTCTTTCTTGGAATGTGTAACATGCAAAGCAGTCACCCGTTCCCTTTCAATCATCTTACGAATCACGCCAAGCACCTCATCATGACGCGCTTCATCTAAACCGGATAGCGCTTCATCCAGACAAAGTAATTGTGGCCTCAATGCAAGAGCCCTGCCCAACGCAACTCGGCGAGCTTCGCCGCCTGAGAGCCCTTCGGGCAAGCGACTCAAAAGCTTCTCCAATCCTAGATCTCCTGCCAGGCTCTCCACCCGTGCCTTTACTTCCTCAGGTTCCCAACCATGAAGCTTAGGACCAAACTCTATTTGCTCTCGGACCGTCAAAGATGGGAAAAGGGCAATATCTTGTGGCACTAGACCAATTCCCCGTGCCCCAGGCGACAAATTTGTCACCTCCATTCCACCGAGAACAATGCGCCCGCCAACCGGGCCATCGCGTAATCCACAAATCGTTTCGAGGAGTGTCGTTTTCCCACAACCACTCGGTCCCATTAAGGCAACACACTCACCCTCCCCAATATCCAACGAAAAGGGAGATAGGACAAAATTCCCTGCTTGGACCGTCACGTTTTCTAACATTAACATCCCGTCACTCATACTGCTCCTCCCCTACCTGCCAGATATCTCACTATCAAAAGGGTTGAGACCGCCAACAGAATCATTAGGAGCGAAAGTGCCGCCGCTCCTGGCAAATTACCTATATTGATTTCCAGGAAAACCGACGTTGCTAACACTTCGGTCCGGCCACGTGTCGCCCCCGCAAAGATTAAAATCGGCCCAAACTCTCCCAGCGCCCTCGCCCATGCCATTGTTCCTGCCGCCACTACCCCCTTACTAGCCAATGGCAAAACAACTCGTAATAATGCCTGCCCCCGATTGCATCCCAAAGTCATCGCAACCTCTTCATAACGCGGGCTAATCTGATCAAAGGTCGTCTTCATTGTCCTAACCGCAAAAGCAGCCGCTACCGGAAACTGAGCCAAAACCACTCCTAACGGATGGAAGGTCATTGGAAAACCAACCTCACTTACAATATCCTCAAGTGATGTCTCACTCCCAGAAGAAACGAGGCTTAGAAGCCCAAATGCAACTACCCCTCCCACCAAAAATCGTATTACTATTCTATCCCCTTTTCGAGCTATTCCCCAGATCGCGGCTATCAATGCACCACCCGCTAACATTCCACAACAAGCCGATGGTGAAACCCGATTGAACAGGATTAAAAGGCTTAAGCCAACAATCAAAGGAGGTAGCAAAATCGGAATATCTAAAAGTGTATCTACAAAGGCTCTCCCCCTAAATTGATATCGGGACAAAAGATAGCCCACCGGGACCGAAACAAATACTGAAAGAATTGCGGTCGCGGTACAAGTCACAAAAGTCAGGATAATTGAATGCTGAATATCAGCATCCTTCAAAATCTCACTCGCCTGGCTCCACGAAACCGTGAGCACATTTGCCCCGACCATTAAGAGCAATAGTCCAATGTAGGCTGCAATCACAAAAACTAGAAATAGAAGAAAAGGCCACTCCGGCCTAACCCTCCAAATCTTTTGATCACTCCTAATACTTTTCTCCATTTCACCTTGTAAATTTAACTCTTAAACGCCTCAACAGAATTAAATGACGACCTATCATAACCAATATTCACTCCCAGAAAAGCTGCCATAAGCCAAGCTTATGCCGGCATTTTCGTAATGAAAACTCCCAAGATCGCAGTGAGGTGACAAACCATGGACACTTAGGAAAGGAAATGGCCTTTCGATACTATCGGATGTCAAAAACCCATCATCAATTGAGCTCCCATTGGAATCCCAATTTTTCAAATCTTCCCCTCGCTTCCGGCGTCGCCAGAAATTCACCTAATCTCCTCATTAATTCGGGGTAAGCCGATCCCTTTGCCACTGCAAAGGGTTGCTCGGCAAAAGCCAAATCGTCATTCAGCTCGACGATTTCATTTTCTTCTAAAGTCACCGGACTAGCGAGTGCGTTACTTCGGTAAACCAACGCCGCATCAAGTGATCGAGCCTGCACCGCAGACACAAGATCATCTCCTTTCGCAACCTTCACAGCAACATTGACTTCCAATTCTTTAGCTAATCCACGTCTCTCAAGCATGATCCGCGTTAATTCTCCCAGCGCACTTTTGCGACCATCACAAATTCCAAGCTTCACCCCTGGCTTTCCCAGATCTTTCAATTTGAAAAGCTCCTTTGGATTCCCCATTCGAACCAGCAAGACGATCTCATTCCGCGTCATAATTCGCCCCGTAAAAAATCGTTCCTGAACCTTGTTCAGGAACTTCGTATCACACGCAAAGTATCCTGCTGGCGTAGCCCCAGCATCCATCTGTGCAACCAGCGTCCCACAACCCTCGAAAACCGTATTCACCCGACACCCCTCACGCTCCTCAAACTCCCGAACTCGCTCCTGAATCGCCGGCCTCAACATTGACCCCGAAAAAAAAGTCACTTCCGGCTGATCTGACCATTCATCTCCCTCATCAGGAACCATAAACCCCATCTCCTGAAAGACCTTTCGCCCACGATCTCGCGCTGTGACATAACGGGCAAAGTGTAGTGCTCTTTTTGCGTCCTTACTCGAAGTGAGCACCCCAATCGAAGCTCTCTTCGCTCTTTTTAAGAACTCAGGGACAGCAAGCCATTCCACCTCAGAAAAATTTTTCGCCACCGCATCCCACGCTAACGAAACGTCCACAGCACCGGTCGCAACATCTTCCACAATCGCATTCACGGTTGGCTTAGTCACAACCACATTAGGATTAACCCTCGCCAACAATCCCTCCTCCTCCAAAACCTTCCAAGTAAATCTACCAACCGAAGCCGACCTCTCGGCCAAGGAAATCTTCAATCCTTCCTTTCCTAAATCCGAAAGTGTCGTCAAGCCCCGCGGATTACCTTTCGGAACCACTAGCCCAGCCGTCAAAAGCGCCACCGGAATCGCCTCTTTCATTAGGCCCTTTTCTCTCGCTGAGTCGATATAGCTCTGGTCTGCAGGCAAATAAAGATCCCCACCTGCCAATTCGAGTTGGCTTGCCAAGGCTCCTGATCCACCAAACTGTAAATTAACCTTCACCCCAAACTCCTCCTCATATTGACGGGCAATTTCACTCATCGGCTTTCGCAATCCCGCGGCACAGTGGAAGAGCAAGTCTGCCGATCCCGGCCCATCTCGGTCATTATCATTCGTCAACCACCAAAAAGCCCCTCCCAGCAGGACAACAAGAATTCCAATCGTAAAAACAGATCTTTTCATGACTTACCTCCAGAACAGTGATGACAGTCCACGTCTCTGACAAGACGCACTTTCTTCATCCGCATGCATTTCGCATCAACATGAATCATTCGATCAATCGCTGGTTCGGCGAAGCGGGTCAGAAGCTTAATACCCTCTAAAGCGGCGATTTGAGCCACCATTGCAGAGACCGCCCCAATTACCGGGAAGCGACGTTTCCAATAAGCGGGGGGCTCTTTCACTAAACATCCAAGACAAGCCGATTTACCCGGGTCGACTGCGAGCACATGTCCCTCCATCGAGCACATTGCGCCGTCGACAAAAAATTTGTGCTGATTCATCGCCTCACGATTCATTAAAAGGCGCTCTTCGAAAAGAGGCGCGCAGGAGAAAACAATATCTGCCTGTTCAACAAGCCCTGAAATATTCTCCTCCGAAACATTCTGCCCTATTGATTCGATCTTTAGATCCCTATTAAATCGTTTCAACGTCTCTGCAGCCTGAACATGACGCGCGCCCTCTATGCCCTCATGAGTCATCAAAATCTGACGATTTAAATCATCCGGTCTCAACTCTCCTCCATGCGCAAGAATGATTCGCCCCACTCCTGCCGCTGCCAGAGACAAGGCCAAAGGCCCGCCCAGCCCACCAACTCGTGAAACCAACGCGGTTGAGCTCCTCAGTTTCTCCTGAGACTCACTCCCAAAGCCCGGAACATCTCGCTGCCAAGTGTAATAGTCCTCGTAGTTCACGATGAAATTCTCCCTCCCTCTAAAGTAATTACCCGATCTACTTTCTCAAGAACTCTAGGGTCATGAGTCACCACCAAAACCGAACCTCCATTCTCAACAAAATCGCGTAGTCCTAAGACTACCGCTTCGGCACTCACGTCATCTAAATTCCCCGTTGGCTCATCGGCCAAAACTAACTTTGGACCATGAACTAAGGCCCGAGCCAAGCCTACTCTTTGTTGCTCTCCCGCACTCAGCTCCTCCGGAATATGGGACGCCCTCGCCTCAAGCCCCAGCGAAAACATCAGCTGATCCGCCCGAGTTCGATCTCCACCAGCGACGAGAATATTAGCTCGGATATCAAGATAAGGAATCAGCCTTGCATCTTGAAAAACCAGTCCAATCACCTCTTTACGAAAGCGTGTTTTCTCCAATCCACTCATTTCCAAGACATCGGAGCCAGCGACCTGGATCGATCCCTTATCGGGACCTAACAAGCCAGCCACAACATACAAAAGAGTCGACTTACCCGCCCCACTCGGACCGCGGAGGCCAACAAACTCGCCCACTCCCATTCGCAGAGAAACATCATCAAGGGCCACCACCGTATCATACGACTTCGACAAACCAACCAACCTCAGCAGTTGGCTCTTATCCGTATTAATCGTGCTTTGTTTACTCACCGGTAGGTAGGATCGTATTTTCCGCAAGATGACCCAAGTTAAAGATGTCGTTATTTTGTCCGCTATTCCAATTGGGCTTAAGCCAGAGCACCCAATCAGAGCTGGTCCCAACATTCCCCAGATCCACCACCAACTCCAATATCTTCCCGCCGGACACATCAACCTAGGATCTAAACCGCTATCCCGACAATCACCCTAGCACCTGGTATGGCTCTCACAATAGAGACTAAAATTTATCTGAAAAAATTCCAAAGGCGGTCACGGTCCAGCGGAGCAGAATTTCAGGCCACTCCAAAAAAACGGCACAATTTCCAAATTTTGACGCATGTATAGATGAAGTTCCCTTTTTAGCTCCTTCCGAATCACGTAATCATTTAATCAAAGTCTCTCTAAAGAAGGGGATCATCCGATATGAAACAATTACCGCTCCCGAAAAAAGTTTGATGTCTTTGAACGAGCCTCTGGTAGGTAAAAGTCTAGATAATCACTCTGATTTAGATCAAAAACATCCAAACTGTAATTTAGAATATAGTATCAAACTTCCGTCTTCTGTTTGTTAATATCGATTTCAGCCTCATCCATCTAAATTTTGAAAGAGCAGAAGCCCATAGATCCCCAATTCCAAATTCAGCTTGAAGCTGAATTTGAACGACTCACATCTTTACCAAGTGATTGTTGGCAGACTGAGCTAGAGAAACGGACGGATTTGACTGAGAAAGTTAAATCAGCCCTCTTGGAACTTTTAAAAGCCCATGACACCATGCCGATGCGATTCATGGACTCTGAAGTCATCCGTGAAATGTATGATCAGACCAATCTCAAAAGCGATGAGGATGTTGCTAGCACATCACCGCCCTCTTTTGAAAACGGGACCTTGATTGGATCTTACCGATTAGAAACCGAGATTGGGCAAGGTGGCTTTGGTGTCGTCTGGTTGGCCAAACAAGTCGAGCCATACGAACGAGAAGTCGCAATCAAGATCCTGAAACTGGGAATGGATTCGCGCGCCATCCTCAAGCGGTTTAAGGTTGAACAACAAATCCTGGCAATGATGGATCACCCGAATATTGCCCGTCTCATTGAGTCTGGAAATACAAGAACCGGACAACCTTTCTTTGTGATGGAATTAGCGAGAGGCTTGCCCATTACAAAATATTGTGACGAAAAATGTTTAGATATCCCCTCGCGGCTTAATCTTTTCATCGACGTTTGTTTTGCTGTAAATCATGCCCATCAAAAAGGAGCAATTCATTGTGATCTTAAACCATCCAACATCCTTATTGTTGATACAACAAAAGGGCCCCTCGCTAAAGTGATCGATTTTGGGATCTCTCAAGTAATTCAAACTCCCAAATTTCTATTAACTCAAGTCGTCACGGCCGAAGGCCAAATATTGGGAACTCCAGATTACATGGCACCTGAGCAATTTTACTCGGATAAAGCAACTGATACTCTCTCAGATATTTATTCACTCGGGGCTATTCTTTACGAATTATTGATTGGAAAGCCTCCTTGCTGCTCTGAAGAATCAAAATATCCATCTCAAGAAAGGATACAACGCGGAGAGCGTGACCTCCAAACACCATCTGAGGCTTTCAAAAAATATAAAGCTGCCGATCGCATCGCAATTGCACATGCACGGAATTCGAGGACTCAAGAAATCCAGCGCCGAATCAGTAAGGATCTTGAAGCCATACCGATGAAAGCACTCAGAAATAACCCCACAGAGCGCTACTCCACAGTCATCGAATTATTGAATGATATCCGTAGATCAATGTCCAATCTGCCCATAGAGGCAAGACCCCAAAGCAAGCTATACTCCTTCCAAAAGTTTTTTCGGCGAAACCGAGTAGCGGTGTTAGCGGCATCAATAATCGTTTTCTCTGTTTTCGTCTCAGCCCTCTTTAGTTTCCATCAGGCCTCGCTGGCACAAAATGCCCGTATCAAGGAACGAGAACTAAGACTCCATGCTGACAAACTAAGTGATTTAGCTAAAGAAGCAGAAAGTTTAGCGATCCAAGAGCAAATGGATGCCCAAGAGCGCGCTTATTTAGCTGACATGCAACTGACCGCAAAAAGTCTCGAGGAAGACAATCTTCGAGAAAGTAGGCGGCTCCTTAATCAATATAGTAAAGGCTCATCCAATCGAGATCTTCGAGGGTGGGAGTGGAGGTACTTTTGGGGTCAGGGACAACCACAAGAAATTCTTTATGAATCAGAGCATTCTTCCCGAGTTCTAACAACTTTCTTTACCAATACGCCTACTAGATTAATCAGCTTTCGCGACCATGGATCCATCGAACTGATCAATACTAACAGCAATCAAGAGATAAAGGTTCTCTCGGCGGAAACTAAATCAGGTAAATTAAATTCAGACAGTGGATTTCTTTGCAAAAATATTAATGGAAGCCTCTTTGCTGGCCTAAGTTTTCAAGAGAACAGTGAGGATTACTTTATCAAAATTTGGGCCAACCTAGACAAGCCCCCCGTTCGGACCTTTCCAATAGGGCCTCATCGCCCGACGGGGCTCGCCCTTTCTCCTAATGGCCAAAATCTAGCATACTTTTTACCCGCCGATGGTTCCGCCCACATCATCCAAATTGATTCACAAGAAATCTTGCATAGCGAGCTACTCAATGAGCCAAACTATGGACCTTTAGACACCGAAGGTGCCTGTTGTTTTTCACCAAATGGTGAACAACTCGCGATCGGAGGAAGAAATGGAAAATTAACGATTCTCGATACATCAGATTGGTCTAAAAAACATCAGGATCTTCCAAAGGCTGGAAACATCGCGACTCTTGCCTTTTCTCCTGACAATAAAACACTCGCGGTGGGCCACATTTGGTTTGACCCAAAAATCTGGATAATTGATGTGTCAGGATCCAATCCTAAAATTCAACTCACTGGTCATCAGGGTTTTATATCAAAGTTAACTTTTTCTCCGAACGGGAAATTACTCGCTTCGTCTAGCGGTGACCAAAACATCAAACTTTGGTCTACCGAAAATTGGTCTGAGCTAAAAAACTTATCCGGCCACTCTGATGAAGTCTGGTGTGTCGATTTTTCAGCTGACGGTCAACGTCTCGTTAGCACAGGAAAGGACCGAAAAATTATAATATGGGATCTCAAGGATTGGACGGGAAATTTTAAAAAACCCTCTGGAATAGAATGCCCATTGGCTCACACAGCAGTTTCACCATGCGGGAATAAATTACTCGTATTAAAAAAAGGTGTTTTAACTTTAAAAGGCAATTTAGACGGCTCTTTAGAAGGCCTGCCCGACAACCTTTCCAAAGCCTATTGGATCTCCAGCGACCGCCTTATATGCACTAGCCAGAACCCACCTGAGTTATTCATCTGGAATTTGAACGGAAATCTTGAAAAATCTATCCGATTTCCCGAGAGCAAAACCTTGAAGTCTCGGTATTTAGAAGCGAGTCAGACAATCCTCGTCGCTAGGAATTTCATAAACTCTCGCCGAATCTTACTTAATCGATTTGACGCCACATCTCTTGAACTTATCACCTCAAGTCAAATGAGATTTTCAGAAACGATGTGGACAAGTTTTGAAAATCCGCTAATTGTCTCATTTTCCTCGAGTGGAGAAAAGGTAGCGATCAGAACTGGACGTTCCCATATTCTTGTCCACGATGTATTATCAGGAGATCTTATCAAAGATCTTACCAATGAGGACGGAAATAGCATCCAAGGCCAGGCACTGTCACCTGATGGCAACACGCTCGCATACGCCACACGAAAACGACCCTATATCGAGATTTACGACCTCCTCGGCGATCGTCCCCTTACCACCTTAAAAGGTCACAATTTGGTTCTTTACCAAATGAGCTTTTCTCCAGACGGGAAACGGCTTGTCTCTAGCTCGATCGGCTATTCCCCCGTTATTCTTTGGGACACCAAGAAATGGAGCCAAGTCGCTAGCCTTCCAATAACTCCAGGATCCGTCAGCCCGGTCACTCGCTTCTCACAAGGTAGCGATAATCTTATCATCTATGAATCTTTATTAGATTCTAATACTAGAAACGTCCGGATCTTAAAAGCTCCTTCGCTAACAGAAATTGAAAATTCTGGAAATGCGACCGACCAATAATCTCATCAGAGAAAAGGAGTATTAAAAATATTTTTTTAAGACGGAAAGAACTACCCAGTGGGCTAAGTAGGAGAAA